>NZ_CCXH01000069.1 GCF_000820725.1 Actinomyces polynesiensis | reverse complement strand
CGTGTCACGAAGTCCCGTCAGGCAGTCACCGGTGGGCGACGGCGCGGCCCGCCCCTGGCGTGGGGCGACATGACCATGAAGACCCGACTCATCGCCGCCGCCCTCGCCACCCTGGCCCTGTCCGCCACCGCCCTGTCCGCCTGCTCCTCCGGGACGGGTTCCACCTCCGGTGGCGCCTCCGGCGACCAGTCCGGCTCCCGGTCCGCGGGCGCCGACGCCCTGGCCGAGCTCCAGGCCTCCGGGGTGCTGCGCGTGGGCACCGAGGGCACCTACGCCCCCTTCACCTACCACGACACCTCCTCCGGTGACCTCACCGGCTACGACGTGGAGGTCGTCACCGCCGTCGCCCAGAAGCTCGGCGTGACCCCGGAGTTCTCCGAGGTCAAGTGGGACGCGATCTTCGCCGGCCTGGAGGCCGGGCGTTACGACATCATCGCCAACGAGGTCACGATCAACGACGAGCGCACCGCGAAGTACGACCTCTCCGACCCCTACTCGGTCTCCATCCCCGTCGCCGTGGTCCGCTCCGACGACTCCTCCATCACCTCCCTCGAGGATGTCACGGGCAAGACCTCCGCACAGTCGGCCACCTCCAACTGGGCCGAGCTCGCCACGGACTCCGGGGCGACCGTCGTGCCGGTGGACGGCTTCACGGAGGCGGTCTCCGCCCTCAAGGACGGACGCGTGGACCTCACCTTCAACGACAACCTCGCCGTGCTCGGCTACCTCGCCCAGACCTCCGACGACTCGGTGAAGGTCGCCTTCCAGCTCCCCGACCAGTCCGTCTCCCAGGCCTTCGCCCTGCGCAAGGACTCCGGCCTGCTCGACGCCGTCAACGGGGCACTCGACGAGCTGCGTGCCGACGGCACCCTGGCCTCCCTGGGGGAGAAGTACTTCGGCACGGACATCTCGTCTGCGCAGACGAAGTGAGGCGCCCTCGTGGATGACTCCACCCGGCAGCTGCTGCTGGACTCCCTGCTGCCGCTCGCGCGGGGGGCGCTGACGGGGACGATCCCCCTGGCCCTGATCTCCTTCGCCATCGGCCTGGTGCTCGCCCTGGGCGTCGCACTGGCGCGCATCTCGCACACCGTCGTCCTGCGGGGGGCGGCGCGGGTGTTCATCTCCGTCATCCGCGGCACGCCCCTGCTCGTCCAGCTCTTCATCATCTTCTACGCGCTGCCCAGCCTGGGGCTGGTGATCGACCCGTTCCCCTCGGCCGTCATCGCCTTCTCCCTCAACGTGGCGGGCTACGCGGCCGAGGCGATCCGTGCCGCCATCCTCTCCGTCCCGCGCGGGCAGTGGGAGGCGGCCCAGACCATCGGCCTGTCCCGCTCCGCCACCCTCAGCCGCGTGATCCTGCCCCAGGCGGCGCGCGTGGCGGTGCCTCCCCTGTCCAACACCTTCATCTCCCTGGTCAAGGACACCTCACTGGCGTCCTCGATCATGGTGGTGGAACTCCTGCGCCAGGCCCAGAACATCGCGGCCCCGACGTACGAGTTCCTCGCGCTGTACTCGCTGGCCGCCCTGTACTACTGGGTGATCTGCACCGTCCTGTCCGCCGTCCAGCTGCGTCTCGAGCACCGCCTCGAGCGCGGTGTCGCCTGAACCGGGAGGAGGGACCGTGCCACTGCTCGACGTCGTGGACCTGCACAAGTCCTTCGGGGAGAAACACGTCCTGCGCGGGGTCTCCCTGCAGGCGGGGAAGGGATCGGTCACGGTCCTCATCGGACCCTCGGGGTCCGGGAAGACGACATTCCTGCGCTCCCTCAACGCCCTGGAGGTCCCCGAGTCCGGGACCGTCACCATCGACGGGGCCAGTGTGGACTACGCCGCCCACCCGAACCGCCGGGACCTCGCCGCGCTGCGTGCCCGCTCCGGGATGGTCTTCCAGGCCCACAACCTCTTCCCGCACCGCACGGCCCTGGAGAACGTCACCGAGGGACCGGTCCACGCCCAGGGCCGCCCCCGTGCCGAGGCCGAGGAGGAGGGGCGCGCGCTCCTGGCCCGCGTCGGTCTGGAGGGCCTGGAGGACCGCCACCCCGCCCAGCTCTCCGGCGGCCAGCAGCAGCGGGTGGGCATCGCCCGCGCGCTCGCCCTCCACCCGGACCTCCTGCTCTTCGACGAGCCGACCTCCGCGCTGGACCCCGAGACCGTCGGCGAGGTCCTCCAGGTCATGCTCGACCTCGCGGGGGAGGGATGGACCATGGTGGTCGTCACCCACGAGATCGCCTTCGCCCGGGAGGTCGCCGACCACGTCGCCTTCCTCGACGGCGGGGTCATCGTCGAGGAGGGGCGCCCCGGCGACGTCCTCGTCCACCCCCGCGAGGAGCGCACCCGGCGCTTCCTGCGGCGCGTCCTCGACCCGCTCGCCCAACACGGCGACGAGGGCGGCGCACCTCCGCTCGACCCGAGCTGAGGGGACGGCCCACCCCGGCGGACGCGGACCGGGGAGCGCCGGGAACCCACCTTCCCGTGACACGGACGGGCATCGTGACGCAGACAGCGCCATCCTTGGAACAGCTGGGGCACCGCAGGAGACACGACGAGTCCCCCACGGGGACTGCGCACACCCGACAGACACGACCGCGAGGCCCCTCCGCCCGGCGCGGCGGAGCGAGAGGACGGACATGGCACCCACGCCCGAGACCAGCACGAACCCGGGGCACGGGTTCTCCACCCGCGCGGTCCACGTCGGGCACGACCCCGACCCGGGGACCGGAGACGTGGTCCCACCCCTGCACATCGCCTCCACCCACGTCCAGGACGGGGTCGAGACGCTGCGGGGCGGCTACGAGTACGGGCGCGGCGCGAACCCCACCCGTGACGCCTTCGAGGCGGCCCTGGCCGACCTGGAAGGTGGTGGAGCCGCCCTCGCCTTCCCCTCGGGCATGAGCGCGGAGGACACCCTGGTGCGGGTCCTCACCCGCCCCGGGGACCACGTCTCCTTCGGTGACGACGTCTACGGGGGCACCTACCGCCTCTTCACCGTGGTGCGACCGGCCGAGGGTCTGCGGGCCACAGCCGTCGATCCCGCGGACGTGGAGGCGGTGGAGCGGACGGTGCGCAGGAACGGGTCCCGTCTGGTGTGGGTGGAGACGCCCTCGAACCCCCTCCTGGAGGTCTTCGACATCGCCGCGCTCGCGGACGCGGCCCACCGTGGGGGCGCGCTGCTGGTCGTCGACAACACCTTCGCCTCCCCCTACCTCCAGCACCCCCTGGCCCAGGGGGCCGACCTCGTCGTGCACTCGACGACCAAGTACGTCGGGGGGCACTCCGACCTCATCGGCGGGGCCGTGGTGGTGGCCGAGGGCCTGCGCCTGCCCGACCGGCCCGGTGGGAGCGGCGCCGACGGGGGCTGGACGGGGACGGGAGAGGTGGCCCAGGAGCTCCGCTTCCTCCAGAGCGCCGTCGGCTCTGTCCAGTCACCGCGCGACGCCCACCTCGCCCACCGTGGGCTCAAGACCCTCGCGGTGCGGATGGAGCGGCACAGTGCCTCCGCCCTCGCCCTGGCCGAGCACCTGCGCGACCACCCGGCGGTGCGTGCCGTGCACTACCCGGGGTTGGCGGAGGACCCGGGCCACGACCTGGCGGCCCGCCAGATGCGGGCGTCCGGCGGGGTCCTCTCCTTCGAGGTGGCAGACGGGGCGACGGCACGCAGGGTGGCGGAGTCCACCCACGTGTTCTCCCTGGCGGTCTCGCTGGGTGCCGCGGAGTCCCTCATCGAGTACCCGCCCGTCATGACGCACGCGGTCAAGCAGGGCGCCCGGTGGGCCGTGCCCGAGGGGATCGTGAGACTGTCCGTGGGCCTGGAGGACGTCGAGGACCTGGTGGCCGACATCGACGCGGCCCTGGAGGCGGCGGGCGCCTGAGCAGCCCGTCCCGGGGAGCGCCCGCCGACGACCCGCCCTACGCTGGACGTGCGCCTGCGGGCGCCACACATGCTGCTGAGAAGGAGACACCATGGCGAAGATCGGAACCTCGGACCTCGACGTCACACCCCTGTGCCTGGGAGGCAACACCTTCGGGTGGACCTCGGACCGGGACGAGTCCCACGTCGTCCTGGACGCGTTCGTGGAGGGGGGCGGGAACTTCATCGACACCGCCGACGTCTACTCGGCCTGGGTGCCCGGCAACCAGGGCGGGGAGTCGGAGACGATCATCGGTGAGTGGCTGACCCGGCGCGGTAGGCGCGACGACGTGGTGGTGGCCACCAAGGTCGCCCAGCACCCGCTGTTCCCCGGCCTGGCCCCCGACAACGTCACCCGCGCGGCCAATGCCTCCCTGTCGCGGTTGAGGACCGACCACATCGACCTCTACTACGCCCACCAGGAGGACCCGAAGACCCCCGTCGAGGAGTCCGTGGCCGCCTTCGCAGCCCTGCAGAAGGACGGGAAGGTCCGCCACGTCGGCCTGTCCAACTTCTCCGCCGAGGCGATCCGCGCATGGATCGAGGCGGCCGACGAGCAGGGCGTGGAGCGTCCCGTCGCGCTGCAGCCCCACTACAACCTGGTCCACCGCACCGACTTCGAGGACAACCTGCGCGCCTCCGCGGAGAAGTACCACCTGGGCGTCATGCCGTACTGGTCCCTGGCTGCCGGGCTGCTCACCGGGAAGTACCACTCCGATGCGGACATCTCGGGCGCCCGCTCCGACACCGTCAAGGGCTACGCCTCACCCGAAGCCTTCGCCGTCGTCGAGCTGCTGCGCCAGGTCGCGGCCGTCCACTCCGTGCAGCCCGCCTCGGTGGCACTGCGCTGGCTCGCCCTGCAGCCCACAGTCGTGGCGCCGATCGCCTCTGCGCGCACCGTCGCACAGGTCGCCCCGCTCCTGGCGTCCGTCGACCTCACGCTGACCTCCGAGGAGGTCGCCGGACTGGACCGGGTGTCCTCGCTGGTCGGGCGCTGAGGTCGCGCCATGTCCGACCTCCGCACCGACCAACCCTCGATCGCGATCGTCGGGGGCCACGGGCACATCGCACTGGCGCTGACCCGTCTCCTCTCCGGGGGCGGCTCCCGCGTGCTCGGGATCGTGCGCAACCCCGGCCAGGCGCAGGACATCGAGTCCGCGGGCGGTGTGCCCGTCCACCTCGACATCGAGGAGGCCACTGCGGAACAGCTCGGGGACGCGGTCGCGGGTGTCGACGCGATCGTCTTCTCCGCCGGCGCCGGTCCGGGGTCCGGCCCGGCCCGCAAGCTCACGGTGGACCTGGGGGGCTCGGTCCTCGCCCAGCGGGCGGCCGCCCTCGTCGGGGTGCGTCGCTTCCTGCAGGTCTCGGCCATGGTCGACCGCGATCCGGGTCCGGACGCCGACGAGTCCTGGCGCGCCTACGTCCACGCCAAGCGTGAGGCGGATGCCGACCTGCGGGCGACCTCCCTGGACTGGACGATCCTCAGGCCGGGGCGACTCTCCTTCGAGGCACCGACCGGGCTGGTCAGGATCGGGGAACCGCTCGAGCCGGGGGCGACCTCCGAGCCGGTGCCGCGGGGGGACGTCGCCGCGGTGCTGGCCGCGCTCGTGACGGACCGCCGCTCGGTGCGCCGGACCCTGGACGTGGTGGGTGGTGGCGCGCCGATCGGGCGGGAGCTCGACCGGGTCCTGGGCTGAGCTGCGCGGCGGGTCGGCTCCGGTCGGGACCGGGCGGAGGGACCGTTCCGGCCGGGGACCGGGTGCCCCACCCCACGGGTGCGGGGCCGGGCGGGGGCTTCCCCGGGGCCGGAGGCGGGGGCACTTGGTGGCGCCCGGGAACATCCACGAAAACGGGTCACGAGTCCCAGATCCGGTCCCCGAGTCGCACCTACAGTGGCAGGGACGGCCCCGGGGCGATGTCGCTGCGGGGTGGTCCCCATCCCGGTCCACGACACAGAGCGAGTCCCCCATGGCTGAGACACCCGTCCAGGAGTTGCCCTCCTTCACCCCCGAGGAGGAGCAACTCGTCATCCGCAACGAGAAGGGCGTGCCCGTCGGCGTCAAGCCGCACACCAGGTGGACGCCCGCGAAGATCGCCCTGTGGGTGGTGATCACCCTGCTCGGCGTCCTCGGCTGGACGATGCTGGCCATCGTCCGCGGCGAGGAGGTCAACGCGATCTGGTTCGTCGTGACCGCGGTGTGCACCTACTCCATCGCCTACCGCTTCTACGCGCTGTTCATCCAGCGCACGATCATGCGACCCGACGACCGCAACGCCACACCGGCCGAGCGCATCAACAACGGCAAGGACTTCGACCCCACCAACCGGGTCGTCCTCTACGGCCACCACTTCGCCGCCATCGCGGGCGCCGGTCCACTGGTCGGCCCCGTCCTGGCCGCCCAGATGGGCTACCTGCCCGGCACCCTGTGGATCATCATCGGGGTGTGCGTGGCCGGCGCGGTCCAGGACATGCTGGTCCTCTTCTTCTCCATGCGTCGCGGCGGGCGCTCACTCGGCCAGATGGCCACCGACGAGATCGGCCGGATCGGTGGCACCGTCGCCACCGTCGTCGTCTTCGTCATGCTGATGATCGTCCTGGCCGTCCTCGCCATGGTCTGCGTCAACGCCCTCGCCGCCTCCCCGTGGGGCGTCTTCTCCGTGGGCTGCACCATCCCGATCGCCGTCGTCATGGGCCTGTGGCTGCGCTACGTCCAGCCCGGGAGGATCACCCAGGTCTCCGTCGCCGGGTGCACCGCGCTGGTCATCGTCATCATCGCGGGCCGCTGGGTCGCGGAGTCCTCCTTCGGCCAGTACCTGCACCTCTCGCCCACGACCCTCGTGTGGGCCATGATCGTCTACGGCTTCTTCGCCGCCGTCCTGCCCGTGTGGGTGCTGCTGACCCCGCGTGACTACCTCTCCACCTTCATGAAGGTCGGCACCATCGTCGTCCTGGCGCTCGGCATCATCATCGTGCGACCCATCGTCGAGATGCCCGCCGTCACCGAGTTCGCCTCCAACACCGACGGCCCTGTCTTCGCGGGCACCCTCTTCCCCTTCCTCTTCATCACCATCGCCTGCGGGGCGCTGTCGGGCATGCACGCCATGGTCGCCTCCGGCACCTCCCCGAAGATGATCCAGAAGGAGTCCCAGGTCCGCATGATCGGCTACGGCGGCATGCTCATGGAGTCCTTCGTGGCCATCATGGCGCTCGCCGCGGCCGTCTCCCTGAACCAGGGCGTGTACTTCGCCATGAACACCTCGTCCGCCACCGTCGACAAGTTGGCCGGCACCTCCGTCACCGAGACCACGACGGACCGTGAGGAGATCACCTCCGCCGCCGTGCAGAACCTGGGTGTCACCGACGTCCACGGCAACAGCATCATGCCGCGGTGGGAGTCCTGGGACGACCAGGGCAACCCGACAACCTTCGAGGGCGCCGACGCGCTCAGGCAGGTCGCCGAGGACATGGGCGAGCCCTCCATCGTCTCGCGCACCGGCGGTGCCCCGACCCTGGCGGTCTCGATGGCCCACATCCTCCACCAGATCGGCGGCGGCCGGGCGATGATGGGCTTCTGGTACCACTTCGCCATCATGTTCGAGGCCCTCTTCATCCTCTCCGCCGTCGACGCGGTGACCCGCGTGGCGCGCTTCCAGCTCTCCGACGCGCTGGGCAACGCCCTGCCGAAGTTCAAGGACCCCTCCTGGAGGGTCGGGGCGTGGTTGTCCACCGCGGTCGTGGTCGCCTCGTGGGGTTCGCTGCTGCTGATGGGTGTCACGGACCCGCGTGGTGGCATCCAGACGCTCTACCCGCTGTTCGGCATCGCCAACCAGCTGATCGC
Source organism: Actinomyces polynesiensis (assembly GCF_000820725.1). Lineage (GTDB taxonomy): Bacteria > Actinomycetota > Actinomycetes > Actinomycetales > Actinomycetaceae > Pauljensenia > Pauljensenia polynesiensis. The sequence goes on along the minus strand of NZ_CCXH01000069.1, from coordinate 7,456 downwards.
GGCCGTCGCCCTGCTGGTGGTCACGGTCATGGTGGTGCGCAAGGGGTACGTGAAGTACGTGTGGATCCCGCTGGTGCCCTTCCTCTTCGACACCGCGGTGACCTTCACGGCCTCGTGGCAGAAGATCTTCTCCACGGATCCCAACATCGGGTACTGGCAGCAGTGGCGGGACGCGCGCGCACTCCTTCCCACCCTCACCGACGCCGAGGAGGTCGCCGTGCAGGAGGCGATCGTGCGCAACACCGCCATCCAGGGCACGCTCTCGGTCGTGTTCCTCGTCGCGGTGGCCTTCGTGGTCGTCTGCGCCGCACTGCGGGTGGTGCGCACCCTGCGCACGGGTGACACGACCACCTCGGAGGACCCGTTCCGGGAGTCGAACTTCTTCGCGCCCTCGACGCTCATCGCCTCGAAGCTCGACAAGGAACTGGCCCGGGAGTACGCGGTGGTCGGGGACCCAGCCCTGGTCCCCGGTCACCCGGAGCACCGCGGTGGGCACTGAGGTGTCCTCCTCGCGCACCAGCGGTGCCGCTCCCGTCCCTGCCGTGGACGAGGGCGGCGCCGCCGTGCGCCCGGTGCCGGACCTGCGTGCGGCTGCCCGTACGGGGGAGGTGGAGCGAGGGCCGGTACGAGGACCGGGTCCGGGGGTCGACGGCCCGGGGCCGGGCGCGGACAGGAGCGCACGGTGGCACGGCCCCCAGGAGTCCCCGCGCGGGTACCTGCGGGAGGCGCGTCGGCTGTGGCGTGACTTCACGGGGGAGTCGGCCTACGACCGCTACGTGGAGCGTCATGCCCGTGAGCACCCCGACCACGAGCCGATGACGGAGCGCCAGTTCTGGCGTGCCCGGGCGGACTTCGAGGAGGGGAACGTCTCCACCGGTTGCTGTTGACCGCGCCGGCCCGACCCACGGGCCCGCGGTCGCGACGGGCCAGGGACTCGGTGGCGCGCCCGGGAGGTGGCGGCGGTGACGTGCCGGTCGGGCGGGAACCCGGCCCGGTCCGGTCCCGTCCACGTCCGCGTTCAGCGGCTCCCGCGGCGCGCGGACGGCGCGGAGAGGCGCCCCTCGACCCAGGCGGACGCCGCCACCGCGCCGGCCAGTGCCAGGAGGGCGGGCACGAGGACCTGCACCCCCTGCTGGGTGAGCTCGAGGACGAGGACCAGCGCCGTGAAGGGGGCCCGCATCGAGGTCCCGAGGAAGGTCGCGGCACCGATGAGTGCGAAGGCCGCGACCTGCGTGCCCGGCCACATCATCGACCACGCGAGGCCGGAGAGGGCGCCCAGGCCGGCACCCAGGGCGATGCCGGGGGTCAGGGTGCCACCCCAGGCTCCGGAGCGGATCGTCAGGAGTGTGGCCACGGCCCGGGCGAGCACCACCACCACCAACGGCGCGAGTGCTGTCGCGTCGAAGGCCGTCTGGGCGGTGGACTGTCCGTTGCCCAGGACGCTGGGCACCCACACCGAGACCAGTCCGACCACGGTGAATCCCAGCGGCATCGTGAGGAGGAGGCTCGCGCCGGTCGGGCGGTCGACCTCGAAGCGGCGCACCGCACGGTGGAAGAGGTGCCCGAGGGCTCCGAGGAACGGCCCCATGACCACCGCCCACACCAGCAGCGAGGCGGTCGCGCGGAGGTCCGGCACCGTGTAGAACGGCTCCGGCCGCTGCCAGCCGTCCGCGACGAGCACGGCGACACCGGAGGTGGCCAGTGCCGGCCACACCGAGCGCGGGCCGAGGTTCACCAGGAGGACCTCCAGGGCGAAGACCGCCCCGGACAGTGGGATGGAGTAGACCGCGGCCAGGCCGGCACCCGCCCCGCAGGCCACGACCGTGCGGCGGTCGGCGGCGGTGAGGCCGAGACGGTCGGCGAGGGCGCCCGACAGGGCGGCACTCATCTCCCGGGGCGCGACCTCCCGGCCGATCGAGGCACCCAGACCGACGATGACGACCTGGGTGGTGGAGTGCAGGAATGTCGTCACCAGCGGCATGCGCCACCCCGCCACCGCATCGGTGACGGAGACGATGCCCCGACCGTGGCGGCGGATGAGGAACCAGGACACCCCGCCGATGAGCCCGGCCAGGGCCAGGACGGCCACCCGTCTGCGGGGGTCGGTGGAGACGACCGCGGCGAGGAACGTGCCCTCACCCAGGCCGTAGGCGAGGTGTTCCAGCAGGTGGAGCAGTCGCACGAAGAACCAGCCGGTTGCCCCCGCCGTCAGGCCCGACAGGAGCACGGCCGAGAGGAAGCGGAGGGCGGGGGTGCGCGCCTCACCTGCGGGGTCCATGCCCCCACGCTACGACGTGCGTTCCTCCCCCGGCGAACCGGTCACGCCGTGGGTCCGACCGCCGGGCCGGGAGGCGGGTCGTGAGGGACAACCGTGTCACACCGGTCCGCCCCCCGGTGGGGGAGTGCCGCGGGAGCCGTGAGCCGTCTACGCTGGGACCGGACCCTCCGGCACCCGCCAGGTGAAGGGCCTGCACTGCATCCTCGGGAGGACACATGTCCACGCCAACCACCCCCTTCGACTCCCTGCGTCTCGATGCCTCGAGAGTGACCAGCTCGGTCCTGCATGCCGTGCGGTCGACGATCCTCGTCGCGGGCTCCGCGGCCATCATCATCGGTGCACTCCTGCTCATTTGGCCGACCAAGTCCCTCCAGGTCGCGGCCGTGCTGCTCGGCATCTACTTCCTGATCTCCGGCGTCGCCCGTGTCCTCCTGGCCCTGTCCACCCCCGGACTCTCGGCGGGCCTGCGGGTGCTCGACCTGATGTTCGGCATCCTCTTCATCGTGGGCGGCGTGTTCATGCTCCGCAACTCCGCGATGGCAGCAGCGACGCTCGCCGTGGTCATCGGCTTCATCGTCGGCATCGCCTGGATCGTGGAGGGCATCCTGGCCCTCGTCGAGTCCGGCTCCGCGGCCTCGCAGGGCTGGGCCATCGCCTTCGGGATCATCTCGATCCTCGCCGGCGTGACCGTCCTCGCGGTCCCCGGCTGGTCCGCGGTCTGGCTGGTCATCTTCACCGGTGCGGCCCTGGTGGTCAGTGGTGTCGTGGCGATCATCCGCGGCATCCGCCTCGGTCGCGACGCCGAGTCGGCCCTCGCCGACAACGTCATCGAGGGGACCGTCTCGGGTCTCTGAGCAGCCCGCGGACCGCCCGGCGTCCCCGGGTGCCCCTCAGGAGTCCTCGTCGAGACGCCGGGCGATCCGCGTGAAGACGCGCTCGAGGACCTCGTCCTCCCCGGGCTCGAGGTCGTCGAGCACCAGGTCGCGCACGAGCGCACGGTGCACGCGGGCGGCCTCGTCGAACACCGAGCGTCCCGCCGGTGTCAGGTGCACCTGACCCCCACGGCCGTCCGTGTCGCAGGCGCGCCGCTCCAGCAGCCCGCGCCTGCCCAACCTGTCGAGGGTGTGGGTGAGGCGTGAGGGGCTGAAGACGACCTCGTGGGCGAGGGCCGAGGGGCGGATGCCCCCCGACCCCGCGCGCTGCACCTGGAGGAGGACGTTGTACTCGGGGAGGCTGAGCGAGCACCCGGCCTTGAGCCGGCGCTCGAGCCTGTCGGCCAGCCGCGACGTGGTCGTGAAGTAGGCCTCCCACGCCCGTGCCCGTGCGGCGCTGCCCCGGCTCACCGCTCCCCACCGCCGTGCAGGAGCGTCTCGAAGTCGACGAACCCCGGGTACGTCCCCGCCTCCGAGGACGTCCCCGGGTCCGCCGTCGCGGGGGTGTCGCCGCTGCCGGGGCGGGGGACCACCCGCGGTCCCGTCGTCGGGGCGGGGGCCACCATGTCGAGCAGCTCCGAGGTGGCGCGGCGGATCCTCGTGCCCAGACGCGTCCCACCCGATCCGTCGGAGTCGGCGGCGCTCGCCCCCCAGTCCTCCGTCGCGGCGTACACCGCCGTCGTCACCGTGGGGGCGTGGAGGTAGGTGAAGAGGGGCCTCAGCGCGGTCTCCGTGACGAGGGCGTGGCGGGGGTTCCACCCGTCGCCCCCAGGAGGACGGGCGTCGCCCCGCAGGCGTCCTCGTCCACGACGTCGAAGAACGACTTGAACAGTCCCGAGAAGGAGGCGCGGTAGACGGGGGTCAGGGCGATGACGCCGTCGGCCGCGCCCACCGAGTCGAGGGCCGTCTGCAGGTCGGGCGGCGCGAATCCGGTGGTGAGGGCGTCGGCGACGGCGCGCGCGAGTGGACGCAGGTCGACGACGGTGACCTCAACGGACAGGGCGCGGCGGGTGGCGTGGTCCCGGAGGGAACGCACGAGGGCGTGACCGAGCCGTGCCGTGGCCGATTCCGAGGACAGGCCGGCGTTGACGACGACGATCCGCAGTGGCTCCTCCGGGGTGCTCCCCACCGCGCTCATCGCGCCTCCGTCAACCGGATGAGGGTGTCCGCGTGGTCCACGGCGTCCTCGTCACTGGGGGCGAGCGGGTAGAAGGAGGCCCCGGTGACGGAGTCCTGGGTGGGGGAGACCGGGCGGGGGCCGAAGGAGTCGGCGTTCGCGGCGCCTGGGTCCTCCCGCGTGCCCGTGGGGGTCCCCGGCGTGGTCCCGGTCAGTGACACGTCGTCGGCCCCGTCCGGGGACGTGACGTCCGAGGGTGTGGAGGAGTCCGCGGTGGAGGCGCCGACGGTGGAGTGATCGGCCGTGGGCGTGGAGGGATCCCCGGGGGGGCGCCCCGTGCGGTCCCCCCGTGCGAGGCGGACCTCCTCGAGCACCCGCCCGGCCCGCGCGAGCTCGGTCGTGATCCTGCTCGTGGCACCCTCCCCGTCGCGTCGGCGCAGCATGGACTCGTGGGTGGGCGGATCTGAGGGGACCCCCGGCGCGCGCAGCGACTCGAACTCGTGTCGCAGGACGGGCACGACCTCCCCACCGAGGAGGTCGAGCTGTTCGAGGACCGTCTTCAGGGGGAGCCCCGCGTGGTCCATGAGGAAGAGCTGGCGCTGGTAGTCGCCGACGTACTCCCGGAAGCCCAGGGTGCGGTCGATGACCTGCTGGGGGGACCCGACGGTGAGGGGGGTCATCTCGGTGAACTCCTCCAGGGAGGGTCCGTGGCCGTAGACGGGGGCGTTGTCGAAGTAGGGGCGGAACTCCGCCACCGCGTCCTGGGAGCGGTGACGCATGAAGACCTGTCCCCCCAGTCCGACGACGGCGTTCGCGGCGGGTCCGTGCCCGTGGTGCTCGTAGCGCTCGCGGTAGAGGGCGACCATGCGGCGGGTGTGCTCGGCCGGCCAGAAGATGTGGTTGTGGAAGAAACCGTCCCCGTAGTAGGCCGCCTGCTCGGCGATCTCCGGGGAGCGGATGGACCCGTGCCAGACGAAGGGTGGGATGCCGTCGAGCGGGCGGGGTGTGGAGGTGAAGCCACGCAGGGGGGTGCGGTGGCGGCCCTCCCAGGTCACGACCTCCTCGTCCCACAGGCGGCGCAGGAGGGCGTAGTTCTCCACGGCGAGGGGGATCCCCTCGCGGATGTCCTTGCCGAACCAGGGGTAGACGGGGCCCGTGTTGCCGCGGCCCATCATCATGTCGACCCGCCCATCCGACATGTACTGGAGCATGGCGTAGTCCTCGGCGATCTTCACCGGGTCATTGGTGGTGATGAGGGTGGTCGAGGTCGACAGGTGCAGCGTGGTCGTCGCGGCGGCGATGCGGGCCAGGGTGGTCGTCGGGGAGGAACTGAAGAAGGGCGGGTTGTGGTGTTCGCCCAGGGCGAACACGTCCAGTCCCACTTCCTCGGCGTGACGGGCGATCGTCAGGGTTGCCGCGATGCGTTCGGCGTCGTCGGGCGTGTGCCCGGTGGTCGGATCCGTGGTCTCGTCACTGACGGTGAAGATCCCGAACTGCATGTGTGCCCCCGATGTCCGTGGCTGCGCCGGTCGACGTGACCGGCAGTCGCCACAGAGTAGTACAGATTTCAACTACATGTCGAGGGGGAGGGCCACTGTCCCACGGAGACCCGCTGCGGGCTGCTGGGACGTCCCGGCCGACTGCGGGGACGGCGCGGAGGACCGCTGTGGAACGGGTGGGTCCTGTGACGTGGACGGGACGCCTGTCCCGTCCACGGTCCCTGCCGCAGGGCGCTGGAGGACCTGGGCGAGGGCGGCCACCAGCGATCCGACGACCAGCCCGACGAGGATCCCGATCGCCATGCCGACCAGTGGGTGTGTGCTGAGGGTGCCGCCCAGGGCGCCCGACAGGGCGTAGGTGCAGGCCCACGTGGAGGCGGCGATGCCGTCCAGGAGCAGCACCCGACCCAGGGGCACGCGCCGCGCCCCCGCCGCCAGGAAGACGGCGACCCGGAGGACGGGGACGAACCGGGAGGTCGACAGGAGCACCGTCCAGTGGCACTCCGCCCGGGACACGACGCTGCCGGAGAGCCGGGAGAGGCGACCATTTCCGTGTGTGGAAATGCGACGCCCGATTGCAACCATTGTCAGATCACCTGCGAGTGCACCGGTTGACCCTATTGCCATGACGGCCACGAGGAGTTCCGGTGATCCCGAGGAAATGGCTGCAGCACCGAGAGCAGACACCAATGTGCCCGATGGCAGCGGTGGAAAGAATCCGTCCCCCCAGCACAGGAGGAAGAGCACCAGGAGAGACCAGTGGGAGGTGGACGCGCCGGCCACCCAGTCCCCGAGGGAGGTCCCGAGCGAACCGATCAGGGCGAGGAACTCCATGACACCTCCTCCTCGGGTCGAACCGGAGTGGAACACGTCCGGCCATTACCCACCGTTCCATCCCCTCCCCGTCCGCGCCATCGGGGAATGCCCTGAAGGGACCCTGATTCGCAGGTCAGGGGGAGGGCCCCCTCCGCGGGGAGCCGGGCGGGGGTCCGCTCTTGGGCGGACGGACGAAGTGGAGCGAATCCACGGGTAAATGCGTTGGAATGCCAATGGCATCGAATCGATCAAAGTGGGACACGTGTTCCAGTGATTTTTCGACAATGTCAGCGGGAGACATTCCTGTGGGCGCCTATTGCTGATGACACGGGTTGGGAACACTGATAGCGTTCTGTTCCGAAGTGGTTTCCACTGTGAGGATGGGAGAGGAAACATGAAGAAGACCGAGGTTGTCCTCGTGGATGACATCGACGGTTCGAGCGCGGACAGGACGATCTCATTCTCAGTGAATGGGGTCGCGTTCGAGATCGACCTGAACGAGGAGCACGCGACCGACCTGCTCGAGGATTTCGCGAAGTGGGAGTCCCACGCCCGTCGGGTGGGGGGACGCACCACGACGCGTCGTCGTCGGAGCTCCTCCGGCAGTGCTCCGTCCGAGGCCGCGAAGATCCGGGCCTGGGCACAGAAGAAGGGCATCGAGGTCTCCGACAGGGGCCGCATCCCGGCTCCCGTGGTGGAGCAGTACCACGCGGAGAACGACTGACCACGACGAGGTCGTGACGGTGACCACCCCCGGGACCCCGCGGTCCCGGGGGTGGTCCCATGACAGGGACCTGCCGGTGATGTGAGAATG
>NZ_CCXH01000068.1 GCF_000820725.1 Actinomyces polynesiensis | reverse complement strand
ACCCCGCGGTCCCGGGGGTGGTCCCATGACAGGGACCTGCCGGTGATGTGAGAATGGGCGCATGACCTACACATTGGTGCTCCTCCGCCACGGCGAGAGCGAATGGAATGCGAAGAACCTGTTCACCGGCTGGGTCGACGTGCCGCTGTCCGAGAAGGGCCGCGCGGAGGCGGTGCACGGGGGTGAGCTGCTCAAGGAGGCCGGGGTCCTGCCGGACCTGGTCTTCACCTCGCTCCTGCGTCGCGCGATCATGACCGCGAACCTCGCACTGGACGCCGCCGACCGTCACTGGATCCCGGTCCAGCGCAACTGGCGGCTCAACGAGCGTCACTACGGCGCCCTGCAGGGCAAGAACAAGAAGGAGATCCGCGAGGAGTACGGCGAGGAGCAGTTCATGCAGTGGCGTCGTTCCTACGACGTCCCGCCGCCGGCCATCGAGCTGGGCTCGGAGTTCTCCCAGGATGCCGACGTCCGCTACGCCGGTGAGCCGATCCCCCGCACCGAGTGCCTCAAGGACGTCCTCGAGCGCCTGTTGCCCTACTGGGAGGAGGCGATCGTCCCCGAGATCCGTTCCGGCAAGACGGTCATCGTCGCCGCCCACGGCAACTCGCTGCGTGCCATCGTCAAGCACCTGGACCACATCTCCGACGACGAGATCGCCGGACTCAACATCCCCACGGGCATCCCGCTGGTCTACGAGCTCGACGAGGAGACCCTCGAGCCCGTCAAGAAGGGCGGGACGTACCTGGACCCCGACGCCCAGGCGAAGATCGACGCGGTCGCCAACCAGGGCAAGTGATCCCGGGCAGGTGAGCCGGGGTCGCCGACCCCGCACGCCTGCCCCCGGACGACGCGGACGCCCCCGGACCCGAGAGGGTCCGGGGGCGTCCCCCTGTCCGTGAGGAGGTGCGCCAACCCCGGGGCGGGGCCGCGCGGGTCAGAGACGACCCGTGAAGCCCTCCTCCGTGGCGGCCGTGCCCTCGACGATGTACGCCACCCTCCGGGCCACGGAGACCGCGTGGTCCCCGAACCGCTCGAGGAAGCGTGCCGCGAGGGTGAGGTCGATGACCTGGGCGCGGGTGAAGTCGTTCGACTCGTCGGTGATCATGCGCCGGACCTCCACCTGGAGGTCGTCGAGCACGTCGTCCTCGTCCTGGACCTGCGCGGCCAGCGCGAGGTCCTGGGTCGCGACGAGCTGCTGGGTCAACCGGGCCATCTTCACCGCCGCCTCACCCATGCGGGTGATCTGGGGGGCGGCCAGCTCGGTGATCGAGTGACTCGGGTACGTCGAGCGTGCGATGAGGGCGATGTGACGGGCCAGGTCGCCCTGGCGCTCCAGTGTCTGCGACAGGCGCAGACCGGCGAGGATGAGTCGCAGGTCCGAGGCGACCGGTGCCTGGAGGGCCAGCAGGGACACGCACATCTCGTCGATGTTGCGGGCGGCGTCGTCCAGTCGCTCGTCGGCGTCGATGGTCTGTTCGGCCATCGTCAGGTCCCCCTCGCGGAGGGCGTCGGTGGCGCGCTCGATCGCACGTGTCACGTTGCGGCTCATGTGCTCGAGCTCGTCGCCCAGCTGGGCGAGGTCCTGACGGTAGAGTTCACGCACGGATACAGTCTCTTTCGCTCCGACCCCGCTCGGTCGCGGGGCTCCAGTCCAGATCACACCATTGTCCGGCAGCCGTCAGCCCACCGTCGGGTGAACGGGACGTGAACGCCGCATGACGGCTGGCGCCCGGTGTGGGCCGGCGGCCCCCACCGACGTGGGGGCGCCCCGGTGAGCCGGTAGTGTGACACACGTGCCCGAAGTACTCACCCTGGTCCTCGTGGCCGCCCTGGGACTCCTCGTCGGGGTGGTCGGGGTCGGCGCGTTCGTCTTCTCGGAACGCCAGCAGCGCGTCGAGCAGACGGTGGACGTCGACCACGAGGGACTCCCCGGCGAGGTCCTCTCGGTCCTCACCGCGCTCCCGGGGATCGCCATCGTCGTGGACCGTGACGACGAGGTGGTGCGCGCCGACGCCACCGCCTACGCCAAGGGGCTGGTGCGTGGCGACGGACTCGCGCACGCGGAGCTCGTCGACCTCGTGCACCGGGTGCGCCGCAGCGGGCTGGCCGTCACCGAGAAGCTCCAGGTGCCCCGCTCCTCCATGAGCGGGTCCGCGATGCTCGACTTCGAGATCCGTGCGGCGGCGCTGCCCGCCGACCGCGTGCTCGTCCTCGCCGAGGACCGGACCCTCCAGCGACGCATCGAGGCGACGCGCAGGGACTTCACCGCGAACGTCTCCCACGAACTGAAGACCCCGGTGGGCGCGATCCGCCTGCTGGCCGAGACCATCGCGGACAACCCCGGCGACGAGGAGGCCGTCGCCCGCTTCGCCCCGCGGCTGCGCCGGGAGGCGGAGCGGCTCTCCGCCCTCGTCCAGGACATCATCGACCTCTCCCGCCTCCAGGCGCCCGACGCCCTCGACGCCGCTTCCCTCGTCGACGTCGACGAGGTGGTGTCCGTCGCCCTCGCCCGGCAGGAGACCATCGCCGAGGCCAACGGCGTGGACCTGGTGGGGCCGCTCGAGGAGTCGGGGGCGCACGTGTGGGGGGACCGCGACATGCTGGTGACCGCGGTGCGCAACCTCCTGGACAATGCCGTGCGCTACTCCCCGCGCGGATCGCGGGTCAGTGTCGGCATCGACGTGCGCGACGACCTCGTCTCGGTCTCGGTGGTGGACTCGGGCGTCGGCATCTCCGAGGAGGACCAGTCGCGCATCTTCGAGCGCTTCTACCGGGTGGACCCGGCGCGCTCGCGCAACACCGGCGGCACGGGCCTGGGCCTGTCGATCGTCAAGCACGTGGCAGCGGACCACGGCGGTACCGTGACCGTGTGGTCCCGTCCGGGGAGGGGGTCGACCTTCACCCTGGTCCTGCCCACCGCCGACACGGATGCGGCACGTGCCGACCGCGGGACCGACCGGGACGGGGCCTCCGACGCCCCACGGGGCCCCGTGGACGGTCCGGGCACGGGGACCACAGCGGCGGACGGCGAGGCCACGGCGGCGGACCCCTCCGCCCCGGACGAGGCCGACGAGGAGTCCGAGCCCCTGCCTGACGGGGCCGGGGAAGGAGCACGATGACCGCGATCCTGGTGGTCGAGGACGAGGAGTCCTACCGGGACCCGCTGGCCTTCAGCCTGCGGAGGGACGGGTTCGAGGTCGGGGAGGCCGCGGACGGGGAGACCGGGCTCGCCATGGCCCAGTCGGGGGACTTCGAGCTGGTCCTCCTGGACCTCATGCTGCCCGGCCTGTCGGGGACCGAGGTGTGCCGTCGCCTGCGCCAGACCTCGGACGTGCCCGTGATCATGGTGACCGCGAAGGACGACGTGGTCGACCGGGTCGTGGGGCTGGAGATCGGTGCCGACGACTACGTGACCAAGCCCTACAGCTACCGTGAGCTCCTGGCACGGGTGCGCGCCGTCCTGAGACGGCGTTCCAGTGCCCCCGCGGAGCAGGAGGACGAGGACCTCCTCGAGGTCGGCGCCGTGCGACTGTGGGTCGACCGGCACGAGGTGTCCGTCGACGGGGAGCAGGTGGCGATGCCACTGAGGGAGTTCGAGCTCCTGGAGTACCTCGCCCGCAACCCGGACCGGGTCCTCACCCGCTCCCAGCTCATGGACCGGGTGTGGGGGATCGACTACCTGGGGGACACCAAGACCCTCGACGTGCACGTGAAGAGGTTGCGGGCGAAGATCGAACCAGATCCCTCACACCCCGTCCGCCTGGTGACGGTGCGGGGGCTGGGCTACAAGCTCGTCTCCTGACCCCGACACCGGGCGTGGGGGTCATCGCGGTCAGCCGGTGGGCGCCCTCCCGGAGCGGCAGACCCTACGCCCGACCGGGGCCGCAGGGCCACTCGACGCGCCTGCTGGTAGAATGGCATGCGTCGCCTCGAGTCGCAGGGAGCATCATCACATGACTTTCACCATCGGCCAGACGGTCGTCTACCCCCATCACGGGGCCGCCACGATCGAGGACATCGCCCAGCGTGTCATCCGGGGTGAGGAGAAGACCTACCTGACGCTGCGCGTCAGCCAGGGTGACCTGACCATCCAGGTGCCCGCCGAGAACGTGGACCTCGTCGGGGTCCGCGACGTCGTCGACGAGGACGGCCTGGAGGAGGTCATCTCCGTCCTGCGCGCGCCGTACGTGGAGGAGCCCACGAACTGGTCGCGCCGCTTCAAGGCGAACCAGGAGAAGATCGCCACCGGTGACATCGTCAAGGTCTCCGAGGTCGTCCGCGACCTGACCCGCCGCGATGCCCACAAGAAGCTCTCCACCGGCGAGAAGCGGATGCTCACCAAGGCCCGCCAGATCCTCACCTCGGAGTTGGCACTCGCCCGCCACATCGACAAGGAGGGTGCCGCCCAGCGCCTCGACTCGATCCTGGCAGAGGGCGAGGACGCCGCCGAGCAGGCTGCGGCCGTCGAGTGACGCGGTGACCGCGCTCGCGGTCCTGACCGCCGCAGGTTCAGGGGTCCGTCTGGGGTGCGACGGGCCCAAGGCCCTCGCCGTGGTGGCCGGGAGGACCGTGCTCGACCGTGCGGCCGAGGGCCTCGCGGCTGCGGGGGTCTCCGCCCTCGTCGTCACCGCCCCCGAGTCGGAGCTCGAGCGGTTCCGGTCGGTCCTGCCCGGACACGTGCCCTCCCGTCCGGAGGTGCCGGTCGTCCTCGTCGCCGGGGGAGCCTCCCGGCAGGCCTCGGTCGCCGCGGGTCTGGAGGCGGTCCCCGAGGCGGCCGAACTCGCCGGGGTCGAACTGGGGGAGGACACACCCGTCCTCGTCCACGACGCCGCCCGCTGCCTCACGCCGCCGGAGGTCGTCGGACGCGTGGTCGCGGCCGTCGAGGCCGGGAGCGTGGCCGTGGTCCCCGGGATCCCCGTCACCGACACCCTCAAGGAGGTCGAGCGCGCGGGGACGTCCGCACCCGAGGGGGGGTCCGTGCTCCGCGTCGTCGGGACCCCGTCCCGTTCGCGGCTCCGCGCCGTCCAGACGCCCCAGGGCTTCCGCTGGGCGGTCCTCCTGCGCGCCCACGAGCACGGCCGGGCGCTCGCCCTGCAGGAGTCGACGGCGGCCACGGACGACGCCGCCCTGGTCGAGGCACTCGGACTCCCCGTGGACCTGGTCGAGGGCGATCGCCGGTCCCTCAAGATCACCACCCGGTCCGACCTGCTCCTCGCGGAGATGCTCCTCGGTCCCGACCCCGACTGAGGTCGCGGCACCGGAACCCACGTGCGGGGCCGATCCCGGCCGCGTCACGACGTTCACCCGGGAGCATCCGGGGTGACACGTGGCCGTGCTAGCTTTCGCTTGGGCGGAACCACGCCCCCCATGAGCGGTCCGGAGCTCCCTGCGCCGACCGCCGCACAGGAAGCGAAGCGACATGTCCCATCCGGACGTCCACGGACCCGCCAGCGCACCACCACCGAGCACCCCGGGGGACCTCGTCCCCCGCAAGCGGATCCTCACCCCGACGGTCCTGTCCTGGGCCTTCTGGGACTGGGGCAGTGCCGCCTTCAACGCGGTGGCCACCACCTTCGTCTTCTCCGTCTACCTGACCTCCGACGGGGTGTTCACGGACAAGGCCACCGCCAGCGAGCACCTCTCCTTCGGGTTGACCATCGCGGGGATCCTCATCGCCCTGCTCGCTCCCGTCACCGGACAGCGGGCCGACCGGCGTGGGCGGGGAGGCGTGTGGCTGGGGTGGTTCACGGGAGCCGTGGTCGCCTGCATGGCGTTGATGTTCTTCGTGGCCCCGGAGGGTCCGTTGGGGAAGGAACGGGCCCTGTGGCTGGGCATCATCCTCCTCGGCCTGGGCAACGTCTTCTTCGAGTTCGCCTCCGTCAACTACAACGCGATGCTCAACCACATCTCCGACCGCTCCACGATGGGGCGGATCTCGGGACTGGGCTGGGGCATGGGGTACGTCGGGGGCATCGTCCTCCTGCTCTTCCTCTTCGTCGCCTTCATCAACCCCGAGGTGGGGCTCTTCGGTGTCACGCACGCGAACGGGATGAACATCCGTGTCTCGATGCTCTTCGCCGCAGCCTGGTTCGCCGTCTTCGCGACGCCGGTGATCCTCAACCCACCGCGGCCGACACACCACTCCGACGAATCCGGACGTGAGCCCATCTGGGACTCCTACCGCCGCCTGTGGGGCACGGTGGTCTCCCTGGCCAGGCACGCCCCCCACACCCTGTCCTTCCTCATCGCCTCCGCCGTCTTCCGTGACGGCCTGGCGGGGGTGTTCACCTTCGGGGCGATCCTGGCGGGGACGGTCTTCGGGTTCTCCGCGTCACAGGTCATCGTCTTCGCCATCGCCGCGAACATCGTGGCCGGCCTCGCCACCATCGGCTTCGGCGCCCTGGACGACAGGATCGGCCCCAAGCGGGTCATCGTCATCTCCCTGGTCGCCATGGTCCTGTCGGGGCTGGGGGTCTTCATCCTGCACTCACGCGGCCAGATCGTCTTCTGGGTCCTCGGGCTCATCCTGTGCGTCTTCGTCGGACCGGCGCAGTCGGCGTCGCGCTCGTTCCTGGGCCGGGTCATCCCCGAGGGGCGCGAGGGAGAGGTCTTCGGTCTCTACGCCACCACGGGACGCGCCGTCTCCTTCCTCTCCCCGCTGATGTACGGGGTGTCCATCCGCATCGGACGCCATCTCACGCCTGCGGGCGAGGACCCCACCCACTGGGGGATCCTCGGCATCGTCCTCATCCTCGCGGTCGGCCTGGTGCTGCTGCTCCCCATCCGCCAGGACCGTGCCCACCTCGACATCTACGCGGACGGCGACGCCGACACGACCACCACGGGGGTCCGGACCCGGAAGTGAGAGGGCCGCACCCCACCTGTCTGACGCGACGGGTGACCGGGTGTCCGCGGTGCCGGCCGGGTTCCCACCCCCGGTGGTGGGGTCAGCACCCTCCCCGGTGGTGGCGGGGTGCCCACCCCGCGGCGCCCGCGGGCGGTCCGGCCTCAGAAGAAGGCGTCGTCCTCGTCGTCGTTGCGGACGACCAGCGCCGCTGCCTGGGCCGCGAGCCCCTCGGTGCGGCCCGTGAACCCGAGCCCGTCGGTCGTGGTGGCGGAGACGGACACCGGCGCCCCGATGACCTCCGCCATCCGGGTGGAGGCCTCGCTGAGACGCCCGGCCATCCGGGGTCGGTTCCCGATGACCTGGACGGTCACGTTGCCCACCGACCATCCCGCTGCGTCGAGCATGCGCACGACCTCGTGGAGGAAGGCCTCCCCGGGGGCGCCACCCCACTCGGGACGGGCGGTGCCGAAGACGGTGCCCATGTCCCCCAGGCCGGCCGCGGAGAGCAGTGCGTCGCACACGGCGTGCGCCGCCACGTCCCCGTCCGAGTGCCCGACGAGGGCGTGTTCGCCGGGCCACTCCAGGCAGGCGAGCTTCATCGTGGGGACCGGCGCGCCCTCGTGGACCGGGGCGAAGGCGTGGACGTCGAGGGCCTGTCCGACGCGGAAGGGGATCACCATGGGCACCAGCCTAGTGGTGCCCACGCCGTCACCCGGTCCCACGTCCGTGACGGCGCGGGAGCCCACCCCCCGCCCCCACTACGATTGGGGCCATGGCGCTGCACCTGTACGACTCCAAGACCGCCCGACTCCAGCCCCTGGAGCCGGTGACCCCCGGGCACGTCGGGATCTACCTGTGCGGGGCGACGGTCCAGGGTGCGCCGCACGTCGGGCACCTGCGCTCCGCGGTCGCCTTCGACGCGCTGATCCGCTGGCTGCGCCGCGGCGGCACGGACGTCACCTACATCCGCAACATCACCGACATCGACGACAAGATCCTCACGAAGTCCGCCGACGCCGGGTGGCAGTGGTGGGCGTGGGCGTCGCGTTTCGAGCGCGAGTTCGACGCGGCCTACCGCACCCTCGGCGTGCTCCCCCCCACCTTCGAGCCGCGCGCCACCGCCCACATCCCCGACCAGATCGCCCTCGTCCAGCGCCTGCTGGACCGCGACCACGCCTACGAGGACGGCCACGGCAACGTCTACTTCGACGTGCACTCCCAACCCGACTACGGGTCCCTGACCCGCCAGCGCCTGGTCGACATGCGCACCACGGAGGACGACTCGCAGATCGACGCCACCGTCGAGGCAGGCAAGCGTGACCCCCGCGACTTCGCCCTGTGGAAGGCCGCCAAGCCCGGGGAGCCCGAGACCGCGAAGTGGGAGTCCCCCTGGGGGCGGGGCCGTCCCGGCTGGCACCTCGAGTGCTCGGCGATGTCGCGGCGCTACCTGGGGGAGACCTTCGACATCCACGGGGGTGGCATCGACCTTCGCTTCCCCCACCACGAGAACGAACAGGCGCAGTCCCACGGCGCCGGGTGGGGCTTCGCGCGCCTGTGGGTGCACAACGCCTGGGTGACCACCAAGGGCGAGAAGATGTCGAAGTCGCTGGGAAACACCCTGTCCGTGGAGGCCCTCACCCGGGACTTCCCCCCGGCCGTGCTGCGCTGGGCGCTGTCGACCGTCCACCACCGCAGTGCCATCGAGTGGGCGCCCGAGACCCTGCCCGACGCCGCCCTCGCCTGGGAGCGGTTCTCCGGCTTCGTGGCCCGTGCCATCGACATGGTCGGTGAGGTCCAGGACGTGGCGCTGGCCCCGGGGGACCTCCCCGGGGCGTTCAGCGCGGCGATGGACGACGACCTCAACGTCGCCGGCGCCCTGGCGGCGGCGCACGAGCACCTGCGCCTGGGCAACACGGCACTGGCGGAGGGTGACCGGGAGGCCGTGCTGCGCGAGCAGACGCTCGTGCGCTCCATGCTCGACGTGCTGGGCCTCGACCCGGCCTCCCCCCAGTGGCGGGCGACGACCGAGGGGCAGGGCGGGGGCGCCGAGCACGAGGCCCTGGCGACCCTCGTCGAGGCGGTCGTGGAGGAGCGCGCCGAGGCGCGTGCCGCCAAGGACTGGACGAGGGCGGACGCGCTGCGCGACCGCCTGACCGCCGCGGGCGTGGTGCTGGAGGACGGCAAGGACGGGGCCACCTGGCGCCTGGCCTGACATGCCCCCGGGGTGTCCGCCGACCCGGGCCGGGTGCCGGGACACCGTAGCGGCTACGCTGTCCCTGCTCCCGCGACTGCGGGGACGGGACCGGGAGGGTGCAATGGCAGGCAATGACGGACGCCGCGGCGCGGTGCGCAGGAGCGGATCCAAGAAGGGCCCCAAGGTCGGCACAGGCGGCCACTCCCGCAAGAAGCTCGAGGGCAGGGGCCCCACCCCCAAGGCCGAGGACCGCACCTACCACGCCGCCCACAAGCGCAAGCTCGCCCGGGAGGCGCAGGAGGAACGCGAGGCCGCGATCGCACGTGCCCGCGCGAAGACCTCGATCAAGGTCCCCTCGGGGCACGAGCTGATCGCGGGGCGCAACCCGGTCGCCGAGGCCGTGCGCGCCGGCGTCCCCGTCTCCCGCGTCTTCGTGGCCGGATCGCTGGGCGACGATCGCGTCGAGGAGGTCGTGCGTGCCGCGGCCGGGCAGGGCGCGCCGGTCCTCGAGGTGACGAGGCGTGACCTGGACGTCGCCACGGACGGTGCGGTCCACCAGGGCGTGGCCGTCGAGGTTCCCGCCTACGAGTACACGGACTTCGACGAGCTCGTCGCCTCCTCCCTCCAGCAGCTCGGTGTGCCCCTGCTGGTCGCGCTGGACCAGGTCACCGACCCGCACAACCTCGGAGCCGTCCTGCGCTCGGCGGGTGCCTTCGGTGCCGATGGCGTGATGATCCCGGAGAGGCGCTCGGCGGGGGTGACGACCACTGCGTGGAAGGTGTCCGCCGGGGCCGCGGCGCGAGTCCCGGTCTCGCGGGTGACGAACCTCGTGCGCGCCCTGCAGGACTGCCGCAAGGCGGGGTTCTTCGTGGTCGGGCTCGACGGCGGGTCGGACGTGTCCGTCCGGGACCTCCCCCTGGCCACCGAGCCGCTGGTGCTCGTCACGGGCGCGGAGGGCGCGGGACTGTCTCGCCTGGTGCGCGAGACCTGCGACCAGGTCGTCTCCATCCCGATCAGCTCCGCGGTGGAGTCCCTCAACGCCGCCGTCGCCACCGGGATCGCCCTCTACGAGGTCGCCTCCGTGCGCGCGGAGGCCTCGGCGGCCACCTCCGACTGATCCCCCGGCGCGCCGGGCCCCCGACCGCGCGCCCCGTCTGATGTCCGCGCGCGTCGCGTCGGTCCGTGTCCGCGGCCTCACCACCGGGCTGCCCGGGAGGGGACCTGCGCACGGGCCCCGATGCGCCGTAAGGTGGGTCACAGAAGCCCGCGGTCCCGTGGCCGGACGGACCGGGCCGACCTCGGTCGGTCACGTGGGCCCGAGGCAGGAGGACCGGGATGACGCCGCAACGAGTCGACAGGTCGGACCAGGGGCAGGGCGACCTCGAGGAGGCCATCGCCCTCGCGACCGAGACGGCGCGACGGTGGGCCGACGCCTCCACCCGCCACCCAGTCAGCCGGACCGCGAAGCTGCTCGCCGACGTCCTCGAGGACGAGGGCGGCCTCGACTTCACCGTGCAGTTCGTGGACGGCGTCGTGCGCCCCGAGGACACTCACGTCGCCGCCGCACACCTCGCCCGTCTCGGGGCCCGCGGAGTCCCATTCCTCCCCGCCTGGCTGTCCGTCCCCACGCGCGTGGGCGCCGGGGTGGGCCGTGTCGCCCCGGGGACCGTGGTCAGGGCTGCACGCACGGTGTTCCAACAGCTGGTCGGCGACCTGGTCGTCGACGTGTCAGAGGACCACATCGGGGACGCGATCGCGCGCCTGCGCGCCGACGGCTCGCGTCTCAACGTGAACCTCCTGGGGGAGGCGGTGCTGGGTGAGGCCGAGGCCGACCGGCGCCTCGCCGACACCTTCGACCTGCTGCGCCGTGACGACGTCGACTACGTCTCCCTCAAGGTCTCCGCCGTGGTCGGCCCCCACGGTCCGTGGGCACACGACCAGGTGGTCGCCCATGCGGTGGAGAAGCTCGCGCCGCTCTACGCGTACGCGTCCTCGCAGCCGGGAGCCAAGTTCATCAACCTCGACATGGAGGAGTACCACGACCTGGACCTCACCATCGAGGTCTTCAAGCAACTCCTCGACCGTGAGGAGAACCTCGGCCTGGAGGCCGGGATCGTCCTGCAGGCCTACCTGCCCGACGCCCTGCCCGCCATGCGTGACCTGCAGGAGTGGGCGGCGGCCCGCCGGGCCCGAGGGGGCGCGCCGATCAAGGTGCGCGTGGTCAAGGGCGCGAACCTGGCCATGGAGCGGGTGGAGGCCGATGTCCACGGCTGGGAGCTCGCCACCTGGGAGTCCAAGCGCGCGACCGACGCGAACTACCTGCGGGTGCTGGCCTGGGCGTTGACGCCGGAGCACACCGCGAACGTGCGCCTGGGGATCGCCGGGCACAACCTGTTCACCCTCGCCTTCGCCTGGGAGCTGGCCGGGTTGCGCGGGGTGCGTGACGCGATCGACGTGGAGATGCTCTCCGGCATGGCCACCCAGCAGGCCGCGGCCGTGCGCGAGGAGGTCGGGGACCTGCTCCTCTACGTCCCCGTCGTGCACCCCGAGGAGTACGACGTGGCCATCTCCTACCTGGTGCGCCGCCTGGAGGAGAACTCCGCCCCGGAGAACTTCATGGCCTCGATCTTCGAGATCGGGTCCGAGCCCGCCGCGTTCGCCCTCGAACGGGACCGCTTCTGCGCGGCGGCGGAGCAGTGGCAGCGCGAGGGGGACCGGCGCGTCCACCCCAACCGCCTGCAGGACCGTGGTGACGAGGACGAGGCGACACTGACGCGGCACCTGCGCTCCCCCGGGGGGTCGTGGACCTTCGCCAACACCCCCGACACCGATCCGGTCCTCCCGGCCAACCGCCTGTGGGCGGCGGAGCTGCTGGCCCGTGTTCCGTCCTCCACCCTGGGGGTGGACACCGCGGCGGGAGCACGCATCGACGAGGGCGACGTCCTCGACGCGGCCGTCGCCCGGGGTGCGGCCGCGGCCCCCTCATGGGCGGGGCGGCCCGCGAAGGAACGCGCGGAGATCCTCCACCGCGTGGGGGTGGAGCTCGCGCGCAGGCGTGCGGACCTGCTCGAGGTGGCGGCCTCCGAGCTCGGCAAGGGCATCGACCAGACCGACGGGGAGGTCTCCGAGGCCATCGACTTCGCGCACTACTACGCCGAGCAGGCGCTGCGCCTGGAGTCCCTGCCGGGGGCGCGGTTCACCCCGGTCGGACTCACCCTGGTGACCCCACCGTGGAACTTCCCGGTGTCGATCCCGCTCGGCGGGGTGGCCGCGGCTCTCGCGGCGGGTTCCGCGGTGCTCTTCAAGCCCGCCACCATCGCCCGACGCTGCGGTTCCGTGGTCGCCGAGTGCCTGTGGGCCGCCGGGGTGCCCGAGGACGTCGTGCAGCTGGTGCTGCCCGCCGACCACTCCCTGGGGGAGGCCCTCGTGCGCGACCCGCGCGTGGAGCGGGTGGTCCTCACCGGGTCGGTGGACACCGCCCGCATGTTCCGCTCCTGGCGTCCCGACCTCCCCCTCCTCGCGGAGACCTCCGGGAAGAACTCGATCATCGTCACCCCGTCGGCCGACCTCGACCTCGCGGTGCGTGACGTCGTCTCCTCCGCCTTCGGCCACGCCGGTCAGAAGTGCTCGGCTGCCTCCCTGGTGATCCTGGTCGGATCGGCCGGTTTCTCACGGCGCTTCCACGACCAACTGGTCGACGCGGTGTCCTCCCTGGTGGTCGACTGGCCGACGAACCCGGCCAGCCAGATGGGGCCGCTCTCGGAGCAGCCCGGTGAGAAGCTCCTGCGGGGTCTCACCGAACTCGGACCCGGACAGTCCTGGGAGATCCGGCCCCGCCAGCTGGACGACTCGGGGCGCCTGTGGAGCCCCGGGGTCCGCTCCGGGGTGGAGCCCGGCAGTGAGTTCCACCGCGTGGAGTACTTCGGGCCCGTCCTGGGGGTCATGAGGGCCGACACCCTGGAGGAGGCCATCGACATCCAGAACGGCACGGAGTTCGGCCTCACCGCCGGCCTGCACTCCCTGGACGCCCAGGAGATCTCCACCTGGCTGGACTCGGTGGAGGCCGGCAACGTCTACGTCAACCGTGGGATCACCGGCGCCATCGTGCGTCGCCAACCCTTCGGGGGGTGGAAGCGCTCGAGCGTCGGGGCCACGGCCAAGGCCGGGGGCCCGAACCACCTCTTCGGCTACGGCTCCTTCGAGCCGGAGGAGCTCCCGGTGGGCGAGGTCGGTGGCGAGGGCTACCCCCTGGTCCCCGAGCGGCCCGTCGAGATCTGGAAGCCGCAGTTGGCGGAGCTCCTGCGCGTCGCCGACGCCCACCTGTCGGTCGCGGAGCGCAAGCGTCTTGAGCGTGACGTGGACGCCTTCGAGCACGCCTGCGAGACGGAGTTCGACGTCCTCCACGACCCCTCCGGACTCGCCGCGGAGCGCAACATCCTGCGGTACCTCCCCGCGGCCGCGACCATCAGGGCCGAGGCGGACGTGCCCCTGGTCGAGGTGCTGCGCGTGGCGGCTGCGGCCCTGGCGCCCGGGGAATTCACGGAGCTGTCGCTGACGGGCGGCGACGTCGCGGTGCGCCGGACGGTGGGGGGCAACCCGAACGCGGCCCAACCGCTGCTGCTGTCGACCGCGGAGTCCGTGCCGACGCCGGTGCAGGTGATGCTCGCCGCGCACGGCATGAAGTGCGTGCGCGAGACCCGGGAGGCCTTCGTGTCCCGCCTGCGCGGCGCGGACCACCACTTCGACGGGCGCGTGCGGCTGCTGGGCGGGGACGGCGCGGAGCTGGCACGCGACATCGACGGCGACATCGACGTGGCGATCTGGGACGGTCCGGTCACCCACTCGGGTCGCGTCGAGATCCTGCCCTTCGTCCACGAGCAGGCGGTGTCGATCACGAACCACCGCTTCGGCAACCCGACCCCCCTGTCCCACGAGGTGCTCCCCGACCCCGCCTGACCCCGCATCCCGCCGAAGTCCGCTCTGTTCTGGGCTCGAAGTCCGCTCAGTTCCCGCCGTGAGGTCCGCCCTGCCTGCGTCGCCCTCGTCAGCATCGGCACCGACCGGACCGAGGGGGCCACTCCCTTGTCGGCCACGTTGCCACTGTGCGGCCATGGGGCAGTTGTGGGCGGCGGTCACCTACGTCGCGTTGGGCACGCTCCTCCCCGTCCAGAGGGGGTGCTTGCGGTGTGGGGAAGTGGCGCGCTGGCCCCTTCCCCGCTTCCTCCTCGACCAGGTCGCACGAGCGGTCCCCGGGAGGGACACGGACGAGGGCGAGAGCGGGGAGTAAGCCGTCCCGGACCGTTGCCGGCTGCCGGTGCGCCGGTGCCGGGTCAGCATCGACGAGGGCGCCCCGCCCACGGTCTGCCCACGCCGGGATGGGGATGTGACTGCTGCGGTGGACGCTCCACGGAGGAGACGGAAGCGAGCGGACTACAGTGCCGAACGGGTCCCGTCCAAGGAGCATGTCCATGACCAGCAGCACTGACCGACCACGATCCCTCGCGCCCTCGTTCGCGGCCGAACAGGCGGACTCGTTCCGGACGGACACATTCGGCAGGATCGTCCAGAACGCCGTCAGCGCCCAGGGCGCGGATGCCGTCAGCCTCGACCGGGACGTCGTCAACCGGATCGACGACTCCACCTCGGAGCGCCTGGACAGCTGGGCCGTGACGGACCAGAAGCACTCGGGTCGGTGCTGGGCATTCGCGGCACTCAACGTCCTGCGGGCGCGGATGGTGAAGGAGTTGCACCTCGACGACTTCGTGTTCTCGCAGAACTTCATCGCCTTCCACGACAAGCTGGAGAAGGCCAACCACCTCCTGGTCCGCGCGATCGAGACGGTCGACGATCCCCTGGGTGACGAGGGCGTCCGCAACCTCCTCAACGGTGTGGGCGACGGCGGGTTCTGGACCCAGTTCCTCGACCTCGTGCGCAAGTACGGCCTGGTCCCGGTCTGGGCGATGCCGGACACCGAGTCAGCGGGCAACACCGACCAGATGAACCGCGCGCTCGCGGTCGTGCTGCGCCGCGGGGTGGGGAGGATCCGGGCCGCGCGCACCGACGTCGATTCGATCCGTCTCGAGACCATGAAGGACGTGTGGCGGATTCTCGCGATCCACCTGGGCACCCCACCGACCAGCTTCGTGTGGCAGTACCGCGACGCGGACAAGGTCTTCCACTCCGAGGGTGTGATGACCCCGCTGGAGTTCGCGGAGAAGTACGTGCCGGCCGAGGTCTTCGACTATGTCGTACTCACCCACGACCCCCGCGAGGAGCACCCCGAGGGGCGCCGTTACATTGCCGAGCACTCGCCGTACATGGAGGGTCGCCCGCCGTACTCGCAGATCACCGCGCCCATCGGGGACCTCAAGAAGGCCGCTGTCGGTGCCATCCGCGACGGCGAACCCGTCTACTTCACCTGCGACGTCAAGAAGCAGTTCGACAAGGAGCGCGGGATCTGGGACGCGAAGCTCCACGATTACGGTGCCCTCTACGGCGTGGGGATGGAGATGACGAAGGCCGAGAGGATGCGTCTCCACGACACGGGGTCGACCCACGCGATGACGCTCGTGGGCGTCGATCTGGTCGACGGGCGGCCGCGCCGGTGGCGTGTGGAGAACTCCTGGGGGGACGAGGTCGGACGCAAGGGCTTCTTCACCATGGACGACTCCTGGTTCGACGAATACGTCTTCCGGGTCGCTGTGGCGCCCGAGCGACTCACGCAGGCCCAACGGGCCGCCCGGACGGAGGAACCTCTCGTGCTGCCCGAGTGGGACGTGATCTGAGGGCCCGGTTGCGTCGCCACCCGGTGGCCGGCGGTCAGCCGCGCCCGGCGGAACCGATCGCCCGTCCGGGCGGCCCAGCGAACGACCCGGGGCTGCGTGACAGCGTCGGTGATCGACCCGGCACGGACGCGCGACTCAGCCCTTCAGGGCCACCTTGCCGACGGCGCGGCCCTCGTCGACGATGCCGAACGCCTCGCGCAGCCCGGCCGGATCGAGGTGGTCGACGACGGTGGTGAGCGTGGAGCGCAGGCGACCCGCGTCGACGAGGGCGGACACGCGGTCGAGGATGCGGCCCTGCTCGGCCATGTCGGGGGTGTGGTGCATGGAGCGGGTGAACATGAACTCCCAGTGGAAGGCGATGGAGCGGGACTTGAGCGGCAGCACGTCCAGCCCTTCGGGCTCATCCAGCGCCACCACGTGGCCGAAGGGACGCACCAGACGTGCGTAGGCCTCGATGTTCCCGGCGGTGTGGGGGCTGAGCACCCAGTCCACGCCGTCGGGCGCGACGGCGAGCACCGATTCGGCCAGGTCGTGTCGGTCGACCACCTCGTCCGCCCCCATGGCGAGCGCCCACTGCCGGGACCGCTCCCTCGAGGCCGTGGCCACCACCCGCACCCCGGTCAGGGCCTTGGCCAGCTGCATGGCGACGGACCCGACCCCGCCGGCACCACCGATGACCAGCAGCGTGCCCTCCGAGCGGGTCCCCAGACCCAGGTGTTCGACGAGCGCCTCCCACGCCGTCAGGGAGGTGAGCGGCATCGCCGCGGACTCCGCCCAGTCCAGTGACGAGGGCGCCTGCCCGACCAGTCCCTCGTCGACGAGGTGCAGCTCGGCGTGGGCGCCCGGACGGGTCAGGTCACCGGCGTACCAGACACGGTCCCCGGGTGAGAAGCGCTGCACCTGCGCCCCCACCGCCTCGACGGTCCCGGCCGCGTCCCAGCCGAGCTGGCGGGTGGCACCCTCGGCCAGGCCCGCCCTCACCTTCGTGTCGACGGGGTTCACCGACACCGCCCGGACCCGCACGAGGAGGTCGTGCGCGCCCGGTTCGGGAACCGGCTGGCCCACCTCGACGAAGGCGTCCGCGTCCTGCAGGCTGCGCCCGCCCTGTGACTGCCACGTCCTCATGGTCCTGGACATCGTGTCCTCCCGCCGGTCGTCGGTTCGTGATCTCCCCTCCGACCGTATCCGCTGTGCGCGCTCCCTGCGCGGCCGCGCGCGAACGGGGCCCTGACGAGGGCGGCTCCCGCGGTAGGGTCTCTCCAGTCCGGAGCCGTTGCCGGGCGGACCACGACCCGTGCCAACGCGGGATCCGGCCCCGTTCGCACCACCCACACCAGGAGTCCCCACGAAGCACCACCTGCGCAGTGTCCTCGCCGACACCCGCCCCCTCGACCATCCCGACTTCGCACGGCTGTGGTACGCGAACATCATCACGGTCATCGGCACCCAGATCACCGTCGTGACGGTCCCCGCCCAGCTGTGGGCGATCACCCGGGACTCCTCCTACGTCGGACTCACGGGCCTGTTCGGATTGGTCCCCTTGATCGTGTTCGGGCTGTGGGGCGGTGCGATCGCCGATGCCTTCGACCGTCGCCTGGTGCTGGTCGCGAGCACGGTGGGCATGATCGCCTCCGGTGCGGCCTTCGCGGTCCAGGCACTCCTCGGGCTCCACGACGTCTGGCTGATCCTCGGCATCTTCGCGGTGCAGCAGTCCTTCTTCGCGATGAACCAGCCCGCCCGCAACGCGGTCATCCCGATGCTGGTGCCCGCCTCGGAGCTCCCCGCGGCGAACTCGCTGAACATGACCGTCTCGCAGTTCGGGGCGATCGCGGGGCCGCTGGTGGGTGGGGCACTGCTGCCCGTGCTCGGGGCGGGTCCCCTCTACCTCCTCGACGCCATCACCATGGTGGCGACCCTGTGGGCGGTGGTCCGACTGCCGTCGCTGCGCCCCGACCACGCCATCGGTTCCCTGGGTCTGGGCAGCGTGGTGGAGGGCTTCCGCTACGCCTGGGTGAACAAGGTCCTCCTCGTCAGCTTCCTGGTGGACCTCATCGCGATGGTCTTCGGCCTGCCACGCGCCCTCTACCCGGAGGTCGCCAACGTGAACTTCGGCGGCCCCGCGACCGGGGGCATGGCCTTCGCACTGCTCTCGGCCGGGATGGCGATCGGGGCCGTGGTGGGTGGCGTGCTGTCGGGGTGGGTCTCACGCGTGCGCCGCCAGGGCCGCGCCGTGCTCGTGGCGGTCGCCGTGTGGGGGTTGGCCGTGGTGGGTGCGGGGGTGTGCGTCGCACTCGGGGGCGGGCGGGCCATGCCCTTCCTCGTCGGCGCGGTCCTCATGCTCGCCCTCGGCGGGGCGGCGGACATGGCCTCCTCCGCCTTCCGCCAGTCGATCCTCCAGTCCGCGGCCACCGACGACATGCGGGGCCGCCTCCAGGGCGTCTTCCTGGTCGTCGTGGTCGGGGGGCCGCGCCTCGCGGACATCCTCCACGGACTGGCCGCCGATCGGCTGGGGGTGGCGACCACCTTCATCGGTGGTGGTGTCCTGGTGGTCCTGGGCGTGCTCGCCTGCGGGGCGCAGGTGCCCCAGTTCCGCGCCTACGCGCCCGGGGGGAGTGGGGACCAGCCGCTGGTCCGGCCGTCCGGGTCGACCGAGTAGCGAGCGGGAAACGCCCCCGGCATCCCCCGTCCCGGACGAGGAACGGCCCGCGGAGCAGTCGTGCTCCGCGGGCCTCCGGGTACCGGCAGCACGCCCCGCCCTCGTCAATGACGACGGGGACGGGGCGCGACCAGCGGTCCCGACGGGGAGTCCGGCTGACTACGCCGGCTGCGCCCCCGTGCCCACACCCGCACCGGCGGGCTCGGGCACCGACACCGGGCGGCCGTCGTGGGAGTTGGC
>NZ_CCXH01000067.1 GCF_000820725.1 Actinomyces polynesiensis | reverse complement strand
AATGACGACGGGACGGGGCGCGACCAGCGGTCCCGACGGGGAGTCCGGCTGACTACGCCGGCTGCGCCCCCGTGCCCACACCCGCACCGGCGAGCTCGGGCACCGACACCGGGCGGCCGTCGTGGGAGTCGGCGGGGATGTTGTACCTGTCGTCGCGACGGCGCCACCACGAGGCCAGGACCGACCCCGAGATGTTGTGCCACACGGAGAAGAAGGTCGAGGGGATCGCGACGACCGGGTTCGCGGCGAAGGCCTGCAGCGCCAGGGTGGCGCCGAGCGCGGAGTCCTGCATCCCGACCTCGAAGGTGATGGCCTTCTGCTGGGCGTAGCGGAAGCCCTGCGGGTACACCCGGAACATGACGCGGGAGAACAGGTACCCCAGGCCGTAGCCCGACAGGTTGTGCAGCATGACCACCGGGAGGATCAGGGCGGTCTCGGCGGTGAAGAGCTTCGCGTTGTTCGCGGCCACGACCACACCGATGATCAGGAGGATCGCGACCTGGGAGACGGCCGGCATCACCGCGGTGACCTTGGAGACCTTCGCCCCGAAGACCGTGTGGACCGTGACGCCCAGCGCCACGGGGATGAGGACGACCTTCAGCGCCGTGATGAAGAGCGCGCCGACCGGGATCTCGACGTACTGGCTGGCGAGGGCGCTCATGAGCAGCGGCACCATGAAGGGTGCGAGCAGGGTCGACAGCAACCCGATGGACACGTCCAGCGCCACGTCGCCGCGGGAGAGGAAGGACATGACGTTGGAGGACGTGCCGGACGGGCAGCACCCGACGAGGATCACGCCGACCGCCACCATCCCGTCCAGGCGGAACAGCCAGCACAGGAACACGGCCAGCAGCGGCATGATCACGTAGTGGGCGACGGTCCCGACGATCACCATCAGCGGCATCTTCGCGATGCGCTTGAAGTCGTCGATGCTCAGCGTCATGCCCATGCCGAACAGGACGACGGAGAGGAAGTACCCGGTGTAGGACTTCGCCCACAGCGAGGTCGAGGGGACGAAGTAGTTGAGGACGGCCCACACGACGACGACCAGTGTGAACCACTTGGTGAGCCAGGCCCCGAACTGTTGGACCTTTGACATCTGCGATCACTTCTCTTGGGAGGGCACCGGCGCAGGGCACCACGGTGCGATGGGGATGAGTGGATGGGTGCGACCGCTGGACGTGGTCAGGTGGTGTCGGGTCGGACGGGCGGGCGCAGGTCGTGCGCCGACAGCTCGTGGACACCTGTGCGTGGGGCCTGTCGGCCCCGGTCCGGGGTGCGCGCCCGTCGTCCGGTGGGACGGTGGCACGGGGGACGTCCAGCGTGCACAAGGGGGAGGGGCGGGGTCCGCCGCCAGTGCTCCCGCCCTCGTGCGGGGACCCGGGTTCCCGGGGGAGCCGGGTCAGTCCGCCGACGAGGGCGGGTCGGTAATTCGACGGGAACGTACGAGGGCGTCGCCGGTGTGGAGTACCGGGAGCGAGAGCTGGAGTGAGCTCATCGGTTCGGACGACCTTTCGGTGCTCGTCGAGGACAGGTCTGGGAGCGACCCGCTGTGCCTGCGACTGTAGGCCCGTGCCCCGTCGGGGCGCCGCCCTGTCCATCGTTCGACCCTTGAAGGAGACTTGGTGTGGCGTTGACCGGAACTCGGTGTTCGTCCGCCGACGTCGGCCCGGGCGCGTGCGTGGCCAGGGGTGCGACCTGCCCCGGTCAGGGGACCTGGTCCGCCGTGAGTGTCGCCGGGAGGGTGTCGCCCTCGTCGCCGACCTTCCCGAAGGTCGCGCCCGCGTCGGCCCTGTCCCCGGTCGGCCCGGCGGTGGAGCGGTAGTACCCGGCGGTTCCTCCCGTGATGTAGAACTGCGAGGCGGCGCCACCGCTGAGGCCCGTGGGCGTGAGGAAGAGCAGGAAGTCCCGGCCGACCTCGAGGATCGGGGCGGGCAGCTGGTCGAAGTCGGTCGAGCCCAGCTGGCGGACCTCGATCGTCGACCCCGCCGCGGGGACGTCGGTGTCCGCGTCCTCCCGGCCCGCTGCCGGTGTGGCCTCGGTGACCTCGATCGTCGAGACGGTGTGGACCGTTTCGGCGCCGGCGGCCTCCGCGGAGCCGGAGGTCCTCCGGTCGGTGACCCTGCCGACCACGACGAGGGTGCTGTCCGCTCTGAGCTCCTCGACGGAGGTGTACAGGGTCGACCGGCTCACCGCCATCCCCGTCGTCGTCTCCGGGGAGCCATCGGCGCCGGCGTCCGGACTGCAGGCCGTGGTCGCCTGGAGGGCGAGGAGCCCGAGGGCGGCAGCAGCCACCAGACGTGTGGTCGAGCGGGCGGTCGTGCCTGTCATGTCGTCTTCCCCGGGGCCCGGTGGTGGAGTGGGATGCGTCGTCCGTCTGAGCTGGTCGCCCGTGGTGCGCGGCCGGTGGCCCGTGGTGCGCGGGCCAGATGCCCGGTCAGCGCCTCAGCGCGTCGGGTCGACCATGACCTTGATGGCGCGCCGCCGGTCCATCAGATCGTAACCCTTCGCAACCTCCGAGAGGCCGACGACCTGGTCCAGGACCAGCCCGGGTTCGATCTCGCGTGCGAGCACCCGGTGGACCAGGTCCTCGGCGTAGATCCTCGTGGGGGCCATGCCCCCGCGCATCGCGATGTCGTGGCGGAACTGGTCGGCCAGGTGGGAGGTGGCCTGGTGGGGGACCCCCACCCACCCGACCGTGCCGCCGGGCGCGGTGGAGCCGATGGCCTGGGCCAGGGAGGAGTCGGTGCCGACGCACTCCAGGACCGACTCCGCACCCCAGCCGTCGGTGAGCTCTCGTATCCGCGCGATGCCTGCCTCGTCGCGCTCCGGCACGACGTCGGTGGCACCGAAGCGGCGGGCGAGGGCGGCACGGTCCTCGTGGCGGGACATGGCGATGACGCGCTCGGCTCCCAGGGTGGCGGAGGCGAGGACGCCGCTGAGGCCCACGGCGCCGTCCCCGACGACCACGGCGGTGGAGCCGGGAGAGACCCCGGCGGAGACCGCCGCGTGCCATCCGGTGCCCATGACGTCGGAGACGGTGAGCAGGGAGGGGGCGAGGTCTGGATCCGGGTCGCCCCCGGGCACGACGACGCAGGTGGCGTCCGCCCACGGCACCCGGATCGCCTCCGCCTGGCAGCCGTCGTACCAGGCGATGTGCGGGCAGCCGTAGGGACGTCCCTTCCGACACATGGCGCACCGTCCGCAGGCCGCGAAGAAGGGGATGACCACCCAGTCCCCGACGTGGACCTCGTGGACGTCCGCACCGATCTCGGTGACGACGCCGACGGCCTCGTGACCGATGCGCCTGGGCTCGGGTGTGGCGCTGATGCCGCGGTAGCCCCACAGGTCGGAGCCGCAGATGCAGGCCGCGACCGTGCGGATGACGACGTCGGTGGGCTCCTCGATGACGGGGTCGGGGACCTCCTCGACACGGATGTCATGTGCTGCGTGCAGGACCGTTGCTCTCATGCCTCCATTGTGGTCGCATCCCGCCCGCTGTCACGGGAGCGGGGTCCACCGGACCGGGGTTCACCGGACCGGGGTGCGGCCCCGTGCTGCCGCGCGGTCGACGGTCCGGGTCCGGGGGACCGGTGGAGCGCCCATCCGCGCACGGAGGTGGACCCGGGCAGCACTTGTGCAGGTATGAAAAATAGATATCATCTTGATATCCGACGAGGCCGGACCCGCCCTCGTCCCCCGTACACAACCAGGAGGACAACGTGAGCAACAGACCCGACCCCGCCGGTCCCGTTCCGGTCGGTCCCGATCCACACACCCCGGCCGACGACCGGGAGGAAGCCCCCGAGGACACCACGCCTGCGGGGCGCCCCGTGGGGCACGGGGGCATCCGTGTCGACATCGACGAGAAGCGCGCCGCGTCGGGTCCCTCCGTCCTCGCCTTCGTGGTGCTGCTCCTCATCCTGGCGGTGTTGGTCCTCTCCGTGGTCGTCTTCGTCCGCGGGGCCATCTCCGCCGACGGTGGCGGGAGCGCGGTGCTCATCCTCGTGGGCAGCGTGCTGTTCGTCCTCGGCCTGCTCGCCTTCACGACCCTGACGATCGTCTCCCCCGGGCAGACCTCCGTGCGCCAGTTCTTCGGCCGCTACATCGGGACCATCCGTCGCACGGGCCTGGTCCTGGTCCCGCCGCTGACCACCGGCAAGAAGATCTCCGTGAAGGTCCACAACTTCGAGACGAACGAGCTGAAGGTCAACGACCTGGACGGCAACCCGATCAACATCGCCGCCATCGTCGTGTGGCAGGTCGCCGACACCGCGCGCGCCGTCTACGCGGTGGAGGAGTACGAGGAGTTCATCAAGACCCAGTCCGAGGCGGCCCTGCGCCACGTCGCCACCACCCACCCCTACGACGAGCCGGGACCGGGGGAGACCTCCCTGCGTGGCGGGACGGACGTGGTCTCGGCCGAACTGGCCACCGAGGTCGCCGAGCGTGTGGCGCTCGCGGGCCTGGAGATCGTGGAGGTCCGCATCTCCTCGCTGGCCTACGCCCCCGAGATCGCCCAGGCGATGCTCCAGCGCCAGCAGGCCGGCGCCATCATCGATGCCCGCGAGCAGATCGTCGAGGGCGCGGTCACCATGGTCGACCAGGCTCTGGGCCGGTTGGAGAAGGAGGACATCGTGACCCTCGACGACGAGCGCAAGGCCCAGATGGTCTCCAACCTCCTCGTGGTCCTCTGCTCAGACCAGCGCACCCAGCCGATCGTCAACGCCGGGTCGCTCTACTCCTGAACAGCCCCTGAGCCATGGTCGACCCCCACACGTCCGATCTCCCCGACGCCGTCCCCCCTGACGGGGCGGGCGCTGGACACCCCTCCCCCCAAGACGGCGAAGTCCGCTCTGTTCTGGGGTCGAAGTCCGCTCCCTCCACTGACGAGGAGGCGGACACGAGGGCGACCGCGCGGCGCGCGCGCAAACAGGTCCTCCTGCGCCTCGACCCGGACGTCCACTCCGCAGTCGCGAAGTGGGCCGCCGACGACCTGCGCTCGGTGAACGCCCAGATCGAGGTCATCCTGCGCCGCGCCCTCAAGGACGCGGGCAGGGATCCCCGTGCCGCTCCCATGCGTGGACGGGGTCGGCCGCGTCGGGACGTATGACGACGAGGGTGGTCGCGTCGGGGCGCGCCGGCACGGCGAGGACGGTCGCGTCGGATCGGACTTCGACCCCGGAACTGAGCGGACTTCGGCCCTGGAACTGAGCGGACTTCGGCAGGGAGAGGGGTCAGGCCTGGTCCTCGGACGTGGGCGGCGGGGGAGGCTCCAGGAGGTCCGACTGACCGGTGTCCTCCGTGACGCCGTGCGAACCCGCCTCGGACTGGGACCACGAACCCTCACCCGGGACCTCGGCCGCGTCCTGGTCTGCGGTGGCGCCCCCGTCCCCGGGCTGCCCGGCGGACTCCGGACCGACCTCCTCGCCGAACTCCGCACCGGGCTCGCCAGTGGACCCTGCGGAGGGTTCGGTGGGCCCGCTGGCGTCACCCTCGGGTGCGCCGCCCTCCGGAGCGGTCCCGTCGTCGGTCGTCGGCGAGGCGTAGCGGTTCTCCCGCAGTTCCAGCAGTGAGTTGATCTCGGCCGAGAAGCTGGTGATCTGCTGCTGTTGCCAGCGCAGGGAACGGGCGCGGTCCTCCGCCTCGTGGAGGGCGTCGGTGGTGTGGGTGCGGACCTTCTTCACCAGGGAGGTGGCAGTGCGGCGGGCCTCGTCCTGGATCGACTGGGCGCGTGAGCGGGCCTCCGCGACGATCTGGTCCGACTGGGCCCTGGCGAGTTCCTCCGCGGTCCTGGCCTGCTGGGTGATGTGCTCGGCGTGCTGGAGGGCCGAGGCCACCTTCTCGTTGGCGTCCGCGGTGATCCGCTCGGCGTGGGCCACGGCCTCGTTGTGGAGGCGCAGGAACTCCTGCTGGGTCTCGTCCCGCTTGCGGGCGTTCGCCAGGTCCAACTCCCGGGCCTGGTCACGGGCGGCAGCGAGGATGTGGGCCGCGTCCTCGCGCATCTGGGAGGACTCGCGTTCGGCGTCGGCCCGCAGGCTCGCGGAGGCGCGTTGGCCCTCGGCGAGGACCACCGCGGCCTCACGCTCGGCCTGGGACACCTTCTCGGAGATCTCCCCGAGCTGCTGTTCCACCTTCGCCCGGTGGGCCGTCTGCTCGGTCTCGATCTTCAGGCGCGCCTGCTCGGCGTCGCTGCGGGCGTTCGCGAGGATCTGGTTGGCGTCCTCCTGGGCATCTGCGCGCTGCTTGTGGATCTGTTCCCTCGTCTCCTCCAGGAGGCGCTGGGACTGCTTGACGGCGTTGGCGACGACCGTGTTGGCCTGTTCCTCGGCCACCCGCAGGATCTCCTCGAACTGGACGTGCGTGGAGGCCACCGACTCAGGCAGGGACTGGCCCTCCGCCCCGGCCGCGTCCTCGTCCCGGTCCGTCGACGGTCCCCGGCCCACCTGGCGGATCTGGGTGTCGGGGAGCTCGACCTCCTTGGCCAGCCGCTTCACGCGTGCCTCGGCCTGCTCGGCGCGCGCCTGTGCCTCGTCGGCCCGCTCCTGGAGGACCTGGGCCTGTTCCTGGGCTGCCGCCGCGCTCTGCTGGGACTGCTCGGCCCGCTGGGAGACGTCGGCCAGCTGGTCGGACAGCTGACGTGTCGTCTGTTCGTTGAGGGCCACGAGATCGGAGATTTAGCGGTCGACGCTGTCCTTGTCGTATCCGCGGAAGGAGACTTCGAATTCGGGGGCAGGTTGCTCACTCATGGTGGTTCCCGGGGGTGGAGGAGGTTCGGGTCGCGGATGCGGTGGTGCATCTCACAAGTGGCATCAACGCTACAGGCCGTTGCTGGGGACCGTCGGGGCGGCAGCAGGGACTTTCCGGGGCACGGCGCGGAATGCCGGGGGAATACGCCACGCACCCGCTGCGTTGTGACCCACATGACAACTCTCGGATTGATCGGTGCAGGCCACATCGGAAGCCAGATCGCCCGGAAGGCGGTGGAGCAGGGGTACGACGTCGTCCTGAGCAACAGGCGGGGCCCTGACGTGCTGCAGGACCTCATCGCCGAACTCGGACCCCGCGCCCGTGCGGCGGCCTCCCCCACCGAGGCGGCGGAGGCCGCTGACCTCGCGGTCGTGACGATCCCCCTCAAGGCGATCGACACGGTCCCCGTGGAACCGCTCGTCGGCAAGATCGTCATCGACACGAACAACTACTACCCCCAGCGCGACGGGCACATCCCCGCCCTCGACGAGGAGACGACCACCACCTCCGAACTGCTCCAGGCCCACCTGCCCCGGTCCTTCGTGGTCAAGGCCTTCAACCACATCCCCGCCGCGCAGATCACCACGGCCGGTCGCCCCGCAGGGGACCCGGACCGCCGCGCCCTGGTGGCCGCGTCCGGCAGTGCGACGGCCCTCAGCGTCGTGGCCCGACTCCTGGATGCCTTCGGCTTCGATCCGGTGCCGGTCCAGCCCCTGGGCGAGTCCTGGCGCATCCAGCGCGACACCCCCGGTTACGTCCAGCCCTACAGCGCTCCCCAGCTGGTCCACGCCCTCGCGATCGCCAGGCG
>NZ_CCXH01000066.1 GCF_000820725.1 Actinomyces polynesiensis | reverse complement strand
CCTCGTCCGTCCTCGTCGGCCCGTGCTCCCCGCCGGGCCCGCCCGCCCTCGTCGGCCCGTGGTCCCCGCCGGGCCCGCCCGCCCCGGCCCGGAGCACCCGCATGGTCGGCCCGCCGGGTGACCACCCGCGATCCGAACACCCCCGTGTGCCCCGCCACTGGTCCCCTAGGATTGGCGAGGACGGGCCCGCCCCGTCCTCGCGGGGATCCCCGCGACACCGGAGGAGGGGACGTCCAATGCCAGCCGTGATCGTGCTCGGGGCCCAGTGGGGCGACGAGGGCAAGGGCAAGGCCACCGACCAGATCGGTCAGCAGACCGACGTGGTCGTCAAGTACAACGGCGGGAACAACGCCGGGCACACCGTCGTCATCGACGGCGAGAAGTACGCACTCCACCTGCTTCCCGCGGGCATCCTCAGTCCCGGCGTCACCCCCGTCATCGGCAACGGGGTCGTGGTGGACCTGGAGGTGCTCTTCCAGGAGCTGGAGGAGATGACCTCGCGCGGGGTGGACTGCTCGAAGCTCGTGATCTCCTCCGACGCCCACATCATCCCCTCCTACAACAAGGTCATGGACCGCACCACGGAGAAGTTCCTGGGCGACCGACAGCTCGGCACCACCGGTCGCGGCATCGGCCCCACCTACGCCGACAAGATGAACCGCATCGGTCTGCGCATCCAGGACCTCTTCGACCCCTCGATCCTCGCCCAGAAGGTGCAGGGGGCCCTCTTCGACAAGAACCACCTGCTCTCCAAGGTCTACGGCCTCGACGCCATCGACCCCGAGGCCGTGACCGCCGAGCTGCTCTCCTACGCGGACCGGGTGCGCCCGATGGTGGTCGACGCCTCCCTGGTGGTCAACGAGGCCCTCGACCGCGGCGAGACCGTGCTCTTCGAGGGCGGCCAGGCCACGATGCTCGACATCGACCACGGCACCTACCCCTTCGTCACCTCCTCGAACCCGACGGCGGGCGGCGCCCTGACCGGCACGGGTGTGGGGCCGACGCGCATCGACCGCGTCGTGGGCGTCGCCAAGGCCTACACGACGCGCGTGGGTGAGGGGCCGTTCCCCACCGAGCTCACCGACGAGGTCGGGGAAGCGCTGCGCCAGAAGGGCGGCGAGTTCGGCGTGACCACCGGGCGTCCGCGCCGCACCGGTTGGTTCGACGCGGTGGTCGTGCGCTACGCGAGCCGCATCAACGGCCTCACGGACATCTGCCTGACCAAGCTCGACGTGCTCTCGGGCTACCCCACGATCCCCGTGTGCGTCGCCTACGAGGTCGACGGGAAGCGCGTGGACGAGATGCCCATGGACCAGACGTCCTTCCACCACGCGGTCCCCGTCTACGAGGAACTGCCCGGGTGGGACGAGGACATCACCGGGGTACGTTCCTTCGAGGACCTCCCCGGCACCGCCCAGGCCTACATCCGCTTCCTCGAGGACCAGTCACGCTGCCGGATCTCCTCCATCGGCGTGGGCGCGGGCCGCGAGGCGACCATCGTGCGTTTCCCGCTGCTGGGCTGAGCGTGCCCGCGGTCGGGTGGACGGGTCCCCGGCGGGTGCATCCCCGGCTCGGGGTTGCCCCCGCCGGGGACCTCCCCGTCCGGTGCCGGGCACGGGTCCGGGGGAGGCGCGGCCGCGGGTTCACGGGAGGGTCCGGAAGTGCGGGCCGGTCGGTCGTCGAGGGCGCGCGGGAGCCCACCGCGGAATGGGTGGGGGAGAAGGCTGCGACACCGGACCGGAAGCGCCTGTCGGCGCGAAGGCCGCTCGGAGCGGCAATAGTTGGAGCCCGGGGCTTACCGGTCCGGCGTCACACCCAGTCTATCGCATGACGTCCCTGCGGCGAGTCGGGGGAGACCCGCTGTGGAGGGGCGACGCACCGGAGTCCGCCCCGTCAACCCGACCGCCGCGCGTCCGTGCGGACTGCGGCGTCCGAGCGCTTCGAGGTCGGTCCCGCGGCACGGGGACGAGGGGCGGTTCCCGTGTGCGGCGCCCGTCGACGATGTGGCACCATCGCAGCCGTGGACGCACGCGGCAGGACCACCGGTGGCGCGGGACAGCACGTTTCCCGCCCG
>NZ_CCXH01000065.1 GCF_000820725.1 Actinomyces polynesiensis | reverse complement strand
CACCGTTCCCCGTCGTGGCACCGATCCGCGTCCCGATGCGCGCCGCGGCGGAGGGGTGACCGGGGTGCTGGCGGGGGTGGCCGGTCGACACGTGTCAGCCCTGGTGGTCCTGTTCTGGTGCGCCGCGACGGCACTGGCCCCGTTCCTCGCACCATGGGCGCTCAGCGTGGTCGTTGCCTGCGCCGCCCCCGTTCTCGCCCTCGGTTGGGCAGGGCTCACGCAGGTACCGCTCTCCCGCGCGGAGGTCGGGGTCTGTGCTCTCGCGGGTGCCGCGGGCGCGGTCGCCGTCCAGGTGACCCGCGACCTCTCCGCCACGACCACCGTCCTCGCGCTGGGGTTCGTCGCGCTCTCGGTCGCGGTCCTCGCCTCGCGTGGCTCCGTGGGCTCCGACGTGTCCCGGGGCCCGGCAGGTTCCGGGCGTCCCCCACGTGCCGTGGGCTCCGTCCCCTCCTCCGCTCCCACCCGGACGGACGTGATCCCCGACCCGGTGCGCTCCACCCGCTCCTCAGTTCCCCTCGCGGCCGTGGGAGCACCCGTTCCACGGCGACGCCGGTCCGGCCGGCGGCATGACTCCGCGGCCCTCCCGTCCCTCCTGTCCGCGCCGGCGGCTGCGTGCTGCCTCCTGGTGGCGGTCGGCGGGTCGGCGTGGGTGGCCCTGTCCGTCCGGGACCAGTGGCTCCCCGCGGTGCCCTTCACCTGTCTGCTCGCCGTGGTGGTGGTCCTCGGGGACCAGGTCGGGGGGACCTTCCGTTCGAACTCGATCGGTGCCGTCCTGACGGGTGTCGTGTGCGGCGCGGTCGCCGGCTCCGCCCTCGACACCTTCGGTCCGCGCGGGGTTCCGGTCTCGACGGTCCTCCCGAGCCTGGCGCGGCTCGTGGGCGAACGACCCGCATCGGTGCTCGCCGGGATCGTGGTCGGCCTCGCGGTGGCACTCGTGGTCATCGCCGTGGACGGCCTCCTCGGGGACCACGCGCGCCCCACCTCCCTCACCGGCGCGATCGCCCGGGGAACCGCCAAGTTCCTGGTCGCCGTCCTGCCGGTCTACGCTCTGATCCGCATCGGGGGCATCTGAGGGGGCGTACCGCCGGCAGGGAGCTCCACGTCAGCCCCCGCGAACGGCGCGTCCGCGCCACCGCTCCCGGTGGGCCCCACCGTGGGTGTCCGCCGTAGGCTGGGGACATGATGGTGATCCCGGCGGACCTCCCGCCCGAACTGGCCCCCGTGGCATGGATGCTCGGCTCCTGGCGTGGATGGGGGATGCTCGCCACCCCCGGTGAGGACCCCGATCGCGTGGTGGTCGAGGAGGTCGAGGCCGACATCGTCGGCACACAGCTGCGCCTGGTCACCACCGTGCGCGAGGGCATCGCGCGGGACGGGATCGACCCCATGCTCGATGCCTCCGACGGACTGGAGGAGATCATCCCCGGCGACGTCGTGCGCCAGGAGACCCTCTACGTGAAGGTCCTGCCCGGTTCGGGCCACCTCCCCGCACCGGGCGAGTACGAGCCCCGCGAGCTCATGGCCTCGGGCGCCGACATGGACGGCTTCGCCACCCTGTGGGCCGGCGTCGACGTCGGCCCACGGGCGCAGCTCGTCTCCGACGCGATCGCACGGGACTCCCAGGCGGAGGACGTCGAGCACCTCACCCGCATGTACGGGATGGTGGCCGGTGAGCTGATGTGGACCCAGGAACGCACCCTCGGCGGTGAGGAGGCGGTCATCGACCTCTCCGGGCGCCTCATGCGCACCGGGTACGCGCGCACCGCCTCCGGCGAGGAGGTCGAGGGGGGAGTCCTCCCGCCCGACGGGGCTGACCCCGGCCTCGATGTCGCACCCGGTGCGGGCGTGGTCGCCCCGGAGAGCACGTCGGCGGGGGAGGGCGTGGCAACCGCAGGGCACACCGCGTCCACGGGCGGTGGCGTGCCCACGAGCAGCGTCCCCGCTCGGGAACAAGGGGGACGTGCCGACGAGGGCGGCGCTGTCGGCCCCGACGGGGACGACCCCACGGAGGACGTGTCCCGTGCCTGAGGAGAACCCGGCCACCGCGCCCGCACCGACACCTGCCCACCCGACGCCCGCACAGCCGACTCCCGCGCAACCGGAGCAGGAAAGGGCCACCTCGGAGTGCCACGGACGACGCTCCCCGCTGCTCGACCTCGACCGGGCGGTGTCCGGGGACGGGGACCTTGCCGGAGTCCCCCTCCACTTCGGGGACCCCTCGGGGGAGCAGTGGGCCCTCGAGGCGGGCCGGGCCCTCGTGGACCGTCCCGACCTGGGTGTGGTCACCGTGGGTGGGCCGGACCGCCAGAGCTGGTTGACCTCGATCACCTCCCAGGTCCTGACCGGCATGGGTCCCGGTGACTCCCGCGAGATGCTCGTCCTGGACCCACAGGGACACATCGAGCACGCCGCTGCCGTGTCCGACGACGGCACCACGACCTGGCTCGTGACCGAGGGCGACCACGCCCGGGAGTTGGCCGGATGGCTCGACTCCATGCGCTTCGCGCTGCGGGTGGAGGTGGCGCTCCGTGAGGACGTCGCCGTCCTCGCCACGGCATCCCCCGCCCCTGCTTCTCCCGACACGTTCACTCCCGCCACGGCTTCCCGGGCCACGGCCTCCCCAGCCGGCGGGGCCGGCGACGACGCCGAGACCGCAGGGCAGCCGCTCGGGGGCGGACCGCGTCCCAGGGACCTGCCCGGATGGATCCTCACCTGGGACGACCCCTGGCCCGGTGTCACGGAGGGCGGCACGGAGTACTTCCGGGGTCGCCACCCCGGCCGGTCCACCCGGATGCACCTCCACCTCGTGGAGGACCAGCAGGTCGCTGCCTTCGCCCGCGCGTGGCTGGAGCCGGCGGACCGTCGCCCAGCGGGTCTGCTCGCCTGGGAGTCGCTGCGCATCGCCTCCTGGCGCCCGCGGGTCGGACGCGAGGCGGACACCCGTGCCATCCCCGCTGAGCTGGACTGGCTGCGCACCGCCGTCCACATCGACAAGGGCTGCTACCGCGGGCAGGAGTCCGTCGCCCGCGTCCTGAACCTGGGGCGCCCACCGCGCAGGCTCGTGTTCCTCCAGCTCGACGGCTCCCGGGGGGACGTGCCGGAACCGGGTGCCGCCATCGTGCGCGGAGGGCGACAGGTCGGGGTGGTCACCTCGGTGGCCCGCCACGCCGACATGGGACCGATCGCCCTGGCACTGGTCGCGCGCAACCTCCCCGTCGACGCCGTGCTCGACATCGACGGCGTCGCCGCCGCACAGGAGCCCATCGTCCCGCCACACGGCCGGGCGGCCGACTCCCCCGAGGAGCGCCCCGGCGCGGGACTGTCGAACCCAGCGCTTCGCCATCGTGATGTGCGCGGGACAGGTTCGGGCGGCCTGGGGCCCTCCCTCTGATGCGCGCGGTGCTCCAGCGCGTCACGCGCGCACGTGTCACCGTCGGGGGTCGGGTCGTGGGTGCCGTCGACCGTCCGGGACTGGTCGCCCTCGTCGGGGTCGCCCGGGGGGACGGGGCCCACGAGGTCGACACCGTGGTCCGCAAGATCGCCGAGCTGAGGATCCTCGAGGACGAGCAGTCCGTGGCCGACACCGGTGCGCCCGTGCTCGTGGTCTCCCAATTCACCCTCTACGGCGACACCAGGAAGGGTCGTCGACCCTCGTGGGTGCACGCGGCCCCCGGTCCGGAGGCGGAGCCGCTGGTCGATGCCGTGGTGGCAGGCCTGCGGGATCGCGGCATCGAGGTCGCCACCGGTGAGTTCGGCGCGATGATGCAGGTCGAACTCGTCAATGACGGACCCTTCACCGTCCTCGTGGAGGCCTGAGCGACAGACCGGTCCCGGAGGAGGGCGCAGCTCAGACGGGGGCGCGACAGCGGGACAGTGTCGATCACCCGTCCGCCCGGGGACAGTCGGCCGGAGTCGCCCGGCGGTTGTCCGGCGTCCGAGCCCCGCGGGACGCCGGGCGCTCAGGAGGCCCTGACGACCTGCTGCTCGGTCGGGGTGGCGAGGTCGGCGTCCTGCCACAGGTCCGACACGCCGGTGCGGTGGGGAGCCGAGGTGTGGGCCCTGAGGAAGGCGACGACCCTGCGCATCGAGGTCTTCGCCTCGGGGGTGTTCAGGTCGAGCTGGTACTCGTGGGCGATGGAGCGGTCCGTGGTCTCCCGGGGGAAGAAGAGGGTCTCGACGTCCGCGCCGACGCGCTGGAGGGATCCGACCATGGACTCCGAATGGGCGAGGAGGTTGTCCCACGGGCCGGTCGTGACGAACGTCGGTGGCAGCGCTGCGGTGACGTTCTCGGGGAGGGCCGCCCATTCACAGCACGGATCGGCCGAGAAGTCACGGCGGCCGATGTAGGCGGACAGCACCGTGCGGAAGTACCAGCCTTCTCCCACCCCACCGAGCAGACCCTCGGTCATCCGCAGGTCCACCGCACCACTGGCCAGGAGCAGGGCCCGCAGCCGGTCGCGTGCGATCACGGCCGGAAGGCCCGCGGACGCGGCGTAGGCGGGGTCGCTGATCGCCATCGCGGCCTGCGCGGCGATGTGCGCACCCGCGGAGTCGCCGAAGAGCACGAACTGCGTGGGGTCGACGTGGTGGATGCTTGCGACCTCGGGACGGGACAGGAACTCGAGGGCGCGGTTCAGCTGCAGGACCGGGACCGGGTAGCGCGCTTCGGGGGCCTTCGTGTACTCGATGCACACGGCCGTGAAACCGTGCGAGGCGAGGACCGCGAGGTAGTCGTCGAGCATGTCCTTGGTGCCGTTGACGAATCCACCACCGTGCACGCACACGATGGTGGGCAGTGCCCCGACGGCGTCGGCGGGGCGGAACACGTCGAGGCGACCGTCAGGGTCCTCCGGGTCGTAGACCACGTCGAGGGTGGCGAGGACGTCCTCGGGAACGAATGCCGCGGTGTCGGGGCCCGGACCGCCGAAACGCCTGGACACCGCGCGGATGGCGTGGACCCCGACCCGGCTGCTCGTCAGGAGCACCGTGGCAGTGGCCGCCGCCGTCGCGGCGAGCGAGCCGAGGACTCCCAGTCCCACCTGTCCGGCCCGTCTCCACGCAGTCCTCGCCGCTGCCGCGGGCACTTCGATTCCCTGGGGTTCCATGCCCCACCTCCGATCACCGGACCTGACCGGGTGCCGAGCATTCCATTCCCGGTTCGGTGTGTGCGACGCGGTGCCTGCGATGCAGGGGCGGCG
The DNA here is from genome assembly GCF_000820725.1 of Actinomyces polynesiensis. Taxonomy (GTDB): domain Bacteria; phylum Actinomycetota; class Actinomycetes; order Actinomycetales; family Actinomycetaceae; genus Pauljensenia; species Pauljensenia polynesiensis. The sequence continues at coordinate 9,051 of NZ_CCXH01000065.1, read as the reverse complement.
GGTCCTTTCTCCGAATGGTAGGTGGAACGGCACGTCCCGCAACCGGACGGACACCGCTGGCGGGCGTCGTCGCAGGTGTGGGGCTCGGCTCGCAGCTCCCGGCGTAATTCCGGGCCGGTCCCGAGCGGGATCGGGGCCTGGCGTGGACCGGCAGGGACTGGGTCCGTGCTTCGTTCTCGGTCCCCTCCTCGTTTCCTGCTCCCTGTTCCCTGTTCGTGGCCCTCTCCTCGTTCCCCGTTCCCTGTTCGTGGCCCCTTCCCTGTCTGTGGGTGTGGGTGTGGGTGCGGACATTGTCGCGAGGTCGGTACCGGGCGTCGGCCATCCGGCTGACGGGCCGATCCCGTCCGGCGTCACCTGTCCGGCGTCACCTGTCCTGTGCCGGCACGCCACGAGAGCGCAGGTTCTGACAGCTCAGGTGCGTGAACTTGCCGTCTCGTGGGGAGCGTCGGAGGGCGTGTGTGCGTTTGTGCAGGTCAGGGAGGTGCCACCTGTCTGCTGTCGTGGTTCGGGTGGTCGAGACGGCAAGTTCTGACAGCTCAGGTGCGCGAACTTGCCGTCTCGTGGGGAGCGTCGGAGGGCGTGTGTACGTTTGTGCAGGTCACGAGGGTGGGTGGAGGTGTCGCCGTGGCTCGCGTGGGTCGAGGCGGCAAGTTTCGACAGGACGGTGCGGGAACGTGCGCCCTCGTGGGAACTGGCCGCTCGAGACCGTGGGCCGGACCGGCGTCGCCCTCGTCCGTGTGCCCACGGACCCTCCCGGCGGCACACCTGGCTGCAGGGGGGATGCTCCCCCCAGCGCAGTCGAGCGCCCGTGCGCATGCTGCAGGACCCTCCCGGTGGCCACGTGCCCGGGAGGTCCCACCATCCGTCCCCCGGGAGGTCCCACATCCGTCCCCCGGGCCGCCCCCACATCCGTCCCCCGTGCCGCCCTGCCAACCAGCCCTCCAGCCGCCCCGGGTCCTCCCGGCAGCCCCTCCCGCGGGCCACCCGGCATGCCCGGATCCCGGGGGTCGGGACGGGGTCACGCCTTGAGTGAACACCATCGCCATGCCAGCACTCAGCCCGTACTGTGGACACCAGTTCATCTGCGCCACCGTGCGCACGGCATCCATTGAGGAGGATCGCATGTTCGAACGGTTCACCGATCGAGCGAGGCGCGTCGTCGTTTTGGCGCAGGACGAGGCCCGCGGCCTCAACCACAACTACATCGGGACGGAACACCTGCTCCTCGGCCTGATCACCGAGGGCGAGGGTGTGGCCGCCAAGGCGCTCGACATGATGGAGATCAAGCGCGACGACGTGCGCGCCGCCGTCATCGAGATCATCGGTGAGGGCGACAAGCCCGTCGAGGGCCACATCCCCTTCACCCCCCGCGCCAAGCGCGTCTTCGAGCTGTCCCTGCGCGAGGCGCTCCAGCTCGGCCACAACTACATCGGCACCGAGCACCTGCTCCTCGGCCTCCTCAAGGAGGGTGAGGGCGTGGCCGCCCAGGTGCTGACCAAGCTCGGCGCCGACCTCGGCCAGGTGCGCCAGACCGTCATCCAGCTGCTCTCGGGCTACCAGCGCCAGGCCGGCGAGGGCGAGGGCCGCGAGGCCGTCGGCGTCACCGGAGCTCCCGTGCGCGACCCCGGCCAGACCAACTCCGCGATCCTCGAGCAGTTCGGGCGCAACCTCACCCAGGCTGCGCGTGAGGGCAAGCTCGACCCCGTCATCGGCCGCAAGACCGAGATGGAGCGCGTCATGCAGGTCCTCTCCCGGCGCACGAAGAACAACCCCGTCCTCATCGGTGAGCCCGGTGTCGGCAAGACGGCGGTCGTCGAGGGCCTCGCCCAGGCGATCGTGCGCGGGGACGTGCCCGAGACCATCAAGGACAAGCAGATCTACAGCCTCGACATGGGTTCCCTGGTGGCGGGCTCCCGCTACCGCGGCGACTTCGAGGAGCGGCTGAAGAAGGTCCTCAAGGAGATCCGCACCCGCGGGGACATCATCCTGTTCATCGACGAGATCCACACCCTGGTGGGTGCCGGTGCCGCCGAGGGCTCGATTGACGCCGCCCAGATGCTCAAGCCCATGCTGGCCCGCGGTGAGCTCCAGACCATCGGCGCCACCACCATGGACGAGTACCGCAAGTACATCGAGAAGGACGCCGCACTCGAGCGCCGCTTCCAGCCGGTCAAGGTCTCCGAGCCCTCCGTGGAGGAGACGGTCGCCATCCTCAAGGGGCTGCGCGACCGCTACGAGGCCCACCACCGCGTCATCATCACCGACGAGGCGATCAAGGCCGCGGCCGAGCTGGCCGACCGCTACGTGTCCGACAGGTTCCTGCCCGACAAGGCCATCGACCTGATGGACGAGGCCGGTGCCCGCCTGCGCATCTCCCGCATGACGGCTCCCCCGGAGCTGCGTGAGCTCGACGAGAAGATCGCCGAGGTCCGCCGCGCCAAGGAGTCCGCCATCGACGACCAGGACTTCGAGCGCGCAGCCTCCCTGCGTGACGAGGAGCAGAAGCTCGGCGAGGCCCGCCAGGCCAAGGAGAAGGCGTGGAAGGGCGGGGACCTCGACGACATCGCGGAGGTCACCGACGAGGAGATCGCCCAGGTCCTGGCCATGTCCACCGGCATCCCGGTGTTCAAGCTGACCGAGACCGAGACCGCGAAGCTCCTCCACATGGAGGACGAGCTGCACAAGCGCGTCGTCGGCCAGGACGAGGCCGTCAAGGCCCTGTCCCAGTCGATCCGCCGCACCCGCAGCGGTCTGAAGGACCCCAAGCGTCCCGGGGGGTCGTTCATCTTCGCCGGTCCCACCGGCGTCGGCAAGACGGAGCTGGCCAAGGCGCTCGCGGAGTTCCTCTTCGGCGACGAGGACGCCCTCATCCAGCTCGACATGTCGGAGTACTCCGAGAAGCACACGGCCTCGCGGCTGTTCGGTGCCCCTCCGGGGTACGTCGGCTACGACGAGGGTGGGCAGCTCACCGAGAAGGTCCGTCGTCGTCCGTTCTCCGTGGTCCTCTTCGACGAGGTCGAGAAGGCCCACCCCGACATCTTCAACTCCCTGTTGCAGATCCTCGAGGAGGGCAGGCTCACCGACTCCCAGGGCCGCGTGGTCGACTTCAAGAACACCGTGATCATCATGACCACGAACCTCGGCACGCGTGACATCAACAAGGGCGTGCTCACGGGCTTCCAATCGGCCGGCAACCTCACGCACGACTACTCGCGGATGAAGGCCAAGGTCAACGAGGAGCTCAAGCAGCACTTCCGTCCCGAGTTCCTCAACCGCGTCGACGACGTCATCGTGTTCCCGCCGCTGACGAAGCCGGAGATCAAGGAGATCGTCGACCTGATGATCGCCAAGCTTGCCAAGCGGATGAAGGAGCAGGACATGGAGCTCCAGCTCACCGACGACGCCCGCGACCTGCTCGCGGACCGCGGCTTCGACCCGGTGCTGGGCGCGCGTCCGCTGCGCCGTGCCATCCAGCGCGACATCGAGGACGCGCTCTCCGAGCGCATCCTCTTCGGGGAGATCAAGCCCGGTCAGGTCGTCACCGTCGGTGTCTCCGGCGAGGGCCCCGACCGCGAGTTCACCTTCTCCGGTGGAGCGGTCCAGGTGCCCGAGCCAGTGGAGGTCGCCAACAACTGAGCGGGGTCTGACCGCCGGGCACACAGGAGCCGCCCTCGTCCATCGTCGACGAGGGCGGCTCCCGCTGTTCCGGCCGCATTCTCCCGAGCGGGGCGGCGGGCTCCGGGCACTGCACCGTTCGGTGGGAGGGCACACGCACTGCGGGCGGCCCGGAACCCATGGGAGATGAAAGTCCTGCCAGTGAGAATCACCCGTGGACATACTGTGGGTGCCGTGACGAGGACTTCCTCGGCGGGCACGTGGAGTTGTCTCGACGGGGAACGGAGAACCGATGGGGATGACCGACGGGGAGGAGCGCCACGTGCTCCCAGGTGTGGGCTCGGCCGGACCCTCGCGTCGTGGACCGGCCGTCGCGTTCCTGGTGTCATTGGCCATCACGCTCGTGGGCTGCACGCCATCCGTTGACGGGGTCCAGAAGGGCCAACATCCGCTCGCCACCGCCTCCAGCCTCGGGTCCGGAGGCGGCGTCGACGCGGAGGGTGGTGGCCTCATCGCCTCGGCAGATGCCCTGAGCGCCGCGGACGCCTCGGGGAACGTTCTCCTCTCGGCCGCCGCCCGACTGACCTCCGAGTCGGCCGGAACGACATCGACGACCACGACGATCCGCGACGAGGATGCCTCGTCGTTCGCACCCGGACACTACGAGTTGCGCACCTACTGTGTGGGAACGGGGGTGCTCTCCGCCGGAATCACCATCGGTGGGGCCGCGGACAGCGGTGAACCGTTGTCCGAGTGCACCCCTCAGGGGACGGTGGGAACCGTGTCGGTCGACGTCGTGGGGGAGTCCTCGCCCGCGGTGGTCACGATCACCCCGGCCAAGGGGACGGTTGCTGCTGTCGCCTACCAGCTGCGCCTGTCGCCACGGTGATCTCGACCGACGTCATCTGCGGGCCGCGCCGCCGGTCCCTGCGCCCCCCTCGAGGGGGAGCACCGCCCACAGGATGACGTAGACGAGCACCCCCGGGCCGGGCAGGGCCAGGGAGACGGTGAACAGGACGCGGACCAACCAGGGGTCGACCCGCAGTGCGCGTGCGATTCCACCGCACACACCTCCGAGCACCCGGTTGTGGGGGTCGCGGGTCAGTGCCATGGGTTCCTCCTGGGGTGGGACTGGGCGGGGACGGACATGTCCCCATCCCACGCCATCCCCCGGCGGTGCGCCATCGGGTGACACCCTGATCGTCCCCGGGTCGGCACCCCGGAGCGCCGCCGGGTGCATCCCCCGGTCCCCGTGACCGGGGCGGCGCCTGCCCCGCAGCACACGGGCAGCTCGCGGACGAGCCAAGGGCCCTCCCGGCTCCCCGGGCAGGCGCGAACAGGTGCATGTGACTGCCTGCATACCGCGGTGACCTAGGTCCCATCGTTGCTACAGTGGTCGCCGAGGCGGTCCACAGTCGGGCCGCCGGTCGACTGAGAAATGAGGACCTCAATGGTCAAGTACGTGTACGACTTCTCCGAGGGCGACAAGTCCATGAAGGACCTGCTCGGCGGCAAGGGCGCCAACCTCGCCGAGATGACGAAGCTCGGACTGCCCGTCCCCCCCGGCTTCACGATCTCCACCGAGGCCTGCCGGGCCTACCTCCATGACGGTGTCGTACCCGAGGAACTCCAACCGGAGGTGACCGCCGCGCTGCGGAACGTCGAGGACACGATGGGCCGCCACCTCGGGGACCCGACCACGCCCCTGCTGGTCTCCGTGCGCTCCGGCGCGAAGTTCTCCATGCCCGGCATGATGGAGACGGTCCTCAACATCGGCCTCAACGACGAGTCCGTTCAGGGTCTGGCCCGCGAGTCGGGCAACGAGCGCTTCGCGTGGGACTCCTACCGCCGACTGATCCAGATGTTCGGCAAGACGGTCCTCGACATCGACGGCGAGCTCTTCGCCGAGGCCCTGGACCGCCTCAAGGTGGACCGCGGCGTCACCGCCGACGTGGACCTCGACGCCGAGGACCTGCGCGGCCTGGTCGACACCTTCAAGCAGATCGTGCGCGAGCAGACGGGGGAGGACTTCCCGCAGAACCCGCGCACCCAGATGGACATGGCCGTCGAGGCCGTCTTCCGCTCCTGGAACACCGAGCGCGCGCGCATCTACCGCCGCCGTGAGCGCATCTCCGACTCCCTGGGGACGGCCGTCAACATCTGCACCATGGTCTTCGGCAACCTCGGTGACACCTCCGGCACCGGCGTGTGCTTCACGCGCGACCCCTCCACCGGCCACTCGGGCGTCTACGGGGACTACCTCCCCAACGCCCAGGGCGAGGACGTGGTGGCCGGCATCCGCAACACCCTGCCCCTGGCAGCCCTGGAGGAGCGGGACAAGACCTCCTACGACGAGCTGCGCGCCATCATGCGCAAGCTCGAGACCCACTACCGCGACCTGTGCGACATCGAGTTCACCATCGAGCGCGGCAAGCTCTGGATGCTCCAGACCCGCGTCGGCAAGCGGACCGCCGCCGCGGCCTTCCGCGTCGCCACGCAGCTCGTCGACGAGCGTCTGATCACCCGTGACGAGGCCCTGACCCGTGTCACCGGCGACCAGCTCACGCAGCTGATGTTCCCCCAGTTCGACTCCGCAGCACCCAAGGAGCTCCTCACCCGCGGCATGGCGGCCTCACCGGGGGCGGCCGTGGGCGTCATCGTCTTCGACAACCACCAGGCGGAGCAGGCGGCGCGCGAGGGCCGCAAGTGCGTCCTGGTCCGCCGGGAGACCAACCCCGACGACCTGCCTGGCATGGTCGCCGCGGAAGGTGTCCTCACCGCGCGTGGTGGCAAGACCTCCCACGCCGCGGTGGTCGCGCGCGGGATGGGCAAGACCTGCGTCGTGGGCGCCGACGAGCTCGAGATCGACGCCGCCGCCGGCACCGTCAAGGTGGCCGGGCGGACGCTGACCGGCTCCGACACCATCGCCATCGACGGGCAGACCGGCGAGGTCTTCCTCGGCGACGTGGCCGTCTCCGACTCCCCGGTCACCACCTACCTGCTCCACGGCCTCGACGCCGGCCTGGAGGCCGCCGGGGAGGACGAGGGCGTCCGCGAGCTCATCACCTCCGTGGACCGCATCCTCGTCCACGCCGACGAGGTGCGACGCCTGCGGGTGCGCGCCAATGCCGACACCCCCGAGGACTCCCGCCGTGCCATCGAGTTCGGCGCGGAGGGCATCGGCCTGTGCCGCACCGAGCACATGTTCCTCGGTGCCCGCCGCGAGCTCGTCGAGCACGCCATCCTCTCCGAGAAGGGGTCGACGGGCCGCCAGGAGGCCTTCGACGAACTGGAGAAGCTCCAGCGCTCCGACTTCCTCGAGATGCTGGAGGTCATGGACGGCAAGGCCATGACCGTGCGCCTCATCGACCCGCCACTGCACGAGTTCCTGCCCGACCTCACCTCCCTCGAGGTCAAGGTGGCCGTGGAGAAGGCGACGGGCGTCGTCGATCCCGCCGACGAGCGCATGCTCACCGTCGTGCGCCGCTTCCACGAGCAGAACCCGATGCTCGGGCTGCGCGGCGTGCGTCTGGGCATCTACATGCCCGGGCTCTTCGAGCTCCAGATCCGCGCGCTGTGCGAGGCCGCCGCCGAGCTCGTGGCCAAGGGCCTCGACCCCAGGCCCGAGGTGATGGTGCCCCTCGTCGGCTCCGTGCGTGAGCTGCAGCTGGTGCGCGAGTCCGCGGAGAACATCATCCACTCCGTCGAGGAGGCCAATGGCGTCGACCTGTCCGGTGTCACCATCGGGGCGATGATCGAGCTGCCGCGCGCGGCCATGACGGCGGAGGACCTGGCGCAGGAGGCGGACTTCTTCTCCTTCGGCACCAACGACCTCACACAGACGGTGTGGGGCTTCTCCCGCGACGACGTCGAGGGCGTGTTCTTCCCGGAGTACATCGAGGCGGGCATCTTCGGGGTGTCGCCCTTCGAGACCATCGACACCCACGGTGTGGGCGCCGTGGTCCGCGAGGGCGTGCGTCGTGCCCGTTCCACCAAGCCCGACATCAAGCTCGGCGTGTGTGGCGAGCACGGGGGCGATCCCGACTCCATCCACTTCTTCCACAAGTCGGGGCTCGACTACGTGTCCTGCTCACCGTTCCGGGTGCCCGTCGCGCGCCTGGAGGCCGGTCGCGCCGCCGTGGAGGAGTCCGTGACGGAGTGACCCTCCCCTGAACCCGGTGGACGGGCCCTGTCCGGCCCGCCCTCGGCGGTGGCCCCGTGGACGCACGCGAGTGCGTCCGCGGGGCTGCTCCACGTCGTCGGGGTCGCGGTGTCGTCCCGTGGGGCGCCGTGGCACGGACCCGGGCACCGCAGGGCGGGGTCCGCGCGAGCACCAGCCCTGCGTCCGTGCAGGTCAGGGGCCCGGACTGGAACTAAGGTCCCACTTACTTCGGTGAGGCAGGTCTACATTCGAGTCGTGCTCCTCTCGAAATGCCCCACGAACGCGCGCGCCCGCCTGACACGCATCGACATCGACCCGCGCCACCAGCTCCGTCTCCAGGAGCTCGGACTGCGCACCGGTGCCGAGTTCAACCTGACGAACCGGGCCGCCTTCGGTGGGGTCGTCATGAACATCGCGGGCACCCGGGTCGCCGTGGACCGTCGCTCGGCCCGCCACATCGAAGTCGAGGTCGTCGAATGAGCTGCCCCAAGTGCGCGCCCCGGGGACCCGAGGACGACCGCAGGCACGAGAAGCACCACCTCCACGTCTCCGGACTGACGCGGGGGGCGGAGGCCGCCGATGCCACGCACCGCACCTCGGTCATCGAGGACACGCCGACCACCGAGCCCACCGTGGTCCTGCTCGGCAACCCCAATGTCGGCAAGTCGACCCTGTTCAACAACGTCACCGGCGCCCACCAGAACGTGGTCAACGCCCCCGGCACCACCGTCGAGGTCATGCAGGGGCACTGGGGTGCCGTCGGCGCGCGGGTCCTCGACCTGCCGGGCACCTACTCCCTCATCGCGAACTCACCCAACGAGCAGGTCGTCGTCGACACCCTGGCGGGGGCCACCGGCTCCTTCACCGATCCCGTGCGGGGGCGCTCGGTGGACCTGGTGGTCGTCCTCCTGGAGGCCACGGCACTGACCCGTTCCCTCTACCTGCTGGGCCAGGTCGCCCGCACCGGCCGCCCGGTGGCAGCCGTCATCACGATGTCGGACGTCGCCGAGCGTGAGGGCCAGCACGTCGACGCCGCGGCACTGGGCGCCAGCCTCGGGATCCCCGTCCTGGCGGTCGACGCCCGCAGCAGGGCCTCCGTCCCCGCCCTCAACGACATGGTCTCCGCCGCCCTGCGCACCCGTCCGCGGGTGCGGGGCATCGAGCCGGACCCGCTCGCGCCGGGCTACAACCAGTTGGCTGCCGCGGCGGCCCGGGCCGCCTCCGCCTCTCCCACCGCGCACGAGGGCGGCACCGCCCTCGTCGGGGAGGAGGGG
>NZ_CCXH01000064.1 GCF_000820725.1 Actinomyces polynesiensis | reverse complement strand
CATCTTCGCGTGGGTCGACGGCGTGGAGGCCGCGACCCACAACGCGCGCGAGGACGCCGCCAAGCTGTCTCGCTCGGACCGCATCGACCGTCTGCTCCTGCACCCCCTGGTCGGAATCCCGGTCTTCTTCGCCCTGATGTGGCTCCTCTTCAAGATCGCCGGGGAGTGGGTCGGGCCCGTCCAGGACTTCTTCGACGGGATCTTCTCCTCCCAGGACGAGGGCGCCTTCTCACTGGCCAACGGCCTCGACGCGCTGCTGGGTGCCGTGGGGCTGGGGGACAGCTGGGTCCACGGACTCCTGGTCGGGGGCCTGTGCACCGGCCTCGGCGTGGTCGCCTCGTTCCTGCCCCTGATGTTCGTGATCTTCCTGATGATCTCGATCCTGGAGGACTCCGGATACATGGCGCGGGCCGCCTTCCTCGGGGACCGGGTCATGCGCTCGATCGGCCTGGACGGGCGAGTCATCCTGCCGCTGATCATGGGCTTCGGGTGCAACCTGCCCTCACTCGCCGCGACGCGCACGCTGCCCAACGCCAAGCAGCGGCTGGTGACCTCGCTGATCATCCCCTACACCTCCTGCGCCGCACGCCTGACGATCTACCTGATGATCGCCCGCATCTTCTTCCCCTCGAACACCGGGACGGTCGTCTTCGGCCTCTACCTGCTCTCCCTGGTGATGGTGGTCGTGGGTGCCCTGGTGCTGCGTCCCTTCATCAACCGGGAGTCCTCCAACGCCCCGCTGATGCTGGTCCTGCCCTCCTACCAGATGCCGCGCGTGGTCGTGACCCTGAAGTCCACGGCGCTGAGGTCCTGGTCCTTCGTCAAGGGCGCGGGCAAGATCATCGTGACGATGACGCTGGTCGTGTGGTTCATGTCGGCGATCCCGGTGGCCGCAGGGCACTCCTTCGCCGACCCGGAGCTGCCGATGGAGGACTCGCTCTACGGTCGCACCGCACAGGTGCTGGTCCCCGTCTTCGAGCCCACCGGTTTCGGTGAGTGGCACATGACGGGTGCCCTGATGACCGGCTTCATCGCGAAGGAGACGGTGATCTCCTCGATCGTCACCTCCTACAACATGGACCCGGAGACCCAGGGTGGGGACGCGGAGGACGGCGGGACCGACCTCGGGTCCCTGCCCGACCTGGTGCGAGGCTCCTTCGAGAAGTCCGCGGGTGACGCGGCGCCCCTCGCCGCGTTCGCCTTCCTGGTCTTCGTCCTCACCTACACCCCCTGCCTCGCCACGGTCGCCGAGCAGGCCCGTCAGATCGGTGGCCGCCGCACGGCCACGGCCGTGGCGGTCCAGTTGGCCGCCGCCTGGGTGCTCGCCACCGCGATCTTCCAGATCGGGAGGCTCTTCCTGTGAGGACAGGCCTGGCGGAGCGTCTCCGGGGCCGTGCGCACGCGCCGGCCGTGGGGGTCGCCGCGGCCGTACGCGGGAGCTCTGGCACGGTGGCCCGGCGCGGGACCTCGGACGCGGTGGTTCCGCGCGGGGCGTCGGCCGGTGCAGCCCCGGGGAGTCCGGCCAGGACCCCCTCCGT
>NZ_CCXH01000063.1 GCF_000820725.1 Actinomyces polynesiensis | reverse complement strand
CTCGCCCTGCGCCGCGGGGCCACGGTGAACGCCGCGGCGGTCGAGGCCGGGGTGCCGCTCGCCCTGGCCGAGGTCATGGTCGACGAGATGCGGCGCACCGGGCTGTTGGAGGACGCGACCTCCCTGTGCGCCTCAGGGCTGGGCGCCTGCCACGGCGGGCACTCCGAGGAGGTCCGCATCCACTGCGCGGGCTGCCCGATCCTGCCCCTGTCGCCCTCGCGTCAGCGCTGAAGCACCCCCGGGCACCTCAGGGGCGCGTCGGTGCGCCTCCGGCGAGGAGCGCGGCGAGGTGCATCCCCCCGCGGTCGGCCAACTGCTCGGCCTGGGTCCGACAGGAGAAGCCGTCAGCCAGGTAGACGGCGCCGGGGTGCTCCTCGAGCGCGGGCAGGAGCCCGTCCTCGGCGACCGCGACGGAGACCTCGTAGTGGCCGCGCTCCATGCCGAAGTTCCCCGCCAGCCCGCAGCACCCGTCGAGCTGGGTGACACGTGCCCCGAGGCGGTCCAGGAGTGCGCGGTCGGCCGCCCACCCCATGACGGAGTGGTGGTGGCAGTGGGGCTGGGCCACCACCTCGACCCCGGTGAGGTCGGGCAGCACCTGCTCCTCCTCCGGGACGGTGGCGAGCACCTCGGCCAGGGTGTGCACGGCCCCCGCCACGGCGTGGGCGCGGGGGTCATCGGGCACCAGGTCCAGGAGGTCGTCGCGCAGGACGGCCGTGCAGGAGGGCTCCACCCCCACGATCGGGATCCCGTTGACCGCGTAGGGGCCGAGCTTGCCGAGCAGGTCCGTGAGACGCTTCTTCGCGCCGTCGAGCTGGCCCGTCGTGATCCAGGTGAGGCCGCAGCAGGCGTCAGGGGGGAGCAGGACCGTGAAGCCGTTGGCCTCGAGCACGTCGACGAGGGCGCGCGCGCCGGAGTCGTCGAGGGTCTGGGAGAAGGAGTCCGCCCACACCACGACGTGGCGGGGGGGACGTGACTGCGCCCGCGGCGCCGGACCCGCCCCCGGGATGCCGTCGGTGCCCGCGGTGCGGGCCCCGCCAGCGCTCACGCCACCCCCACTGCCCGTCCCCGTGGAGGCAGGGTCCCCCGCGGTCAGTCCCCGGTGCGCGGCCCAACGCTGGAAGGTGCCCGACTGGAGGTGCGGCATCGGCCGCCGCGGGTCGAGGCCGATCAGGGAGAACGCCAGGCGCCGCAGGGGGGTGACCCCCATGACGGCGTTCGCCACCTGCGCCAGGCCGGGGACCCGGGCGGTGAGGCGCGTCCACATCGGCAGGCGCCCCAGCGTGTAGTGCGTGAGGGGACGGCGGTGGCCGCGGTAGCGGCGGAACAGCGTCTCGGAGCGGTACTTCGCCATGTCCACCCCGGCCGGGCAGTCCGAGGAGCAGGCCTTGCACGCCAGGCACAGGTCCAGCGCCTCGAGGACCTCCGGGCTCGTCACCGACGCGATGAGTTCGCCGTTCGCCGCGTCCTGGAGGGTGCGTGCCCGCCCACGGGTGACGTCCTTCTCGTCGCGGGTGGCCTTCCAGCTGGGGCACATGAAGGTGCCGGCGATGTCGGCCCGGCACTTGCCCACACCGGTGCACCGGTGCACGGCTGTGGTGAAGTCGCCGTGGTCCTCACGGAAGGCGAACCCCCCGGCCGCCGGCAGGGGACGCGCGGCGGGCCTGCGGAGGAACTGGTCGAGGAGGTCGATCCCCGGCTGGACCTCCGGTGAGCTGCTCCCGGAGGGCAGCGGGCCGGTGAGGACGCCGGGGTTGAGGAGGTCCTCGGGGTCGAAGAGGTCCTTGACGCGGGCGAAGAGCTCGAGCAGTTCCGGGGAGTACATGTAGCGCAGGAGCTCCGTGCGGGCGCGCCCGTCCCCGTGCTCGCCGGAGACCGAGCCCCCGTGGGACGCGCAGACCTGGGCCGCCCGCTCCAGGAAGCGACGCGAGTGGGCGACGCCCTCGTCGGAGTCGAGGGGCAGGTCGAGGCGCACGTGGACGCAACCGTCCCCGAAGTGCCCGTAGAGCAGCCCGTCGACGTGGAAGTCCTCCATGAGGGCGGTGAAGTCACGCAGGTAGGCGCCCAGGTTGGCGGGCGGGACCGCCGCGTCCTCGAAGCCCGGCCAGGCCTGCTCGTTGCCGGTGCCCTCGACGGCGTCGATGGGGGTGCGTCCGCCCAGCCCGGCGCCGTCGGCGCGGATGCGCCACAGGGCGGTGGCATCGGAGCCCGGCGGGTAGACGGCGACCGCGTCGGTGTGGGCGTCGGCCGCGAGCGCGTGCGCGCGCGCCAGCGAGTCCTCCGGGGAAGTGCCCCCGACCTCGCACATCAGCCGCCCGTTGCCCTCGGGGAGCGTGGGGACCGCCCCGGGGCCCGCGTGGTGGCGGACCACGTCGACCAGGCGGGAGTCCATTCCCTCCACGGCGAGGGGGTGGTGGACGAGCAGTGCGGGGACGTCGTCGGCGGCGGCGATCATGTCCGGGTAGCCCAGCGCCACCAGCACCGGCGCGGTCGGGAGGTCGACCAGACGCACGGTCACCTCGAGGACCGTGACCAGGGTTCCCTCCGTGCCCACCAGCATGGCGGCGAGGTTGCCGTGCCCCTCCGGTGTGAGGTGCTCCAGGGAGTACCCGGAGACCTGCCTGCCGAAGGTGCCCAGTTCGGTGCGGACCAGCGCGAGGTGGTCGCGGACCAGATCACCCAGGCCCGGGACCTCGGAGAGGTCTCCGGAGGTGCGGGCGGTGAAGCGCCGACCGCGGCCGTCCACGCACTCCAGGGAGATGATGTTGTCGGCCGTGCGGCCCCAGGCGGTGGCGTGGGGACCGCAGGCGTTGTTGCCGACCATGCCACCGATCGTGGCGCGGTTCTGGCTGGAGGGGTCCGGGCCGAAACGCAGCCCGTGGGGGGCCGCCGCCTTCTGCAGGGTGGCCTGGACGCAACCCGGCTCGACCACGGCGGTCCGGCCCGCGGGGTCGAGGGACAGGACCCGGTTCATGTGACGGGAGAAGTCCAGGACCACTCCCGGACCGATGGCGTTGCCCGCACAGGAGGTGCCGCCACCACGGTTGGTGACCGGGACGTGCCAGCGTCGGCACGCCCCCAACGTCGCCACGACGTCGTCGGTGCCCGCGGGGAAGACGACCGCCAGGGGAGGGACGCGGTAGTTCCCGGCATCGGTGGAGAAACGGGCGCGGGTCCCACGGGTGGCATCGACCTCGCCCTCGAGCAGGTCCACGAGCTCGTCGAGGAAGCGGCGGGTGGCGGGGTCGTCGGTGGGGTCCGTCGACGAGGGCGGGAGCGCGACCTGCAGTGCCGTGGATGTCAGGGTCGTGGCGGCGACCGGCGTCCCACCGGGCACGCCGGACCGCGGGGAGGAGGGGGTTCCGTCCGGGTCGGGGGCACTCATGCCCCGATTCTGGCACCCCCGGGCGCGGGGCGGCTGGGCCGTCCGGTCCGTGCCCCGCCCCGGGCACGCCTGCGGTCCCCCGGTGACGGGGCACGGGAGCGGCTGCGTGCCGGGTCCCCGGTGGCCGTGCCATGTGGGACAATGATTCCTGTTCCGGCCATATCTGTGGGGGTGACGAATGGCCCTGTTCGAGTTCGAGGACGGGCACCTGGTGCCCGCCCAGTTCGGCCGACCCGTCGCCAACGGACTGTCACCCGAGGTGCTGGAGGCGGTCCGCGGTCAGGTCCTCGAGATCGTCTCGCGCCCGTTGTTCCCCATCACGTGGCGCGACATGTCGCGCGTGTCGGACCCCAGCAACGAGCAGCCACGCCTGACGGCCCTGGACGCCTCCGGGCAGGTCGTCTCGGTGGAGGTGCTCGACCACCTGGACTCCGACACCCTCATCGCCTCCCTCTCACGCCTGGCCGACACGGCCGCCCTGTCCTGGACCGACCTCGCCCGCGAGTACCCCGGTGACGTCGAGGGGTTCAAGGAGGGATGGGTCCACTTCCGCGACTCGATGCCGCCCTCGCCCGCTCCCGGTCCGCGTCTGGTGATGGTGGTCGGCTCGATCGACCTGCAGGTCCGCCCTGCCCTGGACGTCCTGGCCAGTTCGGGGGTCGAGGTCCACGAGATGTCCCTGCGCCAGATGTCCAACGGCAGGGCGTTCCTCGAGGTCCACGCCGTCGGTCCGCGCCTGTACGGGCACAGTCCGCAGGTCCTCCTCGGGCGCACCGGGTCCATCCCCGAGTTGGGTTCGGCCCCGACAGGTGCCGCCGCGCTGCCCGCCCCGGGACGCCACGGTGCCGGGCTCCCGGATGTCGACGCGCCGGTGGAGGAGACCGACAGCACGCCCGGTGGACCGTCGGGTCCCCGTGGGTCCGAGGAGCACGTCGTCGCCCCCGGCTCGGGCGCCGGCGCCGGGGAGGACGACTCCGCGGTCCCGGAGTGGGAGTCGCTCCCGTCCACCACCGGCACGGCCCCCGGCGTCGGCGACGGCACACACCCCGTGACCGGCCCGACCCCCATCGTGCCCCCCGGGGATCGGGAGACGTCCGTGGCCCCGGCCAGGCACGCGGCCCGCGAGGTCCCCGAGGAGGAGACCCCCGACCTGTCCCGACCCTCCACCACGATCCCCCACCTCCCCGCCCACGAGGGGACGTGGAGCGAGGCCGTGGGCGCATGGGAGGACGCAGCCACGCAGGAGGCACCCGGTCACGGCGCGCACGGCGTCCCGACGGAGGTCGGGGACGAGGAGTCGGTGGCCCAGGCGGCGCAGGCCTCGGAGGCCGCGTCCTGGTCCTCCGCGGACCGCCCGCACGCGGACGGCCCTGCGCCGCTCCCGGAGGGCGTCCCGGTGCTCCTGAGGGACTCCCAGGCGATGGAGGCCCTCGGACGCATCGTGGGGGAGGAGGCGCCACTGGTGCTGCGCCCCTCGCTGGATCCGACCGCGGAGGGCGTGCTCACCCCGCAGGGGCAGGTGCGGGTGCCCGCCGGTGAGTTCGACGACCCGACGGAGGCCCTCGCGGCCTCCGGTCACCCGGGCCTCGACGGGTGGGACGAGTGGCACCTCGGCGACCACCTCGGTCCGAGCCTGGCGGAGTCGCTGGACGAGGTCAACGCCGAGATCATCCGCGAGTACGAGCGGGCGGGCGAGCGCCAGGGTCGTCACTGAGGTCCCGCGCGGACCCGCAGGTCACACGAAGGCCGACAGCCAGCGCGACATCACCGAACGCACGTTGGCGCGCACGTCCGGGTCGGAGAGGAACAGGTCGTGGCGTCCGGGGAACCGGGCGATCGTCACCAGGGGCCCGAGGGTCGCCGAGCGTTCCACGATGACGTCGACGTCGAGCACCGTGTCCGAGCCGAACACCTCCGGGGACCAGGTGTCGCCCGTGAAGGTGCTCGTCGAGCACATCGAGAGCACCGGGCAGTCGAGATGGACGTGCTTCTCGACCTGCTCCTGGGCGGCCAGGATCGCCTCGAGCCACTGGGCGTAGGCCGGGTAGGAGTCCGGCCGCTTCCACTCGGTGGCGTAGGTCCACCCCGCGACAGCGGGGTCGCCCTCGTACCCCCGCAGGCGGGAGGGGAGGGGGAAGCCGGACCCCGCCCAGCCCTCGAGGAGGGAGCGGGAGTAGAAGTCCGATCCGCCACCCGTGGGCACCGCCCACAGGGGGTTGCGGGCGGCGATGCGGCCCAGTACGGGCTGCACGGTGGAGCGCATCGCGGCCATGGTCTGCATCTCGAGCCACGCCGAGTTCAGCACGACGCCCGTCACGGCACCGGGGTGGCGGTAGGCCCACAGGGTTGCCGTCAGCCCGCCGGTCGAGTGGCCGATGAGGACCAGCGGCAGGCGCCCGACCTCGGAGCGGATGAGGTCGAGGGACTCAGAGATGTCCTCGTCGTAGACGGACAGGTCGCTCGTGAAGCCGATGGTCTGGCCCGGCCGCAGGGAGCGGCCGTATTTGCGCAGGTCGACCGCGAAGAAGGCGCCCCCGGCGGAGGCGACCGTGCGTGCGAGCTCCACCTGGAAGAAGTAGTCGTTGCGGCCGTGGATGTACAGCGCGACGAAGCGGGGGAAGGCGAGGGCGTCCTCCGGGGCGCCGGGGTCCTGGTGGGGCAGGTGGCGGACCAGTGTGGCCACGACCTCGCCCTCGTCGTCCGGCAGGAGGGGGATCGTGCGGGACTCGAAGCCGGGACCGAGGATGTCGGTGCGCCACCGGTCCGTCGGGGGCGGGCCCTGGGGACCCCAGGGCGCGAGGACGTCGATGCCCGGCGCGGGGGTGGCGCCCGGTCCGGGGAGCGCGGGGATGTCGGAGGCGGAGGCGGGGATGTCGGTGGCGGCGGTGGGGGTGTCGGTGGGGGCGCCGCCGCGGGCCGGCGCTGCGTGTGCGGGGGACGTGGGAGCCGGGTTCGTGGGGGCTGCCGGGGCCCGGCCCGTGGTCA
>NZ_CCXH01000062.1 GCF_000820725.1 Actinomyces polynesiensis | reverse complement strand
CGAAGTGCCGGAAGGCAGCGGGGTCGCCCTCGTGCCACCCCCCGGAGACCGGGGGGCGCAGGGGCTGGACGGAGCGGTGCTGCGACATGGCTCAGGCCGCCTCGGTACCCGCCGTGACTGCGGCAGCGGCGGCGAACCCGAGCTCGAGGTCGGCGATGATGTCGTCGACGTACTCGATGCCGATGGACAGGCGCACCGTGCCGGGCTCGATGCCCGCCTTGCGCAGCTCGTCCTCGGTGAGCTGGGAGTGCGTGGTGGAGGCCGGGTGGATGACGAGGGACTTCGCGTCCCCGATGTTGGCCACCGTGGGGAGCAGCTCCAGGGCGTCGGCGAAGGCCTTCCCCGCCGCGGCCCCGCCCTCGATCACGAAGGAGAGCAGTCCGCCGGGACCGCGCGGCGTGTACTTCTTCGCCAGCTCGTGGTACGGGGAGGACTCGAGGCCCGCGTACGCCACGGACTCGACCTGGGAGTGCGCCTCGAGGTACCGGGCGATCCTGAGGGCGTTGTCCACGTGGCGCTCGACGCGCAGGGACAGGGTCTGGATGCCCTGCTCGATGAGGAACGCGTTGAAGGGCGAGGAGGCGAAGCCGAGGTCGCGCTCACCCAGGGTCCGCGCCCGCAGGATGTAGGAGAGGTTGACGCCGAAGGCGCCGTCCTTGCCGAGGTCCCGGGCGTAGACGAGGCCGTTGTAGGACTCGTCGGGAGTGGAGAAGTAGGGGAAGCGCTCGGGCTCGGCGCCGTAGTCGAAGTTGCCCGAGTCCACGATGACCCCGGAGATCGAGGTGCCGTGCCCACCGAGGTACTTGGTGGCGGAGTGGACGACCACGTCCGCGCCCCACTCGATGGGACGCAGGAGGTAGGGGGTGGCCACGGTGTTGTCGACGATCAGGGGGACGCCGACCTCGTGGGCCGCGGCGGCGATGGGCTCGATGTCGAGGATGTCGCCCTTGGGGTTCGGGATCGTCTCACCGTAGAAGGCGACCGTCTTCTCGTCGGCGAGTGCCTTCCAGGCCTCGGGGTCGGAGGTGTCCTCGACGAAACGGGCCTCGATGCCGAGACGGCCCAGGGTGTTCTTCAGCAGGGTGACCGTGCCCCCGTACAGGGAGGGGGAGGCGACGACGTTGTTGCCGGCGACGGCGATGTTGAGGATCGCCAGTGCCTCGGCGGCCTGTCCGGAGGAGACGAGGAGCGCGCCGACACCGCCCTCGAGGGCGGCGATGCGGTTCTCGACCGCCTCGTTGGTGGGGTTGGTGAGGCGGGTGTAGATGGGTCCGAGCTCCCGGAGGCCGAAACGGTCGGCTGCCTGGTCGGCATTGGCGAAGGCGTAGGAGGAGGTCTGGAAGATCGGGAGGCTCGTGGCCCCGGTCTCGGGGTCGCGGTCCCAGCCCGCGTGGATCTGCTTGGTCTCGAAGGCCCAGTTCTGGGCGTTGCTCTGGTGTGACATGTCTGCTCCTGCAGTCGGTGTGGTGAGGTGGGGCGGGAGCAGTGCTCCGGGGCGGCCCGGTGGTCCGGGGTCGGTGGCCGTCTTCCGGTGCCTCCCGCAGGTGGTGACACTGGCTGCACGACAGTTCCGCACACGCGTCACGCCCGACCCGTGGGAGGAACTCGTCCTCGACCTCCGGCGGTCGGCGCATCTGGTGGCTGACGTGCAGTCAGCTCGGCATTCGGCGGGACATGGGCAGAACATACGTGACGCCCGGGGGGCGTGGAGGACGGGTCCCAGGATCCGGGATGGTGTGACGTGGTCGGGTGCCGGCGGGGCCGGTGGGGTCTGGTGGGGACCGGGACGGGGGCGGCACCGCCCGCGGAGCGGCGTCGCTTCCCCGTGGCGTTCGGTGGTGCTGATGTTGCGATTGTGGCCAATGGTGCACGTGTGTTCAAAAGGCATTATTGGGAAACTTGTTGCACATGGTCATGGTGGTGAAGTACGTTCGTGGGGGAACCAGCGTCTGAGGGCGCATCCGGACGCGAGGCGGGCGACGGGTGCGCACCGGTGACGGACCGTCGAGCAGACAACAGGTGGGTCACGTGGCATTGAGCATTCGAGGACGGACAGTCGAGCAGCACAGGTCCCCGCGGCGCGTCACGGGCCTCGTCGCACTCCTGGCCGCACTCTCCCTCTTCTTCCCGGCCGTGGCGCAGGCCGCGCCCTCCCAGGACGACATCGACCGGGCCCGGGCCGAGGAGAACGCCGCGAAGATGTCGGTGGCCCAGATCGAGGTCGAGCTGGCCAACGTCACCTCCCAGGCCCAACAGACAACGCAGGCGGCCCAGATCGCGGCCGAGGAGCTCAACGACGCCAAGATCAAGCTCCAGGAGGCCACCGACACCGCCACGAAGGCCAAGGAGGAGTCGGCCAAGGCCCAGGCGGACTACGACAAGGGTCGCCAGGAGCTCGCCTCGGTGGTCCAGACCGCGTACCGCTCGGACGGTTCGTCCCTGGACGCCCTCGCCCCCTATCTGGAGTCCGACGGCCTGCGCACGGTGGAGGCCAAGCAGGCGGCGATCCAGACCTTCGGCAGCGCCGCCGAGTCGAAGATGCAGCGCGTGGCCGCGCTGGAGCAGGTCGCGAAGATCATGAAGGACGCGGCCGACAAGGCGGTGGCCAACCAGCAGGAGGCCACGGACGAGGTCCAGACGCGCACGGATGCCGCACAGGCGGCCGCGGAGAGCGCGGTGGCCCTCCAGAACCAGACCGAGGCGCGCCGTCAGGTGCTCACCGAGGAGCTGGCCAAGAAGGAGAACACCACTGTCGCCCTGATCCAGGAGCGCCAGACCTACCTCGAGGAGCAGCGCCAGAAGGCGGCCGAGGAGGCTGCCCGCAAGGCGGCCGCGCAG
>NZ_CCXH01000061.1 GCF_000820725.1 Actinomyces polynesiensis | reverse complement strand
TGGTTCCTCCTCCGGTGGCACCTCGTCCGGCGGGTCGACCTCGGGCGGCAGTTCCTCCGGAGGGTCGTCCTCGACCCCGGCCTCGCGTGACGAGACACGCCCCGCCTCCTCGTCCGGCAATGCCGCTGCGGGCGCGGTCAGCTGGGCGCTGAGCAGGCTCGGATCCCCCTACGTGTGGGCGGGTGAGGGACCCGGGTACGACTGCTCCGGGCTGGTGATGATGGCGTACCGCTCGCAGGGGATCTACCTGACCCACCTCGCCGCTGCACAGTACTACGAGGGCACGCACGTGCCGGTGGGGTCGGCCCAGGCCGGCGACCTGATCTTCTGGAGCGACGGCAGCCGGATCTACCACGTCGCCATGTCGCTGGGCGGCAACCGGATCGTGGAGGCCCCGACCTTCGGGATCCCTGTGCGCGTGACCACCATCTACAACTGGGGTCAGGTCATGCCCTACGCAGTGCGCGTCGCCTGACGGTCCGTCGCTTCCGCCAGGGTCCCCGGGCGCGAGGTCCGCTCAGTTCACACCGTGAGGTCCGCTCAGTTCACACCGTGAGGTCCGCCCTGTTGTGGGTGTGAGGTCCGCCCTTCCCACAGCGTGAGGTCCGCCCTCGTGCGCCGGAGTGGTCCGCCAGGACGGACTTCGACGGCAGAACGGGACGGACCTCAGGGTTGGAACAGGACGGACCTCGACCCCCGAACAGAGCGGACTTCGGCAGGGGGAGGAGGGGTCAGTTGAACCCGTCCGCCCCGGTCTCCTTGGCACGCTCGTAGGAGCGCACGATCTCGGCCTCGGCGGCCTCACGGCCGACCCAGTGGGCACCCTCGACGGACTTGCCGGGCTCCAGGTCCTTGTAGACCTCGAAGAAGTGCTGGATCTCCAGGCGGTGGTACTCCGAGACGTCGTCGATCTCGGTGCGCCACGACGCGCGCTGGTCGGAGGCGGGCACGCACAGGACCTTGTCGTCGCCGCCCTTCTCGTCGCGCATGCGGAACATGCCCAGTGCGCGGCAGCGGATCACGCACCCGGGGAAGGTCGGCTCGTCGAGGAGCACCAGCGCGTCCAGCGGGTCCCCGTCCTCCCCCAGGGTGTCGTCGATGAACCCGTAGTCGTCGGGGTAGCGCGTCGAGGTGAAGAGCATGCGGTCCAGGCGGATGCGCCCGGTCTCGTGGTCGATCTCGTACTTGTTCCGGTTCCCCTTGGGGATCTCGATGGTGACGTCGAACTCCACGTCCGTGTTCCTCCTGCCGGGACGTCTGGCGTCCCTCCGGTCGGTCTGGTCAGTGAGGCGTCGCCACTCCACTAGTGTGAACCGGGAATCGGCACACCAGGGGGGTTCGATGCGGCGCAGGGCTGTTGGTGCGATTGTAGGCGCAAGCGTGGCGGCGGTGGCTCTGGTCGGCTACGCCGTGGCAGACGCCCACGACGTCGTCCCCGGCGTGCTCACCCTCTCAGACGTCCCCCAGCCCTCCGACCCGCCCTCGCTGGCACCCCAGTCCGGGGTGGTGGACACCCGGGCCCAGTCCGGGGACGGGACGGCCGTGGACGCGGCGGACGTCAAGGAGCTGTGGACACCGGTGGCCAACGCCGCCACCGACGGCAAGTGGAAGAGCTGGGGCATCGTCATGGACGCCGACACCGGCGAGGTCCTCCTCGACTCCGCCTCGGCCACCGCCCACACCCCGGCCTCCACCACCAAGATCCTCACCGCGACCACCGCCCTGTCCGACCTCGACTCCTCGGCCACACTCGCCACGGGCACCTCACTCAAGGGCACCGACCTCTACCTGTGGGGCGAGGGGGACCTCCTCCTGGCCCGCGGGGAGGGGAGCGAGGACTCCGTCGAGGGCCACGCGGGCATCGCCGACCTGGCCGCCGACACCATCGCCCAACTCCAGGAGCGCGGGATCACCCGCGTGACCCTGCGCTGGGACCACGACATCTTCACCGGTTCCCCCACCCTCGACGCCTGGAAGAAGCAGGACGTCGAGGGGTACGAGGGCGTCGTCGGTGCCTTCGCCTTCAACGGTGGGCGCACCACCGCAGGCGGGGACTCCTTCGCGGAGGACCCGGGCAGGGACGTCGCCCTGGAACTCGCGGCCCGACTGCGCAGCGCCGGCATCGAGGCCGAGGCCTCCGGGGAGGCGACGCTGCCCGACGGGGCCACCGAACTGGCACGGGTCGAGTCCGCCACCATCGGCCAGCAGATCCGCTGGTTCCTCCACCACTCCGACAACACCCTGGCGGACCAGTACTGCCGACTCGCCGCGGCCGCAGCCGGAGCCGAGCCCTCCTTCTCCGGCGCGACGGCGCACGTCGCCGGCACACTCACGGACCTCGGCATCGACACGACCGGCCTGAGGATGCAGGACTGCTCGGGCCTGTCCTCCGATGACCGGATCTCCGGCAGGACGCTGGCGGAGACCCTCCTGACCACCATGGACGCCACCCACCCGAACCTGCGCGACCTCGTGCGCTCCCTCCCCTGGGGAGGGCTGGACGGGACCCTCGACGGGCGCTTCCTCACCGGGGACGCCGCGGCGAACGTGCAGGCCAAGACCGGCTCCCTCGGGTCGGTCTCCTCCCTGGCGGGGGTCGTGACCACGGAGGGAGGTCGCACACTGGTCTTCGCGGTGGGCAACGACTCGGTCCCGGGAGGCGCCGCCTACTGGACGCGGGGCGTCCTCGACGACTTCGTGGAGGGACTCTCGGGCCTGTGAGAGGTCCACGCCGGTAGGATCGCACCATGATCCACACCCCCGGGTGGCGTGAACTCGGCAGTGCCGTCAGCCACCTGACCCCCGCGGGACCGACCGTGTCCCCCGCGGCCGCAGCGGCCTCCACGGCACGACTGCGGCGCGCCGTCCGGTGGTCGGCGCCCCTGCTCGCAGGGCTCTCCGGCCTGCCGGACGCCGCCACCCGCGTCGCGCAGGCCCCGGCCCTGGTCGTGGACCGGCGTGGGGCGATCGAGGTCTGCGCCGGCCTCGCCTCCGCCTTCGTCGAGGTCGGCGACTCCCGCCCGACCGTCGGGGAGTGGGCCTCGCCCGCACGGGTGAGACCCGGCCTGGTCCACCTCGCCGGTGCGGCGGCCGGACTCAGCGCCCTGGCCCCGCAGGTCAAGGGCCTGTGGGACCCCTTCGCCCACCGCCGCGTCCTGGTGGCCCCCAATGTCCTGGCCACCGCCGAGAAGGGCGCCCTGGACCAGATCGACTACAGCCGCTGGGTGTCGCTGCGCGCCGGCCTGTGGGGGACCCTCTTCGAAGCCGCGCCGTGGCTGGTGTCCCACATGTCGCGCACCTCCCGGCACCTGCCCCAGTCCTCGGGTGACTTCGCGCGCCTGGTGCTCGTGCTCGACGCGGTCGTGTCCTCCCTGCTGGAGGACCTCGGCCCCCAGGACATCCCCTCCATCGGTTGGATCAGGCACAACGCCCCCGAACCCGCCGGCGTGGTCGGCCTGAAGGTCCTCACGTGGATGGGCATCCCCGTGCCCGAGCTCGACCCGGAGCGTGCCCGGGCCGCCGCCTTCGCCCAGGAGGTCCGCGCCGACTCCGCCCTGGCCACCCTGCTGCGCTCCCCCGACTACCTGCCCACGCGCGAGGAGTTCGAGCACCCGGAGGTCTGGGCCCGCCGTGTCGGGCTCTGAGGGCGCGGTGCCGCCCCCCACGGCCCGTGACCTCGTGGGACCCAACCCCGCGGGACCCCTGCGTCGGGTCTCCCTGGCCGTGCGTGCAGCGCTGCGCCCGCTCCTCGACGAGGGCGACGCCGTCGTCCTCGTCGGGGTGTCCGGTGGGGCGGACTCCCTCGCGCTCGCGGTGACGGCGATCGACCAGTGCACCCGTCTGGGGGTGGGGGTCCACACCCTCACCGTGGACCACGGCCTGCGCGAGGGCTCCGCCGCTGAGGCCGCCGGTGTCGCGGAGCTGATGGGCGGACTCGGCGCGCACGCCGACTGGGAGAGCGTGGAGGTCGGTGGGCCCGGCGGGCCGGAGGCCTCCGCGCGGGACGCACGGAGGGACGCGTTGCTGCGGCGTGCGGGGTCGCTGGCCCGTTCCGGCGGGAGGCGGGTCGTCGTCCTGGTGGGGCACACGATGGACGACCAGGCCGAGACCGTGCTCCTGCGCCTGGCCCGCGGATCCGGTGCGGGGTCCCTGCGGGCGATGTCGGACCTGGTGCGCCTCCCGGACGGCACCGTGTGGTGCCGGCCCCTGCTCGGCATCCGGCGCGCCGACACACGCGGGGCCTGCCGCCAGCTCGGCCTGGACTGGGTCGAGGACCCGACGAACGCCCCTGACGGCCCGTGGCGCGCGGCCGACGGGGGTGCGCTGCGGCGCGCCGCCGTGCGCAGCGGAGCGCTGCCCGCACTGGAGCGTGCCCTCGGGCAGGACCCCGTCCCGCACT
>NZ_CCXH01000060.1 GCF_000820725.1 Actinomyces polynesiensis | reverse complement strand
GGCAGGGCGCCCTCGACCTGCCCGGGGTGCGCGTGCGTCGCACCACGCGTCCCGCAGCAGCGGCGGGCGGGGCCGGTGGGCACCGCGGGGGGCGCCGCGCGGAGGTGCCCGTCCTCGAACTCACCCAGCTGGTGACCGGTCGGGGATGATCCGTCGCTCACGTCGTGTCCGCCGTGAGCGAGAACGCGGACCTGCGTCGCCGGTGCGCGGGGAACTGTGGCACGCTTGAGGAGTTCTGTCCCCTCGGGCCGTGGGCCCAGGGACCCACCCAGAGGAAGGGATCGGCGTGGACGCGTCGGACATGGGGTCGGACCTCTCGAACGTTCTGGTCGACGAGGAACACATCGACCGGCGACTCTCCGAGCTGGCGGCCGAGATCGACCGTGACTACGCGGGGAAGGACATCCTCCTGGTGGGCGTTCTGCGCGGCGCCATCATGGTGATGGCCGATCTCTCCCGCAAGATCCACACCCCCCTGGAGATGGACTGGATGGCCGTGTCCTCCTACGGGTCGGGCACCAAGTCCTCGGGGGTCGTGCGCATCCTCAAGGACCTCGACACCGACGTCCACGACCGTGACGTCATCATCGTCGAGGACATCATCGACTCCGGCCTGACCCTGTCGTGGCTGAAGGACAACCTGGAGACGCGCGGCGCCTCCTCGGTGCGCATCGCCACCCTGCTGCGCAAGCCGGGTGCTGCGAAGGTCGACGTGGACGTCTCCTACGTCGGCTTCGACATCCCCACGGAGTTCGTCGTCGGCTACGGGCTGGACTACGACGAGAAGTACCGCCACCTGCCCTTCGTGGGGACGCTGGCCCCCCACGTCTACGGTGGCTGAGACCACCCCGCACACCAGCACCGAGTGACCGAAGGACGCACGTGGCCGAGAACGAGAAGAAGAAGAGGATCAACTGGACCTACATCCTGGTCCCGTTGCTGGTCCTGCTGGCGGCGGGGTGGTTCGCCTGGCGCATGTTCCAGCCCCAGCCCGTCGACACCTCCGAGGGCCTGGAGATCCTCAGGGGGACGACGGTGGAGCGGGTGGTCGTCAACGACGGCACCCAGCAGGTCAACCTGACGCTGTCCAAGGACTACACGCACCAGTCCACGGGGTTGGGTGACAGCACCCGGAACCTGGGCACCTCGATCTCCTTCACCTATGCCCAGACGCAGTCCGCGGACGTCATCGCCGCCGTGGAGAAGGCGGACCCCGCGAAGGGGTGGAACGCGGTCTACCCGCAGCCCTCCTTCCTCAGCTCGATGCTGCAGCTGGTCCTCCCCCTGGTCATCCTGGTGGCAGCCTTCTGGTGGCTGATGTCCCGGATGAACGGCTCGCGGATGATGGGCGGCTTCGGCCAGTCCCGCGCCAAGGAGATCACCCAGGAACGTCCCGAGGTCACCTTCGCCGACGTCGCCGGCGAGGACGAGGCCGTGGAGGAACTCGAGGAGATCCGCGAGTTCCTCTCCAAGCCGGAGAAGTTCCACGCGGTGGGCGCGCGCATCCCGCGCGGTGTGCTCCTCTACGGTCCACCCGGCACCGGCAAGACCCTCCTCGCCAAGGCCGTGGCCGGCGAGGCGCGTGTCCCCTTCTTCTCCATCTCCGGTTCGGAGTTCATGGAGCTCTACGTCGGTGTCGGTGCCTCCCGCGTGCGTGACCTCTTCGACCGCGCGAAGAAGGCCGCCCCCGCCATCATCTTCATCGACGAGATCGACGCGGTGGGCCGCCACCGTGGCTCCGGCATCGGCGGCGGCAACGACGAGCGCGAGCAGACGCTCAACCAGCTGCTCGTGGAGATGGACGGCTTCGACGACCGGGCCAACGTCATCCTCATCGCCGCGACCAACCGCCCCGACATCCTCGACCCGGCCCTCCTGCGTCCGGGCCGCTTCGACCGCCAGATCTCGGTGGAGGCCCCCGACCTCAAGGGCCGCGAGGCGATCCTCCGCGTCCACGCGACCGGCAAGCCGCTCACGCCGGACGTCGACCTGCACCAGGTGGCCAAGCGCACGCCCGGCTTCACCGGCGCCGACCTCGCCAACGTCCTCAACGAGGCCGCCCTGCTGACGGCGCGCTCCAATGCGGACCTCATCGACACCCGCGCCATCGACGAGGCCATCGACCGCGTCATCGCCGGTCCCCAGAAGCGCACCCGGGTGATGAACGACCACGACAAGGCCGTCACCGCCTACCACGAGGGCGGGCACGCCGTGTGCGCGGCCTCCCTGCGCTACACCGACCCCGTCACCAAGGTGACGATCCTCCCGCGTGGACGGGCCCTGGGCTACACGATGGTCATGCCCGCGGAGGACCGCTACTCCAAGACCCGCAACCAGATCCTCGACGACCTCGTCTACGCGATGGGCGGCCGCGTGGCGGAGGAGATCGTGTTCCGCGACCCCTCCACCGGTGCCGCCAACGACATCGAGAAGGCCACCCAGAACGCCCGCGCCATGGTCACCGACTACGGCATGTCCTCCCGCATCGGCAACGTCAAGCTCGGCGAGTCCGAGACGGATCCCTTCGTCGGGCGGGACATGGGGCGTGGCGGCAGCCGCGGGTACTCCGACGAGGTCGCCGCCGCCATCGACGACGAGGTGCGTACGCTCCTCGACGCCGCCACCCGCGAGGCCTGGGAGATCCTCACCCGCAACCGCGACGTCCTCGACGACCTGGCCGCACGACTCCTCGAGGCCGAGACACTCGACGAGAAGCAGCTCGCGACGGTCTTCGAGGGCATCCGCAAGCAGCCCGAGCGCCCGGTGTGGAACTACGGGTCGGAGGCCGCCGTCGACGGCGCCGTCCTCGGGCACCCGGTGGTCGGCTCCGAGGAGACCCCGACCGCGCCCCCGGACGACCCCCATGCCCCGCCCGCCGACCCGACCGCCTCGGAGGAGGCCCGCTGATGTACGACGAGGAGGGCGTGCGTCGCGCCATGCGTGACCTGCTCGTCGCCGTGGGGGAGGACCCCGACCGGGAGGGACTGCGCGAGACTCCCGACCGCATGGCCCGCTCGTGGCGGGAGATCCTCTCCGGCCTCGACGAGGACCCCAGGGTGCACCTGCACAAGGTGTTCGACACCGGCACCAACGAGCTGGTCCTCGTCCGCGACATCGAGTTCCACTCCGTGTGCGAGCACCACCTGCTGCCGTTCCACGGCCGGGCCCACGTCGGCTACATCCCGGCAGGGGGGAAGGTCACGGGACTGTCGAAACTGGCCCGCGTGGTCGAGGGCTACGCCCGTCGACCCCAGGTGCAGGAACGGCTCACGGCACAGATCGCGGACGCCGTCTGGGAGGTGCTCCGGCCGCAGGGGGTCATCGTGGTCCTGGAGGCCGAGCACATGTGCATGACCATGCGCGGCGTGCACAAGCCCGGGTCCTCCACGGTGACCTCGGCCCTGCGGGGGATCATGGAACACCCCGCGACCCGCGCGGAGATGATGTCCCTGGTCCTCGGCGGGCGCCGGTGACGGGCGGGCCCGCCCCGCGCGGGCCGCTCCTGCCGGAGGGCTGGGAGCTGCCGACGGGGCGCACCCTCGTCATGGGCATCCTCAACGTCACCCCTGACTCCTTCTCCGACGGCGGGCTGTGGTCCGAGCCCGGGCGCGCCCTCGACCACGCGCGGGCCATGCTCCGCGACGGGGCCGACCTGGTGGACGTGGGCGGGGAGTCCACCCGGCCGGGCTCCGCGCGCATCGACGCGCAGGAGGAGTGGGCGCGGATCGGCGCCGTGGTGGGCGCACTGGCGGACGAGGGCGTCGTGGTGTCCGTCGACACGGTCCACGCCGCCACCGCACGCCGCGCCGCGGACGCCGGGGCGGCACTGGTCAACGACGTGTCCGGCGGCCGGGTCGATGCGGACATGGCGCGCACGGTGGCGGCGACGGGGTGCGCCTGGGTGGTCCAGCACTGGCGGGGTTTCCCCGGCAGCCCGCAGGAGGACTTCGACTACGACGACGTGGTCGCGGATGTCCTCGCCGAGACCTCCGCGCAGGTGGGGGATGCGCTGGCGGCGGGGGTGGACCCCACCCGCCTGGCGATGGACCCCGGACTCGGCTTCTCCCTGCGCCACGAACAGTCCTGGGCACTCGTCGACTCGATGGAGAGGCTCGGGGGGCTCGGGTACCCTGTGGTGGTCGGGGCCTCGCGCAAGCGCTTCCTCGCGGTCAGGGGCGGGGAGGACCGCGACCGAGCCACCGTGGCCATCACCCGCCGGGCCGTGGAGGCCGGGGTCTGGGCCGTGAGGGTCCATGACGTGGCACCGAACGCACAGGTCGTGCGGGGCGCGACGTCGGGGAAGGAGCAGTCGTGAGCAGCCAGTACGACATCATCACCCTGAGGGGCCTCAGCGCGCGCGGCCACCACGGGGTGTTCCCCTTCGAGCGTGAGGGCACCCAGACCTTCAGCGTGGACGTCTCGCTGTGGGTCGACACCCGACCCGCCGCCGCCACCGACGACATTGGTCTCACCGTCTCCTACGCCGACATCGCCGAGGAGGCCGTCGCGGTCCTCACCGGCCCCTCCGTCCACCTGCTGGAGACCCTGGCCTCGCGTGTCGCCGACGTCGCCCTCGCCAACCCCCTGGTCGAGGGTGTCGAGGTGACCGTCCACAAGCCCATGGCCCCCTTGCGCCAGCAGTTCTCAGACGTGTCGGTGACCATCCGTCGCGGTGCCGCGGCGGGCGCGGATGCCGACGACCACGCGGTGACCGCCCTCCCGCTGACCGCCCCCGACGAGGGCGACACGGCCTCCCAGGACCCGGTGGGGGACGCGGGACCGGATTCCCCACCGCGCCGTGCCCGCAGCGACGTGCGCACCGTCGGGGTCGACCGATCCCGCTGGCACGGGGTCGTGCTGGCACTGGGTGGCAACCTCGGGGACGTCCCCACCACGCTCGCCCGCGCCGTCACCGCCCTCGTCGACCTCGAGGGGATCCAGGTGCTGGACGTGTCCCCGCTGGTCCGCACCCGGGCCGTCCTCGCCCCCGACCAGGAACCCCAGCCGGACTACTGGAACGCAGTCGTGCTGGCCCGCACGGCGCTGGACCCCGAGGAGCTGCTCGCGGCCACCTCCGGCATCGAGACCCTCCTCGGGCGCGTACGCCACGAGCACTGGGGTGCGCGCACCCTCGACATCGACATCGTCCAGTACGAGGGCGTCACCTCCTCCGACCCACACCTGGTCCTGCCCCACCCCCGGGCGCACGAACGCGCCTTCGTGCTCGTGCCGTGGCTCCTGGTGGACCCGGCGGCCGAGCTGGACGGTGCGGGTCCCGTGGCCGACCTCGTCCGGGACGCGCCCGACGGTGCGGGGGTGCTCGACGCCGTCTCCGACTGGCTGGAGGACCCCGGCCCCGTGGCAGCCGAGTCCGACGAGGTCCTCGCGGAACGCAGCGCGGTGCCCGTCATCCAGACCCCGGCGGGTGGCTCGGTCGTGGTCTCGCAGGAGACCGCCGCCGTGGGACACCCGAGCCGTCTGGACCTGGTCCCCGAGGCCTCACGGTCGGGACTGCGACCCTCCGAGTCGGGGGGCGACTACCTCTGGCACCGCCTGTGGGAGCAGTGGGAGGGGAGCACGCCCGAGGAGCAGGCCCCCTCGGCGTTGGCCCCCGCAGACGCGGGACCGGCGGCCGGGACGGGACCTGCGGTCGGCGCGGACCGACCCTCGGCCGACGCCGGGGTGCCGGTGGACACGGCCCCGGACGTGGCCCCGGA
>NZ_CCXH01000059.1 GCF_000820725.1 Actinomyces polynesiensis | reverse complement strand
GACGGGCCCCCGAGCAGGCACGCCCGGCGGCGGGGGACGGGACGACAGGGTCCGGGGAGGGGACGCCGCAGTGGTCGGCCCCGACCGGCACTGCCCCCGGTGGGGAGGCCCCCGGTGGGGAGGCCCCCACGACCCAGGGGTCCCCCGGCGTTCCCCCGGGCTCCACGGCGGGGCCCGGGCCCCAGGTCGCAGCGGCGGCACAGGAGGGCGCGTCCACCGGGCCCAGACGACGTTCCGGCATGTGGGTGCCCCTCAGGCGCTCAGCCGACTCCACCCCCGGGGCGGGCACCCCCCGCACCGGGGCAGCACGGACCGAGGACTCCGGTTCCCCGGCTCCGGGTTCCTCCGCTCCCGGACCTCGCGGCGGGCGGGCCGGCGGGGAGACCCCCACCGAGGGGAACCCTCCGTCGGGGGCATCCGACGTCCCCCATCCGGGGGTGGCCGGCACCGGCCTGCCGGGTGGCGGTGAGGGCGGGCGGCCCTCCCCGGTCCACGGCCGGGCGTTGCCGGAGTGGGACTTCCCCTCGGGGGAACGCGTCCGCATCGTCGACGACGCAGCCGACCTGCGCCCGCTCGAGGGGCAGCAGGACGAGGAACAGACGCCACCTGCCACGGACGGTGAGGACCGCCCCACCCCCGGCAGGCGTTCGATCCTGAAGGTCGACCTGCCGCCGGGGACACCGCAGGGGCCGCTCGAGCACGACCCCACGACCCAGACCTCCATCCTCCGTGGGCTCACGGTGCGTCCCACCGTCACCGGCCAGCTCCCCGTCCAGAGACGCTCCCACCGTGAGGGTGGCCGGGAGTGAGACCGCTGTCCGTGCTCCACCTGGTCGCCGGCGCCCTGGTGTCCGCGTTCCTGGCGGCGTTGGGGAGCGCGGTCTCGGTGGGGATCGGGCACGGCCCCGCCCTCGTCACCCCCTACCTCGCCATCGTCTACGGTGTCCTCGCCGTGGCGCTCTTCTGGGCCGGGCGTGCCGTCGTGCGCCTGCGGGAGCACAAGCGGACCTGGATGACCCCCCTGAAGGCCGTCCGCACGGCCGTCGCGGCGCGGGCATCGGCGTGGACGGGAGCACTGTCGGTCGGTGTGCTCGGGGGCATCGCCGCCGTGGGGAGCACCCGCCTCGAGGCCGCCGCCATGTCCTCCTCCGCGACGGGGGCCGGAATCTCGGCGCTCGCCGCCGTGGTGCTGACGGTGACCGCCGTCGTGGTCGAGCGGTGGTGCACCATCGACACCGACGGGCACGACGGCGACGGGAGGGACGTCACGGCCAACTCTCCGGCCTGACCGGCGTGGGGGAGGTACGGGCGCTCACCGAGGACCTAGCGTCGGGGGCATGGCAGTCGGGCGGACGGACGGGACAGCAGATCGAGGCGCATCGGGTGGCCGGAGGGGGCCGGGGCGCAGCTCGCGTCCGCAGCCCAATCTCTGGCCACGTCGCCTGATCACGGGTGCGGCCCTGCTCCTCGTCCTGGGTCTCCTGGTGGGTGGCGTCGCCCACCTCGTCGGGGCCGTGACCTCGTCGTCACGGGCGACGGGGGCCGTCCAGTCGGGTGCGGCGCAGTCCGGTGACGCCCAGTCCGGCGGCGGGCCGACGGACCCCACCGACCTCTCCGACGACGACGGGTCCTCCGCGGTCGTCATCCTGGCGTGCACCGCGCAGGACCTCACCGCCGAGGTCGGCATCGACGGGTCGCCGGGTGTCGGCTCGGGCGTCACGGTGGGTGTCAAGCTGACGGGTCCCTCCGCGGGCGAGTGCTCGACCGCGTTCGGACAGGTCACGATCCGCGTGCTCAGCGGTGACCAGACGCTCTACGACTCGGCCACCTGCGAGGGGCGGCAGTCGGGGGAGGATCCCCTGCTCTTCGCGGCGGGGGAGACGTGGTCGGGCAGCCTCACCTGGGACGGTCTCACCTACGACGGCTGCACGCCGGTGGACACCGACGGCGACGGCCAGGCGCAGGTCGCGGGTGCCGGCACCTACCGGGTCCGGGCGTACCTGGACGGGGCGGGACTCGGCCAGGAGGTCGTCTTCGAACTCCGTTGAGCGCGCCCGGGGCGACCTTCGGGGGAGGGGCTGCGGGTGCCGCGGCCTGAGTTGCCCTCAGCGCCCCGACGCGCTCACCACCCGACCATGCTGCCGGAGGAGGCCATGGCGTGCTGGCGCTCGAGGTTCTCCTGGATGAGCTTGGCCCGGTAGGGGCCGATCCCCTCCACCTGCTGGAGGTCCTCGACGCTCGCCTCACGCAGCTCGGACAGGGTCGACCAGTTCTCCGCGATGAGCTTGATGACGTTCCACGGGAGCCGGGGCACCAGGGACAGCGCCCGGATGCCGCGTGGCTGGACCACCCGGTCCAGGTCCGCCACGTCGAAGACCCCCAACCCCAGCACGTTCGCGATGGCGGAGAGGTCGACGAGGCGGTCCCCCCCGAGTTCGGAGAGGTGGGACTCCGCAGCGGCGATGGCCGTGGGGTCACGGATGTAGTCCCGCAGCACGAGGGCGCGCTCCGAGGCGGACCCGCGCACGAGGTCGTCCACCTGCAGGGCGAGGAGCCGCCCGTCGGAGCCGAGCTCCTCGAGGTAGCCGTTGATCTCGGAGGTGATGCGTCGGATCATCTCCATGCGCTGCATGACGGTGGCGACGTCACGGATCGTGGCGGAGTCCCGCATCTCGAGGACCGTGAGGGTCTGGAGGACCTCGTCGAGGCGCTGGCTGTAGCGGTCCAGGGTGTCCACGGCCAGGTTGGCCCTGGACAGCAGCGCCTCGGGCTCCTCGACGGTGTGGTGCAGTTCGCCGACGTAGATCGAGATCAGCCGCATGGAGGCCGACAGGGAGAGCACCGGCAGGCCCGTCTGGCGGGCCGTGCGCTGGGCGGTGCGGTGGCGCATGCCGGACTCGTCGGTCGGGATCGAGGGGTCGGGCAGGAGCTGGACGTTGGCACGGCGGATGCGCCAGTTGTCCGTGTCCAGCACGACCGCGCCGTCCATCTTGCACAGCTCCCGCAGGCGGGAGGCGGAGAACTCCACGTCCAGCTCGAAACCGCCCGAGCAGATGTCGGTGACCTCGGGGGTGTGGCCGAGGACGATGAGGGCCCCGGTGTGGGAGCGCTGGATCCGCTCCAGGCCCTCACGCAACGCGGTCCCGGGGGCGATCGCCTGGAGGGCCGAGCGCAGGGTCGCCACATCTGAACCCATGGTGTCCGTCCGCCTTCCGACGCCGCCGATGCTGTCCGTCCGATTCTACGGCAGGGCGGCATCCACGGCGGTCGCCAGGTCCGGTACGGGACGCACGAACATGCCCTCCACGGCCCGGAGGTCCTCCAGGCCCTGCTCCGGGACGAGGGCGGTGGTGAACCCGAGGCGTGCCGCCTCCTGGAGGCGGCGCTGGACACCCACGCAGGCGCGCAGCTCGCCGGTGAGTCCGACCTCACCGATGGCCACCATCCCCGCCCGGGGTGCGGTGCCGCGGATCGCGGAGACGACGGCGATGGCACTGGCCAGGTCGACGGCCGGTTCGACGGCGCGCGCTCCGCCCACCGTGGAGACGTAGACGTCGAGCGTGGAGGTGTCCTGGCGGAGCCGAGCCTGGAGGACCGCCAGCACCATCGCGATCCGTGAGTGGTCCACGCCGGAGGTCGTGCGCCGGGGGGAGCCCCCCGGCGAGGCGGCGACGAGGGCCTGGACCTCGGTGGGCATGGGGCGCCGCCCCTCCAGGGACACCGTCACGCAGGAACCGGGGACGTCACGGCTGGTGCGCGAGAGGAACAGGCCCGAGGGGTCGGCCAATCCCCTGATACCGGTGTCGGTGAGCTCGAAGCAACCGACCTCGTCGGTGGGGCCGTACCGGTTCTTGACCGCACGCAGGAGACGCAG
Organism: Actinomyces polynesiensis; assembly: GCF_000820725.1. GTDB lineage: Bacteria > Actinomycetota > Actinomycetes > Actinomycetales > Actinomycetaceae > Pauljensenia > Pauljensenia polynesiensis. Next base: position 518 of record NZ_CCXH01000059.1, on the reverse strand, counting down.
GCGGGAGTGCCGGTCGCCCTCGAACTGGCACACGACGTCGACGAGGTGCTCGAGGACCCGCGGTCCGGCGATCCCGCCGTCCTTGGTCACGTGACCCACCAGGAGCACGGGCAGGTCGTGCTCCTTGGCGGTGCGGATGAGGCCCGCGGCCACTGCCCGCACCTGTGCGACGCCGCCCGCACCGCCCTCGACCTGGGAGGACCGGATGGTCTGGACGGAGTCGACGACGAGCAGGGAGGGGGACACGGCCTCGACGTGGCCGAGGATGGTCGCCAGGTCGTTGTCGTCGGCGAGGAGGAGTGACTCGTCCACCGCGCTGATGCGCTCGGCCCGGCCCTTCACCTGGGCGGAGGACTCCTCACCGGTCACGTACAGCACCGGGCCCGGCCGACCGGCCTCGCGGGAGGCCCGTGCCGCGCGTGCCGCGACGTCGAGGAGCAAGGTGGACTTGCCGACGCCCGGCTCACCGGCGAGCAGCACGACCGCCCCGGGGACGATCCCCCCGCCCAGGACGCGGT
>NZ_CCXH01000058.1 GCF_000820725.1 Actinomyces polynesiensis | reverse complement strand
GACTTTTGCCGAACGCCCCCGGGCTTCACCCGGCGAGCAGCANACCCGCCCCCGGGGGGAGATTCCCCCCCCGCCCAGGACGCGGTCGAGTTTCGCCCACACCGGTGGGGTCGTTGAGCGGGCGGTGCGGGAGTCGACCTGCGCAGTGGGGACCGCCGGGCGACGTGGCGCCACCGTCGGCGTCGTCTCACCGGCCCGGGGACCGGACTCCTCACGGGTCCCCCAGGCCTGGCACTCGCGACACTGCCCGACCCACTTCGGGGAGGTCCACCCGCACTCGGTGCACCGGAACGATGTCTTCTCCTTGGCCATGGCGCACACCGTACCCGTCGCCACCCGCACCTGGCGTCGGGGGGAATCCCGGGGGAGGGCGGCGCCCAAGGCGGGGGAGGGGAGCGTCAGGGACGGTTGGCGAAGTGCTCGAGGAGCATCGCGTCCCCCGAGACGATGACGATGTCCTCGGGGTTGATCCGGGTGTGGGAGTCGGCGTACTCGAAGGGGCGACCCGGTCGGAGGATCCCCAGGAGGTTGACGCCGTAGCGGGCGCGCAGGTCGAGCTCCCCGACGGTGAAGCCCTGGACCTCCTTGGGCGGGCGGAGCTTCATGATGGCGAACCCCTGCTTGTCCATCTCGATGTAGTCGAGCATGCGGCCGCCGACGAGGTGCGCGGTGCGCTGGCCGGCGTCGAACTCGGGGTAGACGACGTGGTGGGCGCCGATGCGCTTGAGGATGCGGCCGTGCTCCCGCGAGATGGCCTTGGCCCAGATCGAGGGGATGCCGATGTCCACGAGGTTCGCGGTGATGAGGACCGAGGCCTCGAGGGATGAACCGATGCCGACAACCGCCGAGGCGAACTCGCGGGCGCCCAGCTGCTCGAGTGCCTCGGCGTTGGAGGCGTCGGCCTCCACCAGGGGGATGCGTCCGGCGAACTGCTGGACGCGGCGGGCGTCCTTCTCCACCCCGAGGATCTCGTGGCCCAGCCGGTCCAGCGTCGCCGCCACGGCTGAGCCGAACCGTCCGAGCCCGATCACCAACGTGCCCGAGGCCTGGGCCTTGTCGTCTGCCATGGGGTCATTCTCCCACCGCACCGGGCAGCGGTGGTGCCCGCCCGTCGTGGCGGAGGGGCGGGCGGAGGTGCGGGTGGGGTCCGCGCCCGCCGGGTCGGGTCGGGCTGCCCACCCGGGTCCGGGCCGCGGGCCTCAGCCGATGATCGGGCGTTCCTCGGGCATGCGGATCACCCGTCGGCGCTCACGCAGCGCCAGGGCGGCCGCCACCGTCATGGGGCCGGTCCGGCCTGCGTACATGAGCACGGCCAGGACGTACTTGGCCGCCGCCGGGAGGTCGGGGGTGATGCCCGTGGAGAGACCCACGGTGGCGAAGGCGGAGATCGTCTCGAAGAGGATCGCGTCGAGCGAGAGATCGGTGAGGGTGAGCAGGAGGACCACGGCGACGCACACCATCGAGACGCCGATGAGGGTGACGGCCACCGCCAGGCGCACCACGTTGACCGGGATGCGCCGGCCGAATGCCTCCAGGTCGCGGTCGCCCCGTGCCTCGGCCAGCACCACGATCATGAGGACCGCGAAGGTCGTGACCTTGATGCCACCGGCGGTCGAGGCCGAGCCGCCGCCGATGAGCATGAGGATGTCCTGCACGAAGTGGGTCTGGGGGCGCATCTGGCTGACGTCGAGGGCGGACAGGCCCGAGGAGCGCGTGTTCACGCCGGCCAGGAGGACGTTGAGGATCTTCGACCCCGTGTCGAGGTCGCCGAGCGTGGCGGGATTCGTCCACTCGGTGAGGGCCAGGAGCAGCGAGCCCACCACGGTGAGCAGGCCGTACATGGACAGGGTCAGCTTGGTGTGCAACGTCCAGCGTCGCGGGGTCCGCCACCGCTCGGTGATGTCGGTGACGACGGGGAAACCGATCGCGCCGACGACGGTGCCCAGTCCGATGGGGACCAGCATCCACCAGTCGCTGACATGGGGCGAGAGCCCCCCCACGAGGATGACGAAACCGGCGTTGTTGAAGACGGAGATCGCCATGAAGATCGCGTGCCACACCGCCTGCGGCAGCGAGTCCCCGAGGGAGAGGAAGCGCGGCAGGAACACGACGAAGAGCACGCCCTCGGCGATGAGGGAGGTGCCGATCACGGCGCGCAGCAGGGTTCCCACGCGCCCCAGGCCGCCCGACTTGGTCTCCGCGGCCGCGAGCATTCGCTGGGTGAGCCCCAGGTGGCGCGACACCGCGAAGCCGAGCACCGACGCCAGGGTCATGACCCCCAGACCACCCACCGCGATGGCCAGTGCGATGACCCCCTGGCCGAAGATCGACCAGTGGGTGGCCGTGTCCACGGTGGTCAGCCCCGTCACGCACACGGCGGAGACCGCGGTGAAGAAGACGTCGACGAAGGCGACGGGGTCGTCCTCGGCGGCGGCGAAGGGCAGGCTGAGCAGGGCGGTGACGATGACGATGATGATGCTGAAGACTGCGAGGGCGAGCCGCGCCGGGGAGTTGCGGGCCTGTCGGTCCACCCATTCGCGCAGTTTCTCCGAACGTGTCTTGCGGAGCAGTGTGGATGCGCGTCCCTCCACGGGACGGACGAGTTCGGAGCCGGGTTCGGGCGCGAGCGGGTCGAAGGCGTCCACCGGGGCCTGGGGCCGACGGCCGCGGGAACCCCGACGGAGGGATGCCATGCGTCTCACCTGCCTCGGTCCGGTGTCGGGTTCGGTCGCCCGCGGTGCTGCGGGCTGTGCCCATGCTAGGCGCTGGGACGCGCGCTTCCCGGCCCGGGGCCGCGCCTCGGCGGTGGACACTTGCCGCAGGGGGACACCGAGGCCGTATCATGTCCTGCGAGGCCCCTCAAGCGCAGGACTGGGATCCGGCCGCCTCATGTCCCTGGGAGACGTCGATGGACCAGAAGTCCGCCCCCCGTTTCATGACGGTGGCCGAAGTGGCGGACCTCATGCGCGTCTCGAAGATGACCGTCTACAGGCTGATCCACAGCGGCGAGATGCCCGCGATCAGGGTCGGGAAGAGCTTCAGGGTCCCCGAGTCCGCCGTCAGGCAGCTGATCGACGCGGGTCTGTCGGAGTGGTCCGATGAACGTGCTGGGGGAGTTGGCGGCTAGGATGGGGCTGTTGTGCCCCCGCGGGCACGGACGAGTCAGACCGGCGGGCCGTCGCACCTGCCACTTCACCTGTTGACGAGGGAGGAACCCCATGGGCTCCGTGATCAAGAAGCGCCGCAAGCGCATGGCCAAGAAGAAGCACCGCAAGCTGCTGCGCAAGACGCGCCACCAGCGTCGCAACAAGAAGTGACGTCGCGGAGGGGCCCGGCCGATCGGCCGGGCCCCTCGCCTGTCCCCGCGAGGTCCGTCCCATTCGGACACCGAGGTCCGCCCTGATTCCAGGTCGAGGTCCGTCCCGGTCCCTCGCCGGCTGCGTCGCCGCCGGTCCGTCCGCCCGGCTGCGCCGCCGGGATCGGGAGTCCGTCGCAGGCCTGTCACTGATGCCACCCCCTGTGTCCGGCCGATCTGATCCGGCGCGGAACTGCGGGAGCGCCCGTACCCCTGTCGGATACGGCGCTCTCACGTACGATCGTGCGCAATGAGTGTTCACGGTGGGGGTGGCCCGGCCCCGGTCATGCATGCGGCGACCAACCCGTACCGCTTCGGCGCGGGGCGTGGTGTGCTCGCCGTGCTGCTGTCGGTCTTGTTGTTCGCGGGTTCGACGGGGTGGTTCGTGTACCGCGACCTTGCGGGGTCGGTGGCGAGCAACACCTTGG
>NZ_CCXH01000057.1 GCF_000820725.1 Actinomyces polynesiensis | reverse complement strand
TGAGCCCGCCGCCACCGACCTGTGGGCGGCACTGGCCGCGGACACCACCCTCCCGGTGGGTACCACCTACACCAACGGCAACGGGAAGGAAGTCACCGTCCCCGACCCCACCACCGCCCAGAGCGGCCAGACCGAGCCCCAGAGCGGGGACACCACCACCCCCAGTACCACCCCCACCCCCACCGAGAGTCCCTCCACCACTCCCAGCACGGACACCACCACCGTCGAGACCTGCCCCCCGTCCTCCTGAGGCTGGTCGGGACTGCACCCGGCCCGTGTCCGGTCGGCTCCGCGTGCCCTGCCCCTTCGGTCGGCCCGCGGCGTGGACACCCGTGGTGTGACGATCCGCGACGTTGCCGCCCCGGATGCCTCAGGCCGTGCCGAGCAGGTGGGAGAGCCCCGAGACGATCGCGACGACTCCTGCCCCGGCCACGGTCGCCGCCAGTGTCTTGAGGGACCGGTCACGCAGCCGGTCCGTCCTCGTGCGCGTACCCAGACGCTCCCACCCCTTGCGGCGCGCGACGCCACCGAGGCGGACGTCGGCGTTGACGGCGACGGGGTGGCCGACCGACTCGAGCATCTCGACGTCGTGGAAGGAATCGGAGTAGGCCCAGGAGCGCCGGAGGTCGATCCCGCGTTGCTCGGCCAGGCGGCGCACGGCCTCGGCCTTGTGGTGGGCGTGGACGACGGGACCATCGAGCTCCGCGAGCAGGTACCCGTCACGCACGGTGAGGCGGGTCCCGATCCCCCCGGTCGCCCCCAGGTGTTCGGCCATGACCTCCGCGACGAGCCACGGTGTGGCCGAGGCGAGCCAGACCTCGTGCCCCTGCTCCAGGTGCCAGTTGATGCGCTCCACGGTGCGGGCGTAGAGACGGGGGAGGATGGCGGGCTCCCAGACCTGCTCGATCACCTCGTGCATCTGCTCGACGGACTGTCCGGCGACGCTGCGCATGGCGCGCTGGGCGACGGTGGAGACCCTGGAGACCTTCTCCCCGAAGAGCGAGTAGAGCAACGTCTGGCGGACCGCGAAGACGATGGTGCGGCGGTCGATGAGACCGCGTCGCAGGAGGGCGGTGGCGACGACGGAGGCGGAGGCGCCGCGCATGAGGGTCTTGTCGATGTCGAAGAACGCAGCCACCCGCGAGGACTCCGTCGGGTGGGCTGGCTGCATGCCCCAAGGGTAGCCGTGCCACGGTGCTCCCGGCATCCATGGGACACTGGGGTCATGGAGATCACGACCGTCCACGTCATGCGACACGGTGAGGTGGACAACCCCCTCGGACTGCTCTACGGACGCCTGCCGGGATTCGGCCTGACCGAGCGCGGCCACGCCATGGCTGCCCGGGTCGCCGAGCACCTCGTCGAGGAGGGCCGCGACATCACCACGGTCATCGCCTCGCCCCTGCTGAGGGCGCAGCAGTCCGCCACGCCGACGGCCAGGGCCTTCGGGGTGGAGGTCGCCTGTGACCCGCGTCTGGTCGAGGCCGGCAACGCCTTCGAGGGCGTCCCCGTCAACGCCGACCGCGCCGCCCTCGCACGCCCGCAGTACTGGCACCTCTACACCCACCCGCTGCGGCCCTCCTGGGGGGAGCCCTACACCGCGGTGGCGTCCCGCATGGCCGCGGCACTGTCGGGGGCACTGCGCGAGGCGCGGGGGCACGAGGCCCTGGTCGTCTCCCACCAGATGCCCATCGTGACGCTCACCCGCTTCGCACAGTGCAAGCCACTGCCCCACAGCCCGCTCTCGCGCACCTGCTCGCTGGCGTCAGTGACCTCGTTCATCTTCGAGGGTTCGACGCTGGTCGGGATCTCCTACCAGGAGCCTGCCGCGGACCTGTTGCAGGGCGCGGCGGACATGACCCCGGGCCGGTCGGAGGCCGGACTCAGGCGCTGAGGCCCTTGGCCCCGTCATCGTCGTCCTCGTCGTCCTGACGGGGACCGGGTTCCCCGTCTGAGGGGTGCTCCCCGTCCCGGGAACCGCCGTCCTCCGGGTGCCCGCCCTCCTCGGGTGGGTCCTCCGCCCGTCCGCCGTCGGTGCCCGACGAGGGCGTGGTGTGGTCGTCGGCCCCCTCGGGGGGGATCGCTCCGGTGCCGTCGCCGCGGTGGTCCCCGTCGTCCCCGTGGTCGACGGGCGCGTCCGGAGCCCCGGAGCCCCCGTCCGGACGTCCGGTGGTGTCTGGGCCGCCCGCCGCCCGGGAGTTGCGCCCCTCCTCCGCGGCCCTGCGCCGACGGATGTCACGCTCGAGGCGGAAGAGGAACTCCGGGTCGTCGTCGGGCGCCAGCGGCGCAGGTGGTGGTGTGGGCGGTGCCTGTCGGGCGGGCCGCGGGAAGATCGGGTGCGGCGTGGTGGCGCGGGTGCCGTCGCTCTCGGACTCGGCCCGCCCGACGGCGCGGACGATGAGCCAGACGACCGACCCGATCGAGAAGGAGGGGATCGTCAGGAGGATGATGATCAGCCACATGAGGCGCGGGATCCGACCGGGCATCTCCTCCTCGGGGGTGCGCGCCCAATCAGCGATGGCATAGACGGTGACCGCCAGCCATGCGACGACGAGGAGGATCCTGAACACGTCACCAGTCTAGGCGAGGCGGGGGTCCGCCACCGTTCGCAGAGGACCCGGGGGACGGGCGCGCCGGGTCAGGGGACCCGGACTCAGGCGCCCACGACGAGGACGACCGCGCACGCGACCGACCAGGCCAGTGTGTACAGGCCGGTGTCCCTCAGCGCCGGGATGAGCGCCCGACCACTCGCACCCGCCACGACACGGCGCGCGGGCAGCACCGCCCCCACCGCGAGGAAGGGGGTCACGGCCACGGCCAGACGGGTGTCCGCCCCGAGAAGGCCCACGGCCGCCAGGACGAGTGCCGCCACCAGCATCGCGACGTAGGCGGATCGCGCGCCCCCCTCACCCAGACGCACCGCCACCGTGCGTTTGCCGGCCTCCCGGTCGGTGGGGATGTCGCGGATGTTGTTGACCATGAGCAGGCTCACGCTGAGCAGACCCACCCCGCTGGCCAGGCACCACAGCCACCAGGGAGCGGAGGGCACCTGGGTGACAGTCGTGCCGACGGTCGCCACCAGTCCGAAGAAGACGAAGACCATCACCTCCGAGACCCCGATCCCCAGGTACCCGTAGGGATGGGTCCCGCCCGTGTAGAACCAGGCCGCGGCCACCGCCGCGACGCCCACCGCCACCAGCACCCACTGCCCCGACAGGAGGACCAGCCACAACCCGAGCACCCCCGCGGCCCCGAAGCAGCCCAGGGCCGCTGCCAGGACCGTCCTCGGGGCGGCCAGCCCCCCGCCGGTCAGGCGCGGGGGCCCCTGGCGGTTGTCGTCGGTGCCCCGGATGCCGTCGGAGTAGTCGTTGGAGAAGTTGACACCGATCTGCAGGAGCAGCGCCACCGCGAGGGCGAGCAGGGCCCTGGGTGCGGACCACTGCCCGATGTGGACCGCGGAGGCGGTGCCGAGGATGACGGGTGCCATTGCGGCGGGCAGGGTGCGCAGACGCGCGCCCTCCAGCCAGTCGGAGGGGGAAGCCATGGGCCCATTCAACGACGCCACTCGGCGCCGGTGCCAATCCGCTCCTCGACCGCCGCCCTCAGGGCGCGCGGGTCGACCTTGCCGCTGGGGAGCATCGGCAGGGAGTCCACCGCGACGACGACGCGGGGGGCCTCCGCACGACCCAGCACCTCCCCGACCCGTTCGCGGATCGCCAGGGCGAGGTCGTGCAGTCCCCCGTCGGGCTGGGCCGCCGCCGCTGCGGGAGTCGGCGCGGATGCGGGCGTCCCCGGTCCGGCAGAGGTGGGGGCCACGGGGACGAGGGCGGGCCCGTTCGTGTCGGTCCCGGCGAGCACGCCGGGTCCGGGCACCACGGCGGCCGTGACGAGGGCACCCCACTTCTCGTCGGGGAGGTCGAGGATCCAGGCGTCCGACACCCCCGGGGTCGCCAGGACGGCACGGCGCACCGGTCCCGGGGCGATGGAGAGACCGCCCGAGACGATGACGTCGTCGCTGCGCCCGAAGACCTCGACCGTGCCCGCCGGGGTGACACGTCCGATGTCGCCGGTGAGCAACCACCGCAGGCCGCCCTCGTCGATGAAGGGGGAGGGGCCGTCGAGGTAGCGGGTCATGAGCACGGGACCGGCGATGGCCAGGCGCGAGCGTCCCTCCACCTCCACCGTGCGGACCGTGACGCCGGGCAGGGGACGCCCGTCGTAGACGCAGCCCCCGGACGTCTCCGTCATGCCGAAGGTCGTGTGGACGTGGATGCCGAGATCGCGGGCGCGGTCGAGCAGTGACGGGTCCGCGCTGGAACCACCCACGAGGACCGCGGCGAGCCGGGTCAGCGACGAGGTGACCTCGGGGCCGGCCTTCAGGCAGGCGCGCAGCTGGGTGGGCACCAGGGAGAGGTAGCCCGGTACCTCCGGGTCCTGCGTCGCCCCGGCGATGGCTGGCGGCAGGCGGTCGGGGCGGAACCCCGCAGTGGTGTCCACCACCTGGGGTGAGGTGCCGGCGAGCGCCGCCCGGAAGAGGACCTGTGCGCCGCCCACGTGGTGCGCGGGCAGGGCCAGGACCCAGCGGCCCGGCCCCGAGAGCGCCCGCTCGGTGGAGCGCGCGGAGGCGATGAGTGCCTCCACGGGGAGACCGACCAGGTGGGGGTACCGGTGGAGGACCCGGAGGTCTGGAGGACCACGTCGATGCCGTCGAGGAGATGGGGGTCGGCAGCGGTGCCCGGGTCGAGGGAGGGGAAGGCCTCGGAGGGGGTGGCCGAGGAGCCGCGCAGGGTGGCACGGTCGACGCTGCTGGGGGAACGCAGCACCACGACGGTGTGGGGCGCGGGGTGGTCGGGGTCGGCGGCGCGTTCCCCGTGCAGTTCGAGGAGTTTGTGCAGGGAGGCGTAGGCCATGGCGACGGCCCCGGGGGACGTCCCGCCCGGGACGAGCAGGATCCGCGGTCCGGTCATTGTGGTGCCTCCTGGGGTCATGGTCCGGAGACGACAGATTACGCCGGGACACCGGACGGCGGGGTGCGCGGATCGTCACGTCCACGGTGGGGTGACGCGCCCGCCTGTGGCTCCCGTGGGGCCGACGGCACCGGCGCGGGAGGTGGTGGCTCCGTGTCGGTGCTGGTGGAGGGTCGGTCCGGCGTGACCTATTCGTGATCGACGTGGGCGATCCCCTACTGCAGTGGTTGCCCGGGTTCGCATAACATGAGGCGTGGCCTCGAATCGCATCTCCTCGATATTGAAGTGGCTCCTGGGTGGGGTCCTGGCGTTCGTGCTGGTCGTCACCGGCGCGACGGCGGGTTATGCCGCCCACTTCGCTGCCCGTGGTCTGCCCGGTGTGTCCGTGGCGGGGACCTCGGTGACGGGGCAGACGCAGGAGGAGGTCGCGGAGGCGGTGGCGCAGAAGGCCGGCGCGATCACCGTGACGGTGAACGTGGACGGCGAGCCGACCACTGCCAAGCTCTCCGACCTGGGTGTGAGCGTGGACGCGCAGGCGACGGCTGCGAAGGCCTTCGAGCCCAATGCCTCCGCCTGGTCGCGGATCAAGGCGCTCGTCGACCGGCGTGACGTCGCGGTGGTGACCTCGGTCGACGAGTCCAAGCTCCAGGAGTTCAGCACCGAGCTGGCGGCCACGGCGGGGCAGCCGGCCGAGGACGCCTCGGTGACCTTCTCCGCGGATGACGGTCAGTTCGTGGTGACCGACGCGCAGGCAGGTGTCGGTGTGGATGTCTCCCAGTTGACGGGGGTGGTGGCCAAGGCGGCCTCGACCCTGACGTCACAGGCCGTGGACCTGAAGTCCTCGGACGTCGAGCCGACCGTGACCACGCAGGCGGCCCGGACGGTGGCGGACGCGGCCAACGGACTGCTCGCCCTGGACGTGACCCTGAACAGTGGTGTGGCCTCCTACCCGGCGGACACCGCGACCAAGGCCGGGTGGATCTCGATCCCCACCCAGGACGACGGGACCCTGGGGACCCCGACCTGGGACGAGGCCAAGGTGAGCGCCTGGGTGGAGAAGACCGCGACCGCCACCAATGAGGAGGCAGTCCCCGGCGTGAAGAACGTCAACTCCAAGGGTGACGTCGTGGCGGTGGCCGATGCGGGCACGGCAGGCTGCAAGGTGAACAACACCGCGGTCCTGCAGAAGGCCGTGGTCGCGGCCCTGGAGGGTGGCCAGTCCTTCACCGGTGACTTCAAGTACGACAATGTCGAGCCCACCTTCACGACCCGTGAGATCGCAGACGGGGCGGAGGACCTCGTCTACCAGGCCGCGGACGGGGAGAAGTGGATCGACATCAACCTCTCCAACTACACCGTGACCGCCTACGAGGGCGCCACCATCGTGCAGGGACCGATCCCGATGGTCCCCGGGGAGCCCGACACCCCGACCGTCACCGGGACGTACCACGTGTACCTCAAGTACGCGTCCCAGACCATGGAGGGCCTGAACAAGGACGGCACGAAGTACAAGACCCCTGACGTCCCCTACGTCACCTACTTCACCGGCTCCTACGCCCTGCACGGGGCGCCCTGGCGGACGTCCTTCGGGTGGGGAGGCCCGGGCGGCTCCCACGGGTGCGTCAACATGCCGGTCGACGGCGCCAAGTGGATCTACGACTGGTCCGAGATCGGCACCACCGTCGTCAGCCACTACTGAGACCGTCGACCTCCCGACTCCGCAGATCTGCAGACGGGGTTCCACCGACGTTCACTGACCGCGCACGGGCCAGTTCGCGAGGACGGCCGCCCAGTGCCCATTGTCGCTGCCCCTCCGGCCGTCGACTGGGAGGTGCACCACCGGAGCCGGTCCTTCTCCGCCGTGTGCTGAGCAGACGTCCGGGCGCGGATGCGGCCCGACGCGCCCAGTCTCCGTGACCGCCCGAATGACGCGGGTGCTACTCGAGGTCCACCCGTGTCTGGGGGAAGCAGGAGTGGTCGAGGTAGTTGAGTGCGAGGTCGCTGTCCCCCGTGGCGATGGGTTCGATGATCTCGGGGAGGATGTAGGAGTTCCAGTCGACGAAGGGCGCGGCCAGGTCCGAGGCTCCGAAGTCGGTGAGGACTTGGATGGCTCGGGCCACGCCCGCCTCGTCCCCGGTGTCCTGGCTGGCCACGGCCTGGGAGATCCAGGAGCACTGCCAGTCGATGGCGGTCAGGGAGGCGAAGTAGCCGTCCTCGTAGACGACCTGGGACTCCGCGACGGCTTCCTGGGCGGTGAGTCGGCCGGCGTCGAGGTCAGCCTGTGTGTCGTCGAGGTCGGAGACGTGGGTCCTGTCGGGGTAGGAGGCGCCTTCTGGCAGTGGTGGGAGTTCTCTCTTGGCCGCGCTGGACTCCTCCAGTGCCTGCGAGTTGAGTTCCGTGCGGGCGGAGTCCACGACCTCCAGTGCCTGGGAGTCGGTGGTGACACGGGAGAACGTCTGCGACTGCGGTGTGGTGGACACGGCAGGTCCGGAGAGAGCGGACACGGCGAACCCGAGGGCCACCAGGATGAGGATCCCGGAGGATGTCAGGACCGCTGTGTGGTGTGTGGGTCTGTGCATGGGTTCCCGTCCCTTCTCGACGGTGGGTTGCGGACCAGGAGGTGTCACGAGTCGGACGGACTCAGTGGTGGGAGCCGTCCACCGCAGAGGACGCCTCCATTCCCTCGACGAGTGACCGGAGGATCTCCTGGGCGCTGGTGCCCGACGAGTGGATGACCATGGTCTGGTCCCTGACGAACTCTGGCGTGCCCAACATGCTCGGATCACGTCCGTCGAAGTCCTCCGCCACCCACGCATTGGTCGTGGTCGTCAGGTACCTCCCAACTGAGTTCGGCGTGAAGGTCGACACCACTTCATCCGGGACTCCGGCATCTGCGGCAATCGTCCTCACCGCCTCGAAGGACCGTGCTCCGTCCTGGACGACAGTTCCGTCACCTGAGTTGTACTGCTCGTGGAAGTACGACAGGAGCGCATGGTGAAAGGCAACCCAGTGGGCTGGGTCGGCCTGGGAGACGATGAGCGATGCCGTGGTCGCTGGATAGGCGAATGCGGCACCCGACGTGGTCACTGGTTGATGGGCAATGTTGAAGTCACCGTCGACTGCCCTGTCCGAGAGTTCCGCTCCCATCTCGACGTCGTAGCGCGCGCAGAAGTAGCACGTGTAGTCGAAGTACTCGGTCAGGGTCGGCAGTGAGTCATCCTTCGTGCCGACTCCCAGGTGCGAGAGGACCACGGGTGAGCCATCGGCGTAGGCGCGCAGGAAGGTAACGGCATCCCCTGATTGCGCGGTCTGCTCGTTCCCCGGGGAAGGGGTCGGGACTGACGGTGCCGCATCGGGTTGTGCTGCCGGATCGTTGGTCGGGCGCGCCCACACGATTGCCATGGTGACGATGACGGCGAGCATCGTTGCGGAGGCACATGCGATGACAATTCGACGCGAGCGTCGGTGTCCCCCGCTCTGGTCCCCATGCATTGCCCGGGCCCTCCCGTTCCTGGTCGGCGTGGTGTGTGCTTCCCCCGGACTCGCAGCACCCCTCTCCGCCTCGGTGCTGCGGAGTGGGACTCGTCTCGGAGAACATGCTCCCGGTGCAACGGTGCAGGTCGAAGGAGCGGGACCGTCATTGGTCGCTGCCGACGAGTTGCAGCCTAGTCCACAGTGCGCGGGGTGATCCGTCATTCGCGTGCCTGTTGGAGGGGTTCTCCTCTCCCTGTTGGCACTTCTGCCGGGTGCCCCCTGACGGTGCCCCTGGGCGTCTGTTGCCCCTGAGCGCCCTCGTGGCCTGCTCGTGTGGCGTCGCCCTCGTCGTTGTGCAGCGCGACCACCGGTCAGGGTCCGTCGGCGGAGGGAACAACCCGCCCTCAGGGCGCGGGGCAGGTGAGGGGTGTCGCGTCGACTGGTTCCTCGGACATCCGGCGGAGTGTGGCGGAGTCTCTGTCCCACTCCAACGACCAGGGCAGGGACACGACCGGGTCGGAGGGGTCGTCCCCGTTGGTCGGCCACGTCCGGCCGGAGTCGACGGCCACCACGTGTCCGCGCGGGAGGAAGTAGAAGTCGGTGTCCGTTCCGTCGTAGGCGGGCCGGACCACGGCGTAGAGGCGGCACCCGTCCGGTGACTGCGGGACCAGGACGTGGGCGGCCAGGGGCAGTTCGGTGGCCGCGAGGAAGGCGGCCAGCCCGAGGACCGGGACCGTGAGCGCCGTCGCCACGGCCGTGACGGTGCGGACGGTGCGGCGCAGGATGCGGCGCAGGAGGACGGGCGTCTCGACGAAGGGCTCACCGAGCCTGACCACGGCGAGGATCCCGCTCACCGTCCACAGGGCGAGGACGGTCAGGCAGGCCGCCAGTGCGATGTGGGGCCCGACGAGGAGCCGGCCCCACAGGACCAGGACCGGCAGGGTCACCTCCTCGGCGAACAGCGCCGTCCCGGCCGCCAGGACCAGTGCGCCGGCGCACCAGGTGCCCCTGATCCAC
>NZ_CCXH01000056.1 GCF_000820725.1 Actinomyces polynesiensis | reverse complement strand
CGGCGCCGCGCGTAGCACCTCGGTGCCCGCATCCCCCGACCACTGCTGCGCCCGCCACTCGAGCACGGAGACCGACGACTCCCCGGGCAGCAGGACGACGGGGGTGGCGGTGTCCCCGCCCGCACCGGAGTCCGACGGGGCCGCGGGGGCGCTGCGTCCCTCGAGTGCGTCCACGGTCACCACGTGCAGGTCCTCGCCGTCGTGCTCGAGCTGGATGACGGGTCGGGTGTCCAGCTCACAGGGCGAGGACGAGTCATTGGTCGCCCGCAGCATCAGCTGGCTCCGGTCGATCGCGAACGAAGCGTTCTCGATGGTGAAGGAGAGGTCGCCGCTGCGGCACGGGCGTGCCGTGGCCGGGCGTGACGTGGTGGGCGAGGCCGCCGTGCCCGGGCCGGTGGTGGTGGCACCGGTGCCCGACTGCCCGGGGCCCGTCGCACCCGACTGGGCGGAGGCCGCAGCGCCCGCTGTGGGGGAGGAGACGGCGGTGACCGGCGTGCCGCAGGCGGTGGTGCCCACCAGGGACACGAGGACGAGGAACGCGGCCTCCACCGGGGGGTGCATGAGCGGGTTCCGCCCTCCCTGCGACGACCCGTCGTGCCCCGCGTCCCCCCGTGCCCCGAGGGGAGCCCGGGGCGTCCCCGACTCCCACGCGCACCGACCCCATCCGACGTCCCTCCTCAGAAGTAGTACGGGTGGCCCGACCAGTCGGGCTCGCGGTGCTCCAGGAAGGCATCGCGTCCCTCCTGCGCCTCGGGCGTCATGTAGGCCATGCGGGTCGCCTCCCCGGCGAAGACCTGCTGCCCGGCCAGGCCGTCATCGGCCAGGTTGAAGGCGAACTTGAGCATGCGGATCGCCTGGGGGGACTTCCCCGCGATGGTGCGCGCCCACTCCAGCGCCCGCTCCTCCAGCTGCGCATGGGGTACGGCGGCGTTGACCACACCCCAACGCTCCGCCGTCGCCGCGTCGTAGCGACCGGCCAGGAAGAAGATCTCCCGGGCGCGCTTGTCGCCCACCTGGCGTGCCAGCAGCGCCGAGCCGTACCCGGCGTCGAAGGAGCCGACATTGGCGTCGGTCTGCATGAAGGCGGCGTGCTCCAGGGAGGCCACCGACAGGTCGCAGACGACGTTGAGGCTGTGGCCGCCCCCCGCCGCCCATCCGGGCACCGCCGCGATGACGACCTTGGGCATGGTGCGGATCAGGCGCTGGACCTCCAGGATGTGGAGCCGCCCCGCGCGTGCCGGGTCGACCTGCTCGCGTCGGGTGGCGGTGGCGGCACCGGGGTCCGCGCCCTCGACCTCGTAGTGGTAGCCGTCGGCACCGCGCACCCGCTGGTCGCCGCCGGAGCAGAAGGAGTACCCACCGTCGCGGGCGGAGGGGCCGTTGCCGGTGAGGATGACGGCGGCGACGTCGCCGCTCATCCGGGCGTGGTCCAGGCAGCGGTGGAGTTCGTCGACCGTGAGCGGGCGGAAGGCGTTGCGGATGTCGGGCCGGTCGAAGGCGATGCGCACCCAGGGCAGGTCCGCCCCCTCGGGCCTGCCGTCCAGGTCCTCCCCGCGCGAGACGCCGCGGTGGTAGGTGATGTCCTGGAGGTCGAATCCCTCCACCTCACGCCAGCGTGAGGCATCGAAGGTGTCGGAGACGAAGGGCAGTGCGGTCATGGGGACAGGGTACGTGCGCCCGGTCGCGGTGCGTGCGCGGCCCGAGTCGACCGCCGGACGTGT
>NZ_CCXH01000055.1 GCF_000820725.1 Actinomyces polynesiensis | reverse complement strand
GGCCGCCGCCCCGCCCTCGTCGCTGCGGGACCGCCCTCGTCGGGAGGGGTCGGCCGGGTCGGGATAGTCTGGCGGGGCGGGGGAGTGCCGCCGGCGCCACCGCACCCGACGAGCAGGCAGGGGACCATGGACGAGCCCAGGGGCCGATTCGCGCGACTGCTCCCTCCCGAGCAGGGGGCGTCCCGACGCACCATGCTGCTGTCCTTCGGGTTGTGGCCCGTGGCGATGCTGCTCACCCTGCGCGGGCACGGCATCGGCCTGGGTGGGCTGGGCCTTGTCGCCATCCCCCTGTGCGTCACCGCGTTCAAACGCCTGCGCGACGTGTTCCCACCGGGTCCGACCCGCCGTGTCGTCACCGGCTACGGGGCTGCCTACATGCTCGTGGTGGCCTGGGTCCTCATCCTGTACTCCGGCCCCTTCGCGCTCCTCGTCGTCGCCTTCGCCGCCGCCACCTCGATCCGCGTGCTGTCGCGCACCGACGAGGACGGACGCAGCGTCATCGAGTCCATGGTCGACAGGGCCGCCCTCGACGCCGGTACCCGCCGCGCCCCGGGACCCGACGGGGGCGCACTGGAGGGACCCGCACACCCCTGAACCCCGCACGACGGGGCGCCCCGGACGTCCCCACCCGCGACGCGCCGGGGCTGCTAGCGTGACCGCCATGACGAGCGACGTCCCCAGCCTCTTCCACCCCGGCCAGCACCTCCTGCGCGAACTCGACTTCACGGGGGACGAGTGGCGCGACCTGCTGGCCCTCTCCGCCGAGCTGAAGGCCGCCAAGGAGGAGCACCGCGAGGTCCAGTACATGCGCGGCCTCAACGTCGCCCTCCTCTTCGCCAAGACCTCGACCCGCACGCGCTGCTCCTTCGAGGTCGCCGCCGCCGACCAGGGCGCCCACACGGTCTACCTCGACCCCTCGGGCTCCCAGATGGGGCACAAGGAGTCCGTGGAGGACACGGCCCGCGTGCTCGGGCGGATGTTCGACGGCATCGAGTACCGCGGGGACCTCCAGTCCCACGTCGAGACCCTCGCGGCCCGCTCCGGCGTGCCCGTCTTCAACGGGTTGACCGACGACTGGCACCCCACCCAGATGCTCGCCGACACCCTCACCATGCGTGAGCACTCCGGTGGTCGCCCCGACGCGGAGATCTCCTACGCCTACGTCGGGGACGCGCGCTTCAACATGGGCCGGTCCCTGTTGGTCAACGGGGCGATCCTCGGCATGGACGTGCGCATCGTGGCGCCCAGGGAACTGTGGCCCGCCGAGGACGTCATCGCGGCCGCCCGCGAGCGCGCCGCGGGGTCCGGTGCCCGGATCACGGTCACGGAGGACACCTCGGCGGTGGAGGGAGCGGACTTCGTCCACACCGACATCTGGGTCTCCATGGGGGAGCCCAAGGAGGTGTGGGCCCAGCGCATCGAACTCCTGCACGACTACCGCGTGGACGAGGACCTCATGGCGCTCGCGGGCCCGCGCGCGAAGTTCATGCACTGCCTGCCCGCCTACCACGACCTCGGCACCGAGGTGGGCCGCCACATCCACGAGCGTTTCGGGCTGGAGGGCATCGAGGTCTCCGACGAGGTCTTCGAGGGCCCGCGCTCCATCGTCTTCGACCAGGCGGCCAACCGCATGCCGACCATCAAGGCCGTCATGGTCTCGGCCCTGGGACGGGCCTGAGGTCGCTCAGCGCTCCCCGCGCCGACGCCAGCGGGGCAGGAGTCGGTCGGGCAGGTGGCCGCCTCCGAACCCGAGGACGGTGAGGACCACCCCGGCCAGCGTCGTCACGGCACCGAGGGCGGCGACCACCCAGAGCAGCATCCCCTGACCGGCGAGTCCCGCCAGGGCGAGGACCCCGACGCCGAGCAGGAGCAGGGAGAGCCCGGGCAGGGTCGCGAAGGCGAAGCGTTCGTCGACGATGCCCTCCGAGTGCTCCCACCACCTGGAGGCGGGGGAGTCGACCCTCAGCCAGAGGCTCCCCACCCCGGCGAGCACCCCGACCACCAATGCGACGTAGACCATGGGTCCACCCTATGTGCGCGGCCCGCTCCGACGGACAATGCGGGCACCGTGATGTGTCGCGGGACCGAGGGGTGGGCCGTGACCTGCGTGAACGCGTGGGATCGCGCAGGTGCGCACCGTCCCCCGGCCGACATTGTCTGCCGTCGGGCCACAGGAGGACAGGTCCGCACGGGGCTGCCGGGCTGCACCGGACGTCCGGGGACCCGGCACGGGGCAGTGGGCGGTCCCCGGACGCGTCGCCCGGTGCCCGGGGTGTCGTGCGTCGTGCGTGGCGTACCCACGGAGTCCCCACGTGCCCCAGCGGGCACAATGGACCCATGCATGCGTCCGCGCCCTCCGTGGCGTCCCTCCGGGAGATCGATCCGGCCTCCCTGCCCGCCGCCACCCGCGACGTCCTCGACGGCGTCGACCGGGTCCTCCTCCACCACCTGCCCATGACGGTCCGCTTCCGCCGGGTCACCTCCCGCGACGGGCTGCTGCTGCACGGCCCGGCGGGGTGGGGCGAGGCGGCACCCTTCTGGGACTACGCACCGCAGGAGTCCTCGACCTGGCTGCTGGCCGCCCTCGAGGGGGCGCTGGTCCCCGCCCCACCCGTGCGCCGCGACGCAGTGCCCGTCAACGTCACCGTCCCCGTGTGCACCCCGGAGGAGGCGGACCGGCGGGTGCGGGCCTCGGGCGGATGCGCCACCGCGAAGGTCAAGGTGGCCGACCCCGGGACCTCCGTGGCTGAGGACGTCGAACGGGTCGCCGCCGTCCGCGCGGCCCTCCACGACACCGTGGGCGACCGGGCGCGCATCCGCGTCGACGCGAACGGCGCGTGGTCCCCGGAGGAGGCCGTCTCCGCGATCCGCGTCCTGGACCGCGCCGCGGGAGGCCTGGAGTACGTCGAGCAACCCTGCGCCGATGTCGAGGGCCTCACCCGGGTGCGTCGACTCGTGGACGTGCCGGTTGCCGCCGACGAGTCGATCCGGCGCGCCGAGGACCCCCTCGCGGTGGCCCGCGCCGGCGCCGCGGACGTCGCCGTGGTGAAGGTCGCGCCCCTGGGTGGGATCCACCGGGCCCTCGAGGTCGCCGACGCGACCGGGATGGACGTCGTCATCTCCTCCGCCCTGGAGTCCTCGGTGGGGCTGTCCGCCGGGGTGCGGGCCGCGGCGGCCCTGCCCGCGCTCGACCACGCCTGTGGTCTGGCGACCGCGCAACTGCTGGCCGCTGACGTCACCGCGTCCCCACTCCTGCCCCGGCACGGCGCCATCGGGGTCCGGGAGGTCTCCCCGGAGGAGTCCCTCGTCGGTGCCCACCCGCTGCCGGAGGGACTGGAGGAACGCTGGCGCCAGCGCCTGGACGCCATGTGCCGCGCGCTCGCGGGGCGGGGGGCACACGCATGAGCCACCCCTCGCAGGAACTCGCCGAGGGCCTCGTCGGGGCCCTGGTCGCGGCCGGCGTGCGCGACGTCGTGTACTGCCCGGGCTCCCGCTCCGCTCCGCTCGCCTACGCCCTGGCCGATGCCGAACGGGCGGGGACCGTGCGCGTCCACGTTCGCCTCGACGAGCGTGGCGCCGCCTTCGTGGCCGTGGGGCTCTCGCGGGCGGGCATGCTCGCCACCCCGGGTGACGGGACCGACGAGGGCGACGCCCTCCTGCCGGGGGTCGCCCGCACGGCGACCGGGGCCGTGGCCGTGGCGGTGGTGACGACCTCGGGTGGAGCGGTGGCCGAGCTCCACGCAGGGGTGGCCGAGGCCTCCCACTCCGGGCTCCCCCTGGTGGTGCTCAGCGCCGACCGCCCATTCGAGCTGCGCGGCGTCGGTGCCTCCCAGACGACGACGCAGCCGGGAGTCTTCGGTCCGCACGTGCGGGCCTGCTGGGACGTGCCCGCCGGGACCCCGGCGGACCGCAGGTTGCGGGCCCTGGTCGCCCGGGCCGTCGCCACCGCCCTCGGCGCGCCGACGGGGGAACCGGGTCCCGTGCAGCTGGACATCGGCTTCCGCGACCCCCTCGTGCCCGACCCGGCCGACCCGGCGACGCGGGCCGGTCGGGTGGCCCGAGGTGATCGGGTGACCCCGGCGGACCGGTCGGTGGGGGCGGGTCAGCCCGTGGGAGCGGGTCGGAGGGCGGGGGCGACGGAGGATCCCGTGGCGCCCTCCCCGCACGTGCTGCTCCCCCGACCCGTCCCGGTTCCCTGGACGGAGGTCGTCGATCCCACCCTGCGCACCGTCGTCCTCGCCGGCGACGGCGCGGATCCTGAAGCCGGGACCTGGGCCGGACGGGCAGGGCTCCCCCTCCTGGCGGAGCCGTCCTCGGATCTGACGACGGCACCGGCGTGGGTGCCGCACCAGCAGGCCCTCGTCGGTGCGGGAGGCCCCGGCGACGGGGTCGAGCAGGTGGTGCTCACCGGACGACCCACCCTGTCACGGGCGGTCTCCGCGCTGCTGTCACGCCCGGACGTCCGGCTCGTCGTCCAGTCACGCACCACCTCGTGGTGGGACCCCTCCGGCAATGCCGACGTCGTGGTGCCCGCCCTCGCCGCCCCCGAACACCTCCACGACGACTCCGGGTGGGCCCTCCTGTGGGAGTCCGCCTCCCGGGAGGTGGGGGAGAGGATCCAGGCGCTGCTCGCCAGGTCGGGAGCGACACGGCCGACCCTGGCGGGGGTGGCCGCAGCCGTGTGGGCGGCCCCGCCGGTGGTGCTGGTGCTCGGCGCCTCGAACACGGTGCGGGCCGTGGACCTGGTGGCGGAGGCCCCCGGGCGCGACGACGTCGTGTCGAACCGGGGCCTCGCCGGCATCGACGGGACGATCGCCACCGCGCGCGGACTGGCATGGGGGAGCGGCCGGGCGGTGCGGGCCGTCATGGGGGACCTCACCTTCCTCCACGACGTCTCCTCGCTGGCGGTGACCGAGTCCGAGCGGCCGGTGGACCTGCAGGTGGTCGTCATCGACGACCACGGGGGCTCGATCTTCGCCGGGCTCGAGCACGGTCGCCCGGAGTACGCCGAGGACTTCCCCCACTGGTTCGGCACCGCCCAGGAGGCGTCCATCGGCGACCTCGCGCGGGGGTACGGCGCGGACTACCGGGAGGTCACGACGACGGATGAGCTGGTGGGGGCGCTCGCCGCACCCGTGAGGGGTCGCAGTGTCCTCCACGTCCGCGTGGGAATCGACCCCTCGGCACTGGCGGAGATGTCGCTGCCCCCACAGGGGCTGTGAACTTCAGGAAACATCCAGACGGGTCTCAGGAAACCGGGACCATCCGTGCGCAGAATGCTTCCAACAAGGAAACCTGAGAGAAGGATCCCCATGAGCGACAACCGTCCAGACGAAGCCGACTCGCACTCCACCCCCTCCCCCGACGACGCGTGGCGACCTGATCACGGGACCGGCAGCGGCCCGGACGGTGCGGGAGGCTTCGCTGGCGGGGGGGAACCCGCTGGTGACTCCGCCCCTGCCGGGAGCACTGACGCGGAGGGCGCGCCGACCGGGGAGTACCCGACCGAGCAGCTGCCGACGGGCGCGCCGACCGATGGGCACCCGACCGGGGAGTAC
Organism: Actinomyces polynesiensis; assembly: GCF_000820725.1. Classification (GTDB taxonomy): domain Bacteria; phylum Actinomycetota; class Actinomycetes; order Actinomycetales; family Actinomycetaceae; genus Pauljensenia; species Pauljensenia polynesiensis. The sequence goes on along the minus strand of NZ_CCXH01000055.1, from coordinate 409 downwards.
CCGACCGAGCAGCTGCCGACGGGCGCGCCGACCGATGGGCACCCGACCGGTGAACTTCCCACCGCCGCCCCCTCGGGGCCGACCTCCCCCTGGGTGAACCCCGGTGGTGCGGCTGTCCACGAACAGTCCGGGAACCCCTCCGACACGGGCGGCGTCCCGGGCCACGCCCCCTCGTCCGGCCCGTCCCACTCCGGGATCCCGACCTCAGAGGGCACTGCAGGTGCGTCTGCCGGCTCCCCCACACCCTGGGGGCCACCCTCCGGCGCAGGCGATGGATCGACTGCCCAGGGTGGTACCTCCGAGGGCTCCGTGCCCGGCTCCGCGCTCCACGGTTCCGTCGGCGGCGCGTCCGCCCCCTGGGGCGCCGCTCCTCAGGGCGCTGCGCCCCAGGACCCCGGGGCCCAGGGCT
>NZ_CCXH01000054.1 GCF_000820725.1 Actinomyces polynesiensis | reverse complement strand
CGGGGACCCGGGCGCCTACACCCAGTACGCCACAGCGGCACCGGCGGCGCCCTCGTCCACCCGGACCCGGCGCGGCAAGGGGCGTGGCCCCGGTTGGCTGGCCCTCCTCGTCGCGATGGTCATCACCGCGCTGCTCGCGGTGGGGACGACCCTGGCCATCGGCGGGGGGACCACGGGGGCCTCGTCGACGCCCAGCAGCTCCGCCTCCTCGACCCAGACGAGCGCCCAGACGGTCGCCCCGGTCCAGTCATCGGGTGACTCACCGGACTGGGAGGCCGTCGCGGCGGCGGTCTCGCCCGCCACCGTGACCATCACCGTCGAGTCCTCGTCGAGCTCGGACATCGGATCCGGTGTCGTCTACGACGCCTCGGGCCACATCGTGACGAACTACCACGTGGTCTCCGCGGCCATCTCCTCGAGCTCGACCTCGCAGACCTCCTCGACCACGACGAGCGGGACGATCTCCGTCTCCCTGTCGGACGGGACCGTCTACGACGCCTCCGTGGTCGGCTACGACCAGACGACCGACCTGGCCGTCCTCCAGCTCAAGAACCCGCCGAGCCACCTGACGGTGGCGACCTTCGGTTCCTCCGCCGACCTGGTCGTCGGGCAGCCGGTGATGGCGATCGGTTCACCGCTGGGTCTGTCCGACACGGTGACCACCGGCGTCGTCTCCGCGCTGAACCGACCCGTCGAGGTCTCGACCTCCGAGACCCAGGAGACCGACCCCAATGACCCCTTCGGGCAGCTGCCCCAACAGGGTCAGAGCAGCACGACGACCGACTCCGTCATCACCAACGCCATCCAGGTCGACGCCTCGATCAACCCCGGCAACTCCGGCGGGCCGCTCTTCGACTCCACGGGTGCGGTGATCGGGATCAACTCCTCCATCGCGTCCCTGTCGAGCTCGAGTGACTCCTCGGGCTCCATCGGTCTCGGGTTCGCGATCCCCTCCGACCTCGTCAAGTCCGTCACCGACCAGCTGATCTCCACCGGGACCGTCGACCACGCGGTCCTCGGCGTGACCATCCAGTCGGGCACCGCGACGGTGGACGGCACCACACGGGTCGGTGCGGAGGTCGCCTCAGTGACCTCCGGCGGCGCGGCGGACAAGGCGGGAATCAAGGAGGGTGACGTCATCCTCAGCGTCGACGGCAACCAGGTGACCTCCGCGAAGTCCCTGTCGGGCTACGTGCGCCGGTACAAGGGCGGTGACACCGTCACCATCGAGTTCGCCCGCGACGGCAAGGTCCAGAAGGTCGAGGCCACACTCGGCTCCATGAACTGAATGAACGGGAGCCGGTCGGTGACCGGCCGTGGGGGCGGGGTGTCCGGGAGGGCACCCCGCCCCCTTCCGTGCAGAACGCGGATCCACCGTCGGGACGGCAAGTTCGCGCACTGTTCGTGTCGGAACTTGCCGTTTCGTCGGGGTGTGGTCCTGCTGGTGGGAAGTGGTGTTGGTGTTTGTGCAGGTCAGGGGCTCGGGGTCGGATGGTGCCCTGTGGGGCCCTCGACGAGACGGCAAGTTCGCGCACTGTTCGTGTCGGAACTTGCCGTTTCGTCGGGGTCTGGTCCTGCCGGTGGGGAGCGGCGTGAGTGTTTCCGCTGGTCAGGGCTTCGGGGGCGGATGGGGCGCTGTGGGGTCCTCGACGAGACGGCAAGTTCGCGCACCCGCCGCCGTGACAGCAGGGCAACCCGCCGGGACTCAGACGCCCAGGGCCTCCAGCACTGGGGCCATCTTCGCGCGGGTCTCGGCCAGCTCCACCTCGGGCACGGAGTCGGGCATGATGCCACCCCCGGCGAACACCCGTACCGAGCGACGGTCGTCGGAGACCTGCCCGCAGCGCAGGGCGATGGCGAACTCGCCCTCACCCGAGGCGTCGATCCATCCCACCGGCCCGGAGTACCGGCCCCGGCGCGTGGACTCGAAGGACTCCAGGAGGTCGAAGGCGAGCTTGGTGGGGGTCCCGCACACAGCGGCGGTCGGGTGCAGGGCGGCCACGACGTCCAGGACATTGGCGGCGCCGAGCGTCGCGGTGACGTCGGTGGCCAGGTGCGAGACGTTCGGCAGGTCGATGACCCGGGGCTCGGTGGGGACGTCGAGCGTGTCGGCGATGGGGGAGAGTGCCCTGGCCACGGACTCCACGGCCAGCAGGTGTTCGGTGCGGTCCTTCATCGAGGACAGCAGTTCCGCGCCCTCGCCGCGGGCGGCAGTGCCCGCCAGCACCCGGGAGAACACCGTGCCCGCACTCATGGAGGCGAGCATCTCGGGGGAGGCCCCGACGAGCCCTCCCACCGCGTAGGCCCAGGTGGTCGGGTAGAGCCCGTGGAGCCGGACGAGGAGGTGGCGCTCGTCGATGGGCTCGGCGGCCGAGACCACCATGTCGCGGCTCATGACCACCTTGGAGGCCGCCCCGGTGCGCAGGCGGGAGACCAGTCGCCGCACGGACTCCATCCACTGGGTCTGGGTCATCCTGCCGGTCTCGGTCCACAGTCCCCGGGGTGCGCTGACGGGATGCTCCCCGCGTTCCCGCAGTCCGGCCTCCAGGGCCTCCAAGGGGTCGGGGGGTTCGGTGCCCGCCGCCGTGGAGACGATCCACCGTCCGCCCTCGTCATCGAGGACGAGGAGGGAGGGGACCACCAGGAAGCCGGGGGTCTCCCAGGCAAATCCGAAGGAGCCCAGCGCGACGGGTACGACGGGGGCGTCCTCGGGGGCACCGACCACGGCCCGGGCGCGGGCGGAGTCCCACTCGCGTGCCGCCTCGCGGATCGCGTGGCGCCCGCGGACCTCGATGCGCAGCGCCTCACCCCACCCCACCATGCCCACGCGGTCGCCCAGCCAGGCCAGGGGACCGGCGGGGGAGGGCAGGAGGTCGACGAGGGCGGTCCCGGCTGCCGGATGGTCACCGGGAAGTGCCACGACCCGCACGTGCAGGTCGGGGGTGGCGGGCTGGGCCTGCGGGGGAGTGGACATGGGGCCATGGTATCCAGAGCACCCGGCCCGCGCCGGGTCCGGGAGGGCGGGCGAGGTCGGGTGGGGACCCCGGGGACGTGGGATCATGGTCGGCATGACTGATGCGGACCACGGAACCCGGGCGGAACTCGACAAGCAGCCGGAGGACGTCGCCTCCATGTTCGACGAGGTCTCCTCCCGCTACGACCTCATGAACCGCCTGATGTCGGGCGGGATGGACAAGGTCTGGCAGACGGCCATGTGCTCGGCGGTCGGTGCGCGTCCGGGGGAGAAGATCCTCGACCTGGCCGCCGGGACCGGCGCCTCCTCCGCGGCACTGGCGCGTTCGGGTGCGGAGGTCATCGCCTGCGACCTCTCGACGGGCATGATCCGTGTCGGTCGGGAGCGCCACCCCGACATCGAGTTCGTCCAGGGGGACGCCACCGATCTCTCCTTCGCGGACGCCTCCTTCGACGCGGTGACGATCTCCTACGGACTGCGCAACGTCGTGGACACCGAGGCGGCGCTGCGGGAGATGGCCCGGGTGACCCGTCCGGGTGGTCGCCTCGTCGTCTGCGAGTTCTCGACCCCCACCAACGCCGCCTTCGGGAGCCTCTACCGGTTCCACCTGCGCCACGTCATGCCGGTCATCGCACACCTCGCCAGCTCCGACGACGTCGCCTACGACTACCTGGCGGAGTCGATCCTCGCCTGGCCGGACCAGACGACCCTCGCCCGCATGATCGCGGAGTGCGGGTGGGAGCACGTCGCCCACCGCAACCTCACCGGGGGCATCGTGGCCCTCCACCGGGCGACCAAGCCGGAGGAGTGACCTCGGGGTCCGGGTCGCGCACACCGAGCGGGTCCGATCCGGAGGCGGCAATTAGGGCATCGGTCCCTTGCGCAATTGGGGAAGGTCCTCCTGCCCCCGGACCGGCCAGAACCCGCCAATGTGCACGTCAACGGCCCTCCGTCGGGCGTCACGGACTCACGGGGATAGTGTTCGTGTCGGACTCCGGGACCCTGTCCGGGGTCCCGTGTGGACATCCGCGACCGAGAGGCCGCCCGAGCGAGGGAACCGAGGAGACGCAGTGAGCGACGACCTGGCGCGTGACATCGTCGCCGACGTCGTCGTCGTCGGTGCGGGCCCTGCCGGCGCCTCCACGGCCTACCACCTCGCGGCCCTCGGGATCGACGTCGCCGTCCTGGAGAAGGCCGAGTTCCCCCGCGACAAGATCTGCGGGGACGGGCTCACCCCCGCCGCCGTCCACGAACTCGTCCTCATGGGGATGGACATCTCCGGCTGGACGCACAACCGGGGCCTGCGGGTCCTGGGCGGCGGGCACACCATGCACATGGAGTGGCCCGACCAGAAGTCCCTGCCCGGCTACGGCCTCACCCGGGCGCGCATGCACCTGGACCACGAACTCATCCGCCATGCCGTGTCCGCCGGCGCCCGGCTGTACGAGGGCTACACGGTCACCGGCCCCCTCACCGACGGCAACGGCCGCGTCACCGGCGTCACCGCCCGGCTCGGGCGCGGGGCGAACGCCCTGGAGGTCACCGCCCGCGCGAAGCTCGTGGTCGAGGCCGGAGGCGTCTCCGCCCGGCTCGCCACGTCACTGGGCATCGAGCGCAACGTGCACCGTCCCCTCGGGGTCGCCGCTCGCACCTACTTCCGGTCCCCCCGCTCCGACGACGAGTGGCTGGAGTCCCACCTCGAGCTGTGGAGCGGCAGGCCCGGCAGCTCGGAACTCATGCCCGGATACGGCTGGATCTTCCCCATGGGGGACGGGACGGTCAACGTCGGACTCGGCTCGGTGTCCTCCGACGGCCGTTCCACCGACATGCCCTACCGCAGGGTCTTCTCCCAGTGGACGGCGAACCTGCCGCCCGAGTGGGGCTTCACCCCCGACAACCAGGTGGGCCCCCTGCGCAGCGCGGCACTGCCGATGAGCTTCAACCGCAAGCCCCACTACATCGAGGGCCTCGTGGTCGTCGGCGACGCGGGCGGCATGGTCTCCCCCTTCAACGGGGAGGGCATCGCCCCGGCACTGAAGGCCGGTCGCCTCGCTGCCGGCGCCATCGCCCAGGGGCTCTCGCGGACCTCGCAGGCGGGACTGGACCGGGCGATGTCGGCCTACCCCGAGCAGCTGCGCGCCGAGTACGGCGGCTACTACTCCCTGGGCCGCATCTTCGTGCGCCTCATCGAGAACCCGCGCATCATGCACCTGTGCACCTACTACGGCCTGGGTCGCCCCCGGCTGATGGAACTGGTGAACAAGCTGCTCTCCGACGGTTTCGAACGTCACGGCGGGGACGCCGACGACCGTCTCATCACGACGCTGGCCAAGGTGGTGCCCAAGGCATGAGACCACGGACACCCACCGACCGCCCCACCCCGACCCGACCCTCCCTGGAGGAACGATGACCAATCCCTACGTCCCGCTGCTGATCATGGCGGCAGCCGCTCTCGTCCTCGCGCTGGCCGGGCTGGGCGCGTCGGCGATCCTGGGACCCTCCAAGAAGAACAGGGTCAAGGCCCAGAACTACGAGTGCGGGATCGACCCCTCCACCCAGGACATCACCCAGGGCCGCTTCCCGGTGCGCTACTACCTCGTGGCGATGACCTTCATCATCTTCGACATCGAGGTCGTGTTCATGTACCCGTGGGCCGTCAGCTTCAACCAGCTGGGGCTGTTCGGGCTCGTGGCCATGCTCACCTTCATCGCCCTGATCACGGTGCCCTACATCTACGAGTGGCGTCGCGGCGGCCTGGACTTCTGAGGAGGAACCGACATGGGACTTGAGGAACAGCTGCCCTCGGGCATCGCCCTGACGAGCGTGGAGAAGGTGCTCGGCCTGGCACGCAAGCACAGCCAGTGGCCCGTCACCATGGGTCTGGCGTGCTGCGCCATCGAGATGATGGCCGCCGGCACCCCGCGCTTCGACATGTCACGCTTCGGCCTGGAGGTCTTCCGGGCCTCCCCGCGACACTCCGACGTCATGATCGTCTCGGGCCGCGTGTCCCAGAAGATGGCGCCGATCATCCGTCGCGTCTACGACTCCATGCCCGAACCCAAGTGGGTCATCTCGATGGGCGCCTGCGCCTCCTCGGGGGGCATGTTCAACAACTACGCGATCGTCCAGGGCTGCGACCACATCGTCCCCGTCGACGTCTACCTGCCCGGCTGCCCGCCGAGGCCGGAGGCCCTGATCCACGCGATCCTCACCCTGCGCGAGCAGATCGAGAAGGAACCACTGGGCGCCGACCGCCGCGAGATCGCCCGCAAGGCCGAGCAGGCGGCGCTGGCCGCCACGCCCACCCACCAGATGAAGGGACTGCTCGCATGAGTGACGACCTCACCGAGGTCCCCGGCCGGGGCGACGGCTCCGTCGTCCACGAGGGCGGCTCCCGCGCCCATGCGCTCCCCGACCCCATCGCGGTGCGCCACGGCAGCTTCGGCGTCCACGACGCGGGGGACACCAGCGGCTTCGGAGGCCTCCAGGAGACCTTCCCTTCCGGGGGAGTCACCGCGACCCTACGGAGGGTGGTTCGACGGTGTCGTCGACATCCTCGAGGAACTCCTCACCGAGGACGGCCTGAACCCCGGGGACGTCATCGAGAAGGTCGTCGTCGAGCACGGCGAGCTGACGATCTTCATCGTGCGCGAGTACATCGAGCCCGTCACCCGTCACCTGCGTGACGACCAGGACCTCCGCTTCGAGCTGTGCCTGGGCGTGTCGGGTGTGCACTACCCCGCCGACAAGGGCCGCGAGCTCCACGCCGTGTACGCGCTGATGTCGGTGACGCACAACCGGCTCCTGCGCCTCGAGGTCGTCTGCCCGGACGAGGACCCCCACATCCCCTCCGTCGTCGCGGTCTACCCCGCCAACGACTGGCAGGAGCGCGAGACCTGGGACCTCATCGGCATCGTCTTCGACGGCCACCCTGCGCTCACCCGCACCGCGCTCCCCGATGACTGGGTCGGCCACCCCCAGCGCAAGGACTACCCACTGGGTGGCATCCCCGTCGAGTACAAGGGCGCCACCGTTCCCCCGGCCGACACGCGGAGGTCGTACAACTGATGACTGACCAGACCTACCGGTTCCACGCCGCACCCGGCTCCGGGACCCTCGACGTCGACGAGGTCCCCGAGGTCCTCGCCCAGGGCGGTGACTGGGAGGACGTGCTCAACGAGATCCACAAGATCTCCCAGGAGCGCATCGTCCTGAACATGGGACCCGTGCACCCCTCGACCCACGGCGTGCTGCGCCTGGTCCTCGAGCTGGACGGTGAGCTCGTGCGCGAGACCCGGGTCGACACCGGGTACCTGCACACCGGCATCGAGAAGAACATGGAGTACCGCACCTGGACCCAGGGCGTCACGTTCTGCACCCGCATGGACTACGTGGCCCCCTTCTTCCAGGAGGTCGGCTACTGCCTCGGTGTGGAGAACCTGCTGGGGATCACCGACGACATCCCCGAACGCGCCACGCTGATCCGCGTGCTCCTCATGGAGCTCAACCGCATCGCCTCCCACGTCGTCGCCATCGGCACCGGCGGCAACGAGCTCGGTGCCACGACGATGATGACCATCGCCTTCCGCGGGCGCGAGGAGATCCTGCGGATCTTCGAGCGCATCACGGGGCTGCGCATGAACCACGCGTTCATCCGCCCCGGCGGCGTCGCCCAGGACCTCCCCTCCGGGATGGTCGAGTACATCCGGGAGAAGCTCCCCAAGATCCGCCGTGACATCGGTGAGCTCCAGGACCTGTGCGTCCAGAACCCGATCTTCCGCAAGCGCTTCATCGGCGCCGGCTTCCTGCCGCTGTCGGCCACCATGGCCCTCGGGTTCACCGGCCCGGGCCTGCGGGCCGCGGGCGTGCCGATGGACCTGCGCAAGATGCAGCCCTACTGCGGGTACGAGACCTACGAGTTCGACGTCCCGACCTACGACGCGAACGACGCCTACAACCGCACGATGGTCCGCTTCGACGAGTGCTACCAGTCGCTGCGCATCGTCAACCAGGTGCTCGAGCGCCTCGAGGCCACCGACGGCGAGCCGGTCATGGTCGCCGACCCCCGCATCGCCTGGCTCGCGCAGCTCAGTGTCGCCAGTGACGGGCAGGGCAACTCCCTGGAGCACATCGGGGAGATCATGGGTGAGTCCATGGAGTCCCTCATCCACCACTTCAAGCTCGTCACCGAGGGTTTCCGGGTCCCGGCGGGGCAGACCTACGTCGCCCTCGAGCACGCGAAGGGCGTGCTCGGTGTCCACCTGGTCTCCGACGGCGGGACGAGGCCCTACCGGGCCCACTTCCGTGACCCCTCCTTCGCGAACCTGCAATCACTGGCCATGATGACCGAGGGCGGCCAGTTGGCCGACGTCGTCGTCTCACTGGCCACCATCGACCCTGTCCTGGGAGGCGTCGACCGATGAGCTACACCCCTGACGTGGAGGCGCGACTGCGCACCGAGGCCGCGGAGGTCATCGGACGCTACCCGAGCGGGCACGAGCGCTCCGCGCTCCTGCCCCTGCTCCACCTGGTCCAGTCTGAGGACGGTTTCGTCTCCCCCGACGGGATCGCGCTGTGCGCGGAGCTGCTGGGGCTCACGCGGGCCGAGGTCTCGGCGGTGGCCACCTTCTACACCCAGTACAAGCGCCACCCCACCGGCGAGTACCTGGTGGGTGTGTGCACCAACGCGCTGTGCGCGGTGATGGGCGGTGACGAGATCTGGGAGGCCGTCTCCGAGCACGTCGGCGTCGGCACCGACGAGACCAGCGAGTCCGGGCACATCACCCTGGAACGCATCGAGTGCAACGCCGCCTGCGACTACGCGCCCGTGGTCATGGTGAACTGGGAGTTCTTCGACAACCAGACGCCGGAGTCCGCGGTCGCCCTCGTCGACGACATCGAGGCCGGGCGCCCCCTGCACCCCACGCGCGGGGCCGAGGTGGTCCACCCCTTCACGGAGGTGGAGCACGTGCTCGCCGGTTTCCCCGACGGACACGCCGACGAGGGGCCCAGCGCCGGGGAGAACTCCCTGCTGGGCCTGCGCATCGCGGAGGCCAATGACTGGCACGCCCCCGTCGCCCTGCCCGACGACGCCCCCGCGGGCGCCGCAGCCACGGAGGGAGAGGACAAGTGACCACCTACAGCGCACCGTCCACCCTGACCCCCATCGTCACGCGGGGCTGGGACGAGGACCGCTCCTGGACCCTCGAGTCCTACCTCGCCCGCGGCGGGTACGAGGGGCTCAGGAAGGCCAACACCATGGAGCCCGCGGAGATCACCGAGGCCGTCAAGGCCTCGGGCCTGCGCGGACGCGGTGGTGCGGGCTTCCCCACCGGCCTCAAGTGGTCCTTCCTGCCCCCCGACGACGGCCTGCCGCGCTACCTCGTGGTCAACGGCGACGAGTCGGAGCCCGGGACCTGCAAGGACATGCCGCTCATCATGGCGAACCCCCACATCCTCGTGGAGGGCATGGCCATCACCTCGCGTGCCATCAACTGCCACCACGCGTTCGTCTACCTGCGCGGCGAGGTCGTCCACGTCTACCGGCGTCTCCTGGCCGCCATCGCCGAGGCGGAGGCCGCTGGTCTCCTCGGGGACCTGACGATCACCGCCCACGCCGGCGCCGGCGCCTACATCTGCGGTGAGGAGACGGCGCTGCTCGACTCCCTGGAGGGCTTCCGCGGGCACCCCCGCCTCAAGCCCCCCTTCCCCGCCGTCGAGGGCCTGTACGCCCGGCCCACCGTCATCAACAACGTCGAGTCCATCAGCCAGGTGCCCGGCATCTTCCGCGAGTCGGTCGACTGGTACGCGTCGATGGGCACCGAGAAGTCCAAGGGCCACGGCATCTTCTCCGTCTCGGGGCACGTCAACCACCCCGGGCAGTTCGAGGCGCCCTTCGGGATCACGATGCGTGAGCTCATCGAGCTCGCCGGCGGGGTCCGCGACGGCCACCACCTGAAGTTCTGGACGCCCGGTGGGTCCTCCACCCCGCTGTTCACCGAGGAGGACCTCGACGTCCCCCTGGACTACGAGTCCGTCGGGGCGGCCGGGTCGATGCTGGCCACGCGCGCGCTGCAGGTCTTCGACGAGACGACCTCCGTGGTCCGCGTCATCGCGCGGTGGACGGAGTTCTACCAGCACGAGTCCTGCGGCAAGTGCACGCCCTGCCGCGAGGGCACGTACTGGCTCAAGCAGATCATGTTCCGTCTCGAGAAGGGTCAGGGCCTGCCCGGCGACGTCGACCTGCTCGACGAGATCGCCCACAACATCTTCGGGCGCAGCTTCTGCGCGCTCGGGGACGCGGCGGCCACCCCGATCATGTCGGGGATCAAGAAGTTCCGCGACGAGTTCGAGGCCGGACTCACGACGCCCGCACGGGAACTGTTCCCCTACGAGGCGAGCGCCAACTACGCCCGAGGAGGTGTCCGATGAGCGAGGCCACCGACCTGGTGGACGTCGTCATCGACGACGTGCAGCTGAGCGTGCCGAAGGGGACGCTCGTCATCCGCGCCGCGGAGCAGGCGGGGATCCGCATCCCGCGCTTCTGCGACCACCCGCTGCTCAAGCCTGCTGCCGCGTGCCGCCAGTGCCTCGTCGAGGTCGGCATGCCCGACCGGCGCACCGGGGAACTGCGGTTCATGCCCAAGCCCCAGCCCTCCTGCGCCCAGACGGTCTCCCCCGGGATGGTCGTGCGCACCCAGCACACCTCCGAGGTGGCCTTGAAGGCCCAGCACGGGGTGATGGAGTTCCTCCTCATCAACCACCCCCTGGACTGCCCGATCTGCGACAAGGGTGGCGAGTGCCCCCTGCAGAACCAGGCGATGACCGAGGGGCGGGGCAAGTCCCGCTTCGCCGATGCGAAGCGCACGTACCCCAAGCCGCTGCGCCTCACCAGCCAGATCATGCTGGACCGCGACCGCTGCATCCTGTGCCAGCGCTGCGTGCGCTTCGGCAAGGAGATCGCGGGCGACGCCTTCATCGACCTCCAGGGTCGCGGCGGTGGCACCGCCCCCACGGACGACCACTACTTCATGCCCGAGCAGATCGGCTCCTTCGACACCCAGGTGCTGGCCTTCCACGACGTCTCGGCCGACGGCCCGCGTCCCACGCAGCTCTCGGGCCCCTACGGTGAGGCCGGGCTCATCGGGTCCATGGACCCCGGCGAGCTGCCGGAGTCGGGGCGTGACCAGTCGGGGCGCGCATTCGCCTCCTACTTCTCGGGCAACATCATCCAGATCTGCCCGGTGGGTGCACTCACCGCCTCGTCCTACCGCTTCCGCTCCCGCCCCTTCGACATCGTCTCCACGGCCTCGGTCACCGAGCAGGACGCGTCCGGGTCCGCCCTGCGCATCGATGTGCGCCACGGGGAGGTCGTGCGCCGCATGGCCGGCAACGACCCCGAGGTCAACGAGGAGTGGATCACCGACAAGGACCGCTTCGCCTTCGAGTGGGACCGCGAGTCCCGCCTCAACCTGCCCCTGGTCCGTGAGGACGGCGTGCTGGTGCCGACCTCGTGGTCGGACGCCCTGGACCGCGTGCACCGCGGCCTCGAGGAGGCCCGCACGCAGGGGACCGTCGGCCTGCTGCCCGGCGGGCGCCTCACCTTCGAGGACGCCTGGGCCTGGTCGAAGTTCGCGCGCACCGTGCTGCACACCGACTCCGTGGACGCCCGCGCCCGCTCGGAGTCGGAGGAGGAGCGTGGCTTCCTGGCCTCCCGTGTGGCGGGCACCGGACTGGGCGTGACCTATTCCGACCTCGAGGACGCCGGGCAGGTCCTACTCGTGGCCTTCGAGCCCGAGGACGAGTGCGGCAGCGTGTTCCTGCGCCTGCGCAAGGGTGTCCTCGCCGGAGGCGTGAAGGTCGCCACCGTCGCCCCGTTCACGACGCCCGGCTCCCACAAGATGGGCGCCGAGGTGCTGCACGCCGCTCCCGGGACCGAGACCGAGGTCGTCTCCGCGATCTCCCCCTCCGGCGAGCACGCCGACCTCCTCGGACGGCTGTCCGGAGGCGTCATCCTGGTCGGGGAGCGCGCAGCGCGCACACCGGGCCTGCTCAGTGCTGTGGCGGCCCTGGCCGACGCGGCCGGCGCGCGGCTCCAGTGGATCCCCCGTCGCTCCGGTGAACGCGGGGCCGTCGAGGCAGGCCTCCTGCCCGGATTGCTGCCCTTCGGGCGACCCCTGGAGGACGAGGGCGCACGTGGGTCCCTCGGGTGGGACGGCGTCCCGACCGAGGCGGGCCTGTCCGCCGACGGGATCATCGGGGCCGGTGTCGAGGGCGCCCTCGCAGGCGTCGTCGTCGGGGGTGTCGACCCCCGCGACTTCGACGATCCGGCGCGCTTCCTCACCGCCGTCGAGCGGGCGGGGTTCGTGGTCTCCCTCGAGGTCCGCGCCTCCGCCGTCACCGAACTCGCCGACGTGGTGCTGCCGGTGGCCCCGCCGCTGGAGAAGAACGGCACCTTCCTCAACTGGGAGGGTCGCCTGCGTCCCTTCGGTCAGGCCGTCTCGGCGCGGTCGCTGACCGACCGTGACGTCCTGGTCCGCCTGGCACGCGAGTTCGGCGTGGACCTGGGCATCGAGACGCTCACCGCGCTCTACGACGAGGTCAACCCGCTGATGTCCTGGACGGGTGCGCGGGTCGTCCCCGCACCGACGGTGCCCCCGGCGCCCCCCGTGGTCGCCGCCGGCGAGGCGGTGCTGGCCACCCACAAGCCGATGCTCGACGCCGGTCGTCTCCAGGACGGTGCCCCCTGGCTGGCCGGTTCGGCCCGCCGCCCGGTGGCGCTCGCCTCGGCAGCGACC
>NZ_CCXH01000053.1 GCF_000820725.1 Actinomyces polynesiensis | reverse complement strand
CTCGGCAGCGACCCTCGAATCCTCCGGTGTCGCGGACGGTGGTCGCCTCACGGTGACGACCGGCCGTGGCTCCGTCACCCTGCCCGTGGAGGTCGCGGACCTGCCCGACAACGTCGTGTGGGTCCCCGAGTGCTCGCAGGGGTCCCTCGTCCATGAGTCGCTCGGGACCGCCGGTTCCGTGGTGACGCTGAGCGCCACAGCGGAGGTGGCCCGGTGATTCCAGTACTCCCGGTCGCGGTTCCCGACTACGTCGCCGCCGACTTCACGGAGGAGACCTGGTGGTTGACGCTCATCAAGGCCGTCTTCATCCTCGTCTTCCTGATCCTCAACGTGCTGCTGGCCCTGTGGGTCGAGCGACGCGGCCTGGGGCGCATGCAGACGCGCCCCGGTCCCAACGTCGCCGGCCCCCTCGGGCTCTTCCAGGCGATCGCCGATGCCGGCAAGCTGCTGTTCAAGGAGGACATCTGGACCAAGCGGTCCGACAAGTTCCTCTACTTCCTGGCGCCCGTCATCGCCGCGTTCTGCGCCTTCAGCGTGTACGCGGTGATCCCCATGGGGCCGAACGTGTCGATGTTCGGCCACTCCACCCCGCTGCAGCTGGCGGACATGCCCGTCGCGACGCTCTACATCCTGGCGATCACCTCGCTGGGCCTGTACGGCATCGTGCTGGGTGGCTGGTCGACCCACTCCACCCTTCCCCTCTACGGCGCGGTGCGTTCCTCCGCCCAGGTGATCTCCTACGAGCTCTCCATGGGCCTGGCCCTCGTCTCCGTCTTCATCATGGCGGGCTCGATGTCGACCTCCAGCATCGTGGCCTCCCAGGCCTCCGTGTGGTGGGCCTTCGCCCTGCTGCCCGCCTTCGTCGTCTACTGCATCTCCGCCGTCGGTGAGGTCAACCGCCTCCCCTTCGACCTCCCCGAGGCCGAGGGTGAGCTGGTCGCCGGGCACATGACGGAGTACTCCTCGATGAAGTTCGCCTGGTACTACCTCTCCGAGTACGTGAACATGCTCAACGTCTCGGCGGTGGCCACCACGATGTTCCTCGGCGGCTGGCACGCCCCGTGGCCCCTGTCCCACGTCGAGGTCATCAACTCGGGCTGGTGGGGGATGCTGTGGTTCTTCCTCAAGGTCTGGGTCTGCATGTTCCTGATGATCTGGACCCGTGGCACGCTCCTGCGCATCCGCTACGACCAGTTCATGCAGTTCGGGTGGAAGCGCCTGATCCCCGTCGCCCTGGGGTGGGTCGTCCTCGTGGCGGTCCTGCGTGGGGTGACGACGTGGGTGAGCGTCGGGCTGCCGACACTGTTCGCCGTGATCCTCGGGATCTTCGTCATCATCATGTTCGTCATGTGGATGGGCGACCGCTCGGAGGAGCGCCGGGTGGCGGCCGCCGAGGCCGTGGAGACCCCGCCCTTCGACCCCATGGCGGACGGCTACCCCGTCCCGCCGCTGCCGGGCCAGGTCCTGCCGCCCTCCCCACGGGCGGGCAGGGCGCCGATCGCGGCGAGCGTGTCGTCCTCGACGTCGCCCGCACCCGGTACCGCCTCTGAGGAGGACGTGAAATGAACAAGGACCAGCACCGCTGGGACGACCTGCCTTCCGAGAAGCCGGAACGGGGTCACCAGCCCCAGCCCACCGACGACATGCTCTACGAGCACGACCCGCGTGGTCCGATCGGTGAGTTCTTCGCGCCCGTCGCCGGGTACGGGGTGACCATCTCCTCGATGTTCCGCCCCACGGTGACCGAGCAGTACCCCTTCGAGGGCCCCTTCCTCCAGCCGCGCTTCCACGGCCGCCACCGGCTCAACCGGTACGCGGACGGACTGGAGAAGTGCATCGGCTGCGAGCTCTGCGCATGGGCGTGCCCCGCCGACGCGATCCTCGTCGAGGCCGGCTCCAACACCCCCGACGCCCAGCACAGTCCCGGCGAGCGTTTCGGCAAGGTCTACCAGATCAACTACCTGCGCTGCATCTTCTGCGGGTTCTGCATCGAGGCCTGCCCGACCCGAGCACTGACCATGGGCCACGACTTCGAACTCGCCGAGTACGACCGCGAGACGGAGATCTACGAGAAGACGGACCTGCTGACCCCCCTCGAGGACGGCGTGCTGGCCCCGCCCCACCCGATGGTCGAGGGACTGTCGGACAGGGACTACTACCGCGGTCGTGTGACGAGACCGACGCAGGCCCAGATCGACTGGGTCGCCGAGCACCGGCCCGACGACCCCTCGCTGGCCACCGCCCAGGCGGTCCAGCCCAGCACCGAGGAGGCATCGCTGTGAACATCTCGGCCTCGTGGCCCGCGATGGGGAGCACCGGGGAGGCGATCCTCTTCTGGTGCGTGGCCACCGTGATGGTGGTGTGCGCCCTCGGTGTGCTCTTCTTCCGCAAGGCCGCCAACGCCGCCATCTGCATGGTCGGCGTCATGCTCGGGCTCGCCATCCTCTACGTCGCCCAGGGCGCCCCGTTCCTCGGCGCCGTCCAGGTGATCGTCTACACCGGCGCGATCATGATGCTGTTCCTCTTCGTCATCATGATGATCGGCATCGGCGCCTCCGACGAGTACCAGCGCCAGCGGCGCGGCAACATCGTCGCGGCAAGCCTCGGGGGCCTCGGCCTCGTCGTCATCCTGGTCGGCGTCATCGGCCACACCACGGTCTCCGAGGCCGTCGGCCTGGGTGGGGACGACCCCTACTCCAACGTGCCGGTGACGACCCTGGCGACCACGCTCTTCCAGGACCACTGGTTCTCCATGGAGCTCTCCGGCGCCCTGCTCATCACCGCGGCCATCGGGGCGATGCTCCTGACCCACACGGACCGCCTCGGCCCCAAGGTGAACCAGCACTCCACGGCACGCGCCAAGATGCGGGCCTTCAAGGAGACGGGCCGCCGTATCGGCCAGCTGCCCGCCCCCGGCGTGTACGCGACCTCCAACGCGGTGGACGTGCCCGCCATCGCCGGCGACACACTGGGTCCCGTCGAGGAGTCCGTACCCCGCGTCCTGCGCGTGCGCGGCCTGGACCGCACGATCGGCCAGGTCGAGCCCGACGTCGCGGAGGCCCTGCAGCTCATGCGCAGCGGCTCCACCGCCGGGTCCCCCTTCGGCGCCGCCTCCTCCGGCTCGGTCCCGCGCTCGGGGTCCTGGGGCATGCCCGGACCGGGCGCGCCCGAGGGACTCGACCAGCCGGTCGCGCCCGACGAGGCCCCTGCGGGGACCACGCAGGGCTCCGGTGCCCCGGGCGACACCGCCCAGGCGGGCGACACCGCCATCCCGGTCGCCGAGGGCGAACACGCCGACGCGGAGGGAGCCTCCGGAGGCACCACCGCGCAGGAGTCGCCCGACGCCGGCCGACCGGGGACGGACCACGTGTCCGGACCCGGTGAGCACGCCGCCCACACCCACGTGGAAGGTGAGGAGAAGGAATGAGTCTGGCCTACTACCTGGTGCTGGCGGCGGTCCTGTTCGCCGTCGGCGGGGTGATCGTGCTGGTGCGCAAGTCGGCGGTGATCTCGCTGATGGGTGTTGAGCTCATGCTCAACTCCTCCAACCTCGTGTTCGTCACCTTCGCCCGGATCCACGGCGCGGTCGCGGGCGAGGTCATGGCGTTCTTCGTCATGGTCGTCGCCGCGGCCGAGGTCGTCGTGGGTCTGGCGATCATCGTGTCCATCTTCAAGTCGCGTGGCACCACGAGTGTCGACGACGTCAACCTGCTGAAGAACTGAGGGCGGAGCAGACGTGATTTCCCACAACCTCCCACTCCTCGCGGCCGAGGCCGCCGGGCCGGTGTCCTACACCCCGGCCAGCGGCGCAGCCTCCCTGGCCTGGCTGATGATCGCCGTTCCCCTGGCCTCCGCCGTCGTCCTGCTCCTGCTGGGTCGACGCAGCGACCGCTGGGGCCACTGGCTGGGCGTCGCCGCCTCCTGGGTGTCCTTCCTGGTCGGCGTCGCCGTCCTGGTCCAGATGCTCGGCCTGCCCGCGGACGGGCGTCGCCTCGACTCCCAGCTCTTCACCTGGATCCCCGCCGGCGACTTCAGCGTGCACGTCGGCCTCCTGGTCGACCCGCTGTCGATGACCTTCGTCATGCTGGTGACCTTCGTCGGCTCCCTCATCCACGTCTACGCCGTGGCCTACATGGAGCACGACACGGACCGGCGCCGGTTCTTCGCCTACCTGAACTTCTTCATCGCGGCGATGCTCACCCTGGTGCTCGCGGACTCCTACGCCGTGCTCTTCGTCGGCTGGGAGGGCGTGGGCCTGGCCTCCTACCTGCTCATCGGCTTCTGGAACCAGGTCCCCGCCAACGCCACGGCCGCCAAGAAGGCCTTCGTCATGAACCGCGTGGGCGACGTCGGCCTGCTGCTGGCGATGATGGCGATGGTCGCGAACTTCACCTCGGTCGACTTCCTCTCCGTCAACGAGGGTGTCGCGACGCTGCCCCAGGCACAGGCGACGCTCATCGGGCTCTTCCTGCTGCTGGCCGCCTGCGGCAAGTCCGCGCAGTTCCCGCTGCAGGCCTGGCTCGGTGACGCCATGGCCGGTCCGACCCCCGTGTCGGCCCTCATCCACGCCGCCACGATGGTCACCGCCGGTGTCTACCTGGTCGTGCGCTCCGGCGCCGTCTTCCAGGCCGCCCCCGTCGCCGCCACCGCGGTCGCCCTCGTCGGCGCGATCACGCTCCTGTTCGGGGCGGTCGTCGGCTGCGCGAAGGACGACATGAAGAAGGTCCTCGCAGCCTCGACAATGTCCCAGATCGGCTACATGATGCTCGGCGCGGGGCTGGGGCCCATCGGCTGGGCCTTCGCGATCTTCCACCTGTTCACGCACGGCTTCTTCAAGGCCCTGATGTTCCTCGGCGCCGGATCCGTCATGCACGGGATGGGCGACCAGGTGAACATGCGCCGCTTCGGCGCCCTGCGCACGGTCATGAAGGTCACCTGGGCGACCTTCGCCGTGGGCTGGCTGGCGATCCTGGGCGTGCCCCCGTTCTCCGGGTTCTTCTCCAAGGACAAGATCATCGAGGCGGCCTTCTCCTCCTCGACGTTCGGCAACGCCGCGGCCCCCTGGACGGGTTGGGTCTACGGGCTGGTGGCCATGGTCGGTGCGGGCATCACCGCCTTCTACATGTCGCGCCTGTTCTTCATGACCTTCCACGGCAAGGCCCGCTGGACGACGGAGGCGGAGGGTGCCCCGGTGCACCCCCACGAGTCCTCCGCGCTCATGACCGTACCGATGATCGTCCTGGCGGTCGGTGCCGCGCTCATCGGTGGGCTGCTGTCCATCGGGGGCGCCTTCACCGACTGGCTGACCCCGGCGATCGGCGCGGCCGAACACGCCGAGCCGGTGCTGCCGGTGGCGGTCATCCAGGTGGTGACCCTGGTCCTCGTCGTGGCCGGTGCCTGGCTGGCGTGGAGGCGCTACGGCGCCGCCGAGGTGCCCACCGCGGTGCCCGCCGGCAACGCGCTCACCATGGCCGCCCGCGACGACCTCTACCAGGACCGCTTCAACGAGACGGTGTTCATGGCCCCCGGTGTCGCGCTGGTCGAGGCGGCCACCGCGGGCGACCGGGTGGTCGTCGACGGGGCCGTCAGGGGCGTGGCCGCGGCGGCCCGCCAGTCGGGCCGTGCCGTCGCCGTCACACAGACGGGTTACGTGCGCACCTACGCGTCCTACATCCTGGGCGGGGTCCTCCTCGCCCTGGCGATCGTCCTGGGCTTCAGGCTCTGAGGGCGGGAGGAGAACTCATGGAAATCACCGATCTCGTCCACGCCTCCACCCCGTGGTTGACGCTGTTGGTCGTCATCCCGGCCCTCGCGGCCGCCCTCGTCGGCTTCGTGCGTCCCCTGCGTGAGCGTGGCCGCGCGGTCGCACTGGGGGTCTCCCTCGTCGAACTCGTGCTCGCCGTCGTGGCGGCCACCGGCTTCGACTGGTCGACCGCGGGCACCTACCAGCTCGTCGAGACCGCCTCCTGGATCCCCCAGATCGGCGTGTCCTGGGCCCTGGGTGTCAACGCCCTGGGCCTGGTGATGGTGCTGCTCGCCACCGCCCTGGTCCCCCTGGTGCTCCTCGCCGGGTGGCGTGAGGACGAGGGCGGGGACGAGGGCGGCTCCTACGCCGCGCTCGTGCTGCTGCTCGAGGCCTTCATGGTCCTGATCTTCGCGGCCTTCGACGTCGTGGTCTTCTACATCGCCTTCGAGGCGATGCTGATCCCGCTGTACTTCATGATCGGCCGCTTCGGGGTGGGCGACCCCGAGCGCCGCCGCGCCGCGGCGCTGAAGTTCCTGCTCTACTCCCTTGCCGGCGGGCTGGCCATGCTGGGCGGCCTCGTCGCCCTGTGGGCCCTGGCCCCCGAGCGCTCCGACACCCTCTTCCGCCTCGACACCGCCTCCCAGGTGGTCCCGGGCCTGTCCTCGGGTGTGCAGATGGGCGTGTTCGTGTCCTTCATGATCGCCTTCGCGATCAAGGCCCCGATGGTCCCGGTGCACACCTGGCTGCCCGACACGGCCGCCGCGTCGCGTCCGGGCACCTCGGTGCTGCTGGTGGGCGTGCTCGACAAGATCGGCACCTTCGGGATGATCACCCTGTGCCTGCGCCTCTTCCCCGACGCCGCCTCGCAGGCGCGGTGGGTGCTGTGCGCGCTGGCCGTGCTCTCGATCCTGTGGGGCGGGCTCGCCGCCATCGGCCAGAAGGACCTCATGCGCCTGGTGTCCTACACCTCCGTGTCGCACTTCGGCTTCATGGTGCTCGGCATCTTCATCGGCTCCTCGGTGGCCCTGACCGGCGCCATGTTCTACATGGTCGCCCACGGGGTCTCCATCGCCGCGATGTTCCTCGTCTCCGGGTTCCTCACCGAGCGCGGTGGATCGCGTGAGATCGCCTCCTACGGTGGCTTCCAGCGCGTGACCCCCCTCATCGCGGGGACCTGGCTGGTGGCCGGCCTGGCCTCCATCGCCCTGCCCGGGCTGTCCGGCTTCGTCCCGGAGTACCTGGTGCTGGTCGGCACCTACTCGGTGAACGTGCCCCTGGCCGTCCTGGCGGTCCTCGGCGTCATCCTCGCCGCCCTCTACGTCCTGCTGCCCTACCAGAAGCTCTTCACGGGGCCGAAGCCGCAGGACCGCGACGTCCCCGACATGGACGTGCGCGAGAAGACGGTCGTCACCCCGCTCATCGCGGCCATGGCCGTCCTGGGCATCTGGTCCGCCCCGCTCGTCGGGGCCCTGACCCCGGTCGCCGAGGACTCGGTGGTGGCCCTGTCGGCCGCCTCGGCCCAGGCCTCCGCGTCACACACTGTCAGCGCTCCCGCAGCTGCTGACGAAGGGAGCACGAAGTGAACCTGCTCAGCACCGCCGAGTTCACGGCGCCCACCATCGGGTGGGCCTCACTGACCCCGGTCCTCATCGTGCTCGGGGGTGCCGTCGTCGGCGTCCTCGTCGAGGCCTTCGCCCCCCAGCGCCTGCGCCGCCCCGTCGGCATCGGGCTGTCCCTCCTCGCCACCCTCCTGGCCGCGGCCGCCATCGCCCTGCGGTGGAGCAGCGTGGTGGCGGCGCCCTCGTCGCAGGGGGAGTACATCGAGGACCCCCTCACCCTGGCGTGCCAGTTCATCCTGGCGTGCGTGGGCTTCCTCGCCCTGCTCGTCATCGCCGACCGCACCCAGGTCGGTGACGGCTCCTTCGCCGGGCAGCCCTCCGACCGCCCGGGATCCGGGGACGAGGACTGAGTCTGCGCAAGGGCTACCAGCGCTCCGAGATCTTCCCGCTCGTGCTCTTCAGCCTCGGCGGCATGGTGGTCTTCCCGGCCGCCGACTCCCTCATCACGCTGTTCGTGGCGCTCGAGGTCATGTCGCTGCCGCTCTACATCCTCACCGCCACCGCCCGGCGCCACCGCCAGCTCTCCCAGGAGGCGGCGCTGAAGTACTTCCTGCTCGGCGCCTTCGCCTCGGCGTTCCTGCTCATGGGCTCCGCGCTGCTCTTCGGCTACTCCGGTTCCCTGAAGATCTCCGAGGTCGCCACCGCGCTGCCCTCCACCAACGGGATGGACTGGCTGGTGCTCGCCGGCGTCTTCCTGGTGATGGTCGGCCTGCTCTTCAAGATCGGCGCTGCCCCGTTCCACGCCTGGACCCCGGACGTCTACACCGGCGCCCCGACGCCCATCACCGGCTTCATGGCTGCGGGCGTCAAGGTCGCGGCCTTCGGGGCGCTCCTGCGCTTCTACCAGACGGTGGCCGCCCAGCTCGAGTGGGACCTCATCGCGGTGCTGTCCGTGGTGGCGCTCCTGACGATGGTCGTGGGCACCTTCGCCGGTGTCGTCCAGGAGGACGTCAAGCGCATGCTCGCCTACTCCTCCATCGCCCACGCCGGGTTCATCCTCATCGGGGTCCTCTCGGTGCAGAAGGGGTCCGCCGGATCGGTGCTCTTCTACGTGCTCGCCTACGGGCTGGCCACGGTCGGCGCCTTCGCGGTGGCGACCCTGGTGCGTTCCCGCGACGCGGAGGGCTCCATCGGTGGCGAGACCGGGACCCTGGAGCGCTGGTCGGGTCTGGGGCGGAAGTCGCCGCTGGCGGCGGGTGCGATGCTGGTGTTCCTGCTCTCCTTCGCGGGCATCCCGCTGACCGCCGGCTTCGTCGGCAAGTTCGTGGTCTTCTCCGACGGGTTCGCCGGCGGGCTGGGCTGGCTGGTCGTGGTGGCACTGGTGTGCTCGGCGGTCACGGCCTTCTACTACTTCCGCCTGGTGAAGCTCATGTTCTTCACGGAGCCGGACGAGCGGACCGTCGTGGTGCGCTCCGAGGGCTTCACTGCGGTTGCGGTGGGGGTGTGTGCACTGGGTACGATCGTGCTGGGTGTCTTCCCGAGCCCGGTCCTGTCCCTCCTCAACCAGGTGGTCGTTCTCCTCCCGTGACATCCACTCCCCCCGACCTGCACGCACCAGGGCTCGAGGCGCGCATCACCCCGGCCCTCGAGGCCGTCGAGGCGTCCCTGCAGGACTCCGTGCGCGGCTCCCGCGACCTCGTCGACGAGCTGACCTCGCACCTCGCCCGGGCCGGGGGGAAGCGGATCCGCCCCGTCCTCACCCTCGTGTGTGCCCAGCTGGGGGACCCGGAGCTGGCGGTGTCGGACAATGTCATCGCCGCGGCCACGGCCATGGAGCTCACGCACCTGGCGTCCCTGTACCACGACGACGTCATGGACTCCGCCCCGACCCGGCGCGGGGTCCCCTCCGCCCAGCACCTGTGGGGGAACAACCGGGCCATCCTCGCCGGCGACGTGCTCTTCGCCCGTGCCTCGAAGCTGATCGCGCAGCTGGGGCCGGACTCGGTGTCCTACCACGCGGACACCTTCGAGCGCCTGTGCCTGGGCCAGCTCGACGAGACCTTCGGGCCGGTGCCCGGCTCTGATCCCGTGGAGTTCTACGTGCACGTCCTCGCGGACAAGACGGGGTCACTGCTGTCGGCGGCCGCCCACTTCGGGGCCTTCCACGGGGGAGCCGGACTGGAGGTGGCCGATGTGGTGGCCACCTTCGGGGAGCGCATCGGGGTGGCCTTCCAGGTGGCCGACGACGTCCTGGACCTGGTCTCCAGCGAGGAGACCTCCGGCAAGACCCCGGGCACCGACCTGCGCGAGGGCGTGGACACCCTGCCCGTGCTGCTCCTGCGCCGCCGGGAGGCGGCGGGAACCCTCGACGGGGAGGGGGAGGGGATCCTCGCGGACCTCGCCGGGGACCTCAGCTCCGACGAGGCGCTGGCGGCTGTGGTCGCGCGCCTGCGCGCCCACGACGTCATCGAGGAGACCCGGGCACTGGCCAACCGGTGGGCGGACGACGCGGTGGCGGCCCTGGAGCCCCTGCCCGACGGGGAGCCGAAGCAGGCGCTCACGGCGTTCGCGCACCTCATGGTCGACCGCATCGCCTGATCCCCCCGGCCGAGGTCCGCTCTGTTCTCCCACTGAGGTCCGCTCACTTCTGGGCGTGAGGTCCGTCCTCCCCGCGACCGGGGCACACAGTGGGGGTCGGGCGCGCACGCACCCGACCCCCGGAGTACACCCGTGTGTCAGCTGGCCCTCACCAGCGCGACCTCGTTCGGGGCCACACCGACCTCCGCGGAGGTCACGGTCCCGTCGCTGAGATCGACCCTGTGCACCTTCTGCGCGGCCGGGTCGGTCACCCAGGCAGTGTCACCGTCCACGACCAGTGCCGGGTGGGCCTGCTGCCAGGGCTCGGGCCCCTCCCACGCTGCCACGACCGGGATCGAGTCGGTGAGGGTCCTGGTGGCCACATCGACGTGGTGCAGGGAGCCGTCGGTGCCGAGCACCCACGCGTCACCCTCCTCGTCACGCCCGACGCCGCGCCACGTGTACTGCACGCCCTCGGGCATGTCGGTGACGTCGAACGTGGCGGCCCCGGTGTCCACGAGACCGATCTGGTCCAGGACGACGCCCTCCTCATCCGGGTCGGTGCGGTGGTCGACCACGGCAATCGGTGAGCCCTCCGCGACATAGGTGTTGCCGACTCGGCCGTAGTCGCCGGAGGGGCTGGGGATCTTCTCCCAGGCTCCGTCGCGGAGCAGGATCACGCCGTCCTCGCAGCCCAGCACGACCGCTTCACCAGCCGCCACGCCCTCGCCGTGGACACTCGGGCAGGTCTCGATCCGGCTGATCTCGGTGCCCGAGGGGTCCTGGAGGAGTGCACCGCTGCGGGACTCCGAGTCACCGAGGGTCCGCACCAGGCTCCCGTCCTCCAGCTCCACCGCGACCCCGTGGTGTGCGGCCTCGGAGTGCACGACCGTGCCCTCGGGCAGGGTGGCGACGGTGTTCTCCGCGGAGGAGCCCAGCGCGGAGGTGTCGAGGAGGGTGATGTCGCCGGTGCCGTCATCGAAGAGGACCGGGTGCCCCGCGTGGCGGACCACTTGCCCCGGGGTGGTCGCCGGGAAGACCAGGTCCGTGAGGCCCGCACTCCCACCACCGGCACCGGTGGAGAGCACCTGGAACCCGCCCTCGGTGGAGACGAGCACGTGCTCCCCGTCGCCGAAGCTGTTGAGGCGGTTGAAGCCCTCCAGGGGTAGGTCCGCGACCTCGGAGAGGTCGTCCGCGTCGATGACACGGATGCCGCCGTCGTAGGTGAAGGCGAAGCGGTCGCCCCCGTCGGTGTCTCCGGCTGCTGCGGCGCCGCGGGAGGTGCCGGACCCGGACTGCGTCGCGTCCCCTGAGGTCGGGGAGGAGGCGCCCCCGGAACAGGCGGAGAGGGCGAGGACGCCCACTCCGGCCGTGGCCAGGACGGCGCTTCGGATGCCGTGTCGGCGCGCTCCGCGGTGGGTGCTGTGGTGCATGGTCAGGTGTCCCTTCGGTGGTGATGGTGATGGTGATGGATGGGATGGGATGGGGTCGCGACGGACGCGGGCGTGCCCGGTGCCGGGACCGCTGGTGACGGGGGCGCTCCGCTGTGTCACGGTGACGAGGGCGCTCCCGGTGTCTGTCAGGTCAGTGCCTCCTCGATCCGGTCGGTGTTGACGCGCATCATGTCGAGGTAGGTCGGGGCCCCGTCCTCGGGCCCGCTGAGGGACTCGGTGAAGAGGGGAACCACCTGGATCTCGACCCCGGTGTGCTCCGCGAGTGCCTGCACCAGCCGATCGGGTTGGGAGGAGTCCGCGAAGATCGTGGGTACCCCGGCCTCCCGCACGGCGTCTGCCAGGTCGGCCAGGTCGGAGGCGCTGGGAGCGGCCAGGGTCGCGCCTCCGGGGATGAGGGCCCCGATGAGGCGGAAGTCGTAGCGCCGGGCGAGGTAGCCGAAGACGTGGTGGTTCGTGACGAGCGCGCGGCGCTCGGTCGGGATCGCCGAGAAGCGCGCCGTCATGTCGCGGTCCAGGTCGGACAACTCCTCCAGATAGGTCGTGGTGGCACCGTGCAGGGCGTCGGTGTCGACTCCCGCGACGTTCTCCGCGATCGTTCCCTCCAGGGCGGTGACGACCTCGGCCATGACCGTCGGGTCCGTCCAGAAGTGGGGATCGGGACCTGAGGCATCCTCGCTGTCGTACTCCAGGGGGGTGAAGTGCTCCCCGGCCTCGAACACGGCGGTGCCGTGCGCACGTGCCGCCTCCACGTGGTCGAGCAGCCCCTCCTCCAGGCCCAGGCCATTGGCGACGACCAGGTCGGCCTCCTGCATGTGCAGGGCGTCCCGGGCGGAGACCCCGAAGGAGTGCGGGTCGGCGTTGGGGGCCATGAGGACCTGGACCTCGACCTGGTCCCCGACCATCCGGGAGACGACGTCGCCGAGGATGTTCGTCGTCACGACCACCCGGGGACCGCTCGCGGCCTGGGTGCACCCGGCACTCGCCAGGGCCAGTGCCGTGGCGAGGACGGCAAGGGATGCCCGGATCCTCACAGTCCCACCTCCGTGACCGCGACCAGGTCGGGTGTGTCGATGGTGCGTGCGATGCGGGCACCGTCGGCGACGTCGATCTCCAGGACCTCGCCGGTCGTGCGGGCGGGGACGTAGGTGCGGGTGGTGTCCACGTGGAGTCCCCGGGGTGCGCCCTCGACGGAGGCGATCGGGTCGGTCGACGTCTCCAGGGAGCCGTCGGTCCACACGAGGACCCGTCCCTCCGCGTCGACCGCCACCACGCGGTCGTGTCGGTCATCGACGGCGGCGACGGCGACCAGGGGTGCCTCGGAGTCGACGTGGGTCCAGGTGCGCTCGCGGGTGTCCAGCAGCCAGTACCCGCCCGTGTCGTCGAGGGCGGCGACGGTGGGTCGCCCGGGGCGCGAGCCGAAGGTGTGGGGACGGGCCTCCGTGGCGGTGCCCTCCGGCAGGTCCACACGCTCCAGGGCGGGTGTGCCGTCCGTGGGGTCCACGGTGGCCAGGACGACTCCTCCGGCACAGCCCAGGACGACGCCGACACGGGTGGTGGTCCCGCCCGCGGCCCCCTCGCAGGTCTCCGTGACGCCCGGGGTCGGCGCCCCGCCCTCGTCGAGGACATCCACGGCACCCCCGCGCACGACCACCCACCCCTGCCCGAGCGGCGCCGCGAGGGATCCCTCGTCGACGTGGACGCGGGCGAGTTCGCTGACGGTGCCCGCCCCGAGGGCCTCGCGGTCGAGGAGGACGGCGGTGGCGCCCACGGTGAGGACCGTGCGGAGCTCTCCGGAGGACAGGAAGGGTTCGCCGGACAGGTCCCCGACGGTGCCCACGGAGCGGGCGGGGGCGCGGTAGTAGTGCTGGTGGTCGCCGTGGTCCACGGTCCACACCCCGGAGTCGACGAGGGCGACCCCGTCCCCGCCCACGTCGGCAGCCAGGAAGCGTCCGTCGGAGGACACCGCCCTGACCCCCTCCAGGGTGGTCACGGTGGTGGGGGAGAGGTCAGCGAGGTCCACCAGGTCGACGGCTCCCGACCCGGAGAGGGTGAGGAGGGAGAGCGCAGGTTCGGAGAGCTCCGCCGCACCCTCGACGTATCCGTGCGGGGTGGTGGAGGAGTCGGAAGCGGTGAGGTCGGCGCCAGGTCCGGAGGACAGCTGGTCGCCGGAGGCCGGGGTCGGGCCGGAGCACGCCGTGAGGGCGAGTGCGGCCGTGGCGCCCAGGAGGCAGAGCGCGGAGCCGGCCCGGGAGTGGGGATGGGACATCGTGTTCCTTCGGTGGTGGGGGGTGGTTCGGGTGGGCGCGGTTCCCGTGGGCTCAGTCGAGCGCGGTGACCCGTGGCCCGGATCCGGTCCCGCGAAGGGCGGGGAGGACCGGGTCGGCGGTCCTGCGGGGATCCGGGGCGGGGGAATGCCTGCGCGCCAGGAGCGGCCGGAGGGAGGCGCTGACGAGGAAGGACCCGGCGGCGAGCGCGGCGATCGTCGCCCCGGCCGCAGTGGCCGCGTACCAGGAGATGTAGAGCCCCACGAGGACGGCCCCGGAGGCCACGGCCGAGGCGCCGGCCATGACGCCCCCGACGGAGCGTGCCCACAGCGACGCGGTGGCGGGCGGGGCGACGAGGAGGGCGACCACCAACAGGGAGCCGACGGCCCGGTAGGAGGCGACGACGGCCAGGGTGACGAGGGTGAGCAGTGCCGCTCGTGCCAGACGAGGGCGCATGCCCAGCGTGTGGGCCAGGGTCTCATCCAGGCTGAGCGCCAGGAGGGGGCGGTGCATCGTCAGGGCCAGGAGGCAGGTGAGGAGCAGTGCCCCGGCCAGGACCATGAGTTCCCCGGAGTCCACGGCGAGGATGTCCCCGAAGAGGATGGCCGTGAGGTCAGTGGCGAAGGACCGGGAACGCGAGACGATGATGACGCCCAGGGAGAGCATGGCGACGAAGGCGATGCCGATGGCGGTGTCCTCGGCCAGCCGGGTCCGGCGCGTCATCCATCCGATGCCCACACCCATGGCGGCAGCGCTCACAGCGGCCCCGGCCATGGGGGAGAGCCCGAGGATGGTGGCCAGGGCGACCCCGGGGAGCATGCCGTGGGAGATGGCCTCCCCGAGGAAGGCCATGCCGCGTACGACGACCCACGTCCCGGCGACGGCGCAGATGAGGGCCGCGAGCAGGCCGGCGAGCAGGGCGCGGGTGAAGAAGCCGGCGCTGAGGGGGTCGAGGAGGAGCGTCACGGGCTAGACGATAATGGTTATCAATAAGGATTGCGAGTCACGATGGCGCGATGAATCCCCCACCCCCCGCAGGACCCGCTCCCGGCCCGGGCCGTCCTCTGCTCCCTCCTGTGGAGAAGCGCCACCGCCGGGGCTGGCGTCGCCGCGGCGGACGTTCCTCCCCCGGGCAGGTTACCTCCGGCCCGGGCCCTGTCGGCCCCGCGGGCAGGTCCGTCTCCGTGCGGGAACTGCACGTGCGCCGGGGCGATGTCATGGCTCTCCGCGGCGTCGATCTCGACTTCCCCGCGGGCGCCGTCACCCTGCTGTGCGGGGGCAACGGGTCCGGGAAGTCGACCCTGTTGCTCGCACTGGCCGGTGTGCTCCCCCTCCACTCGGGTCGGGTGGAGGGTCTGGACGGCACCCGCCCCGCCCTCGTCCCCCAGGTCCCGCCCCTTCCCCAACGCCTGCCGCTCTCGGTCGGCGCGGCCGTCGCCATGGGGCGGTGGGGAGGACTCGGGCTCCTCGGACGCGTGCGGAGGAGCGACCGGGAGGCCGTGGGGGAGCGCATGCGCCTCCTCGGGGTGGACGCGCTGGCCCTGCGCCAGCTCTGCGAGGTCTCGGGCGGTCAGCGCCAGCGCGCCCTGGTCGCCCAGGCGCTGGTCCGGGAGGCGCCGGTGCTGCTGCTCGACGAACCCACTGCCGCCGCCGATGCGGCCTCGCGGGAGCTCATCCACCACGCCGCCCGGGTCGAGGCCGACCGTGGCGCCACCGTCGTGCTGGCCACGCACGACCGGGGGGCCCGAGATGTCGCGGATGTGGTCGTCACCCTGGACTCCGGCCGGGTCAGCGGGGTGGAGGCGGGGTGAGGTGGCAGGGGCCCCGTCCCCCTCAGCTCGTGCGGAGGTCCAGCGTCATGACCGCCCGCGTCGGTGTCGGGTGGCCGGCCAGGGTGAAGCCGGCCGACTCGAAGATGCCGACGTCCCCGTGGTAGAGCTCATTGCTGCTCGTCCGGGCACCGGTGGCCCTCCGGGCACCGACGTCCACCGGGTAGGCCTCCAGGAGGGTGGCGCCGTGGGCGTGGGCGAAGCCGACCGCCTCGTGGGCCAGGAACCGCGCGACGCCCTGACATCGGAACTCGCGGCGCACGACGAAGCAGGTCACCGCCCAGACCCCCGCATCATCGAGGGGATGCGTCCCAGCCGACCTGACGATGCGGGTGCGGGCGAGGCGGGGCTGTCCGGTGCGCGGTCCGACGCGGCACCATCCGGCAGCCACGCCGTCCACGCGGGCGACCAGCCCGGGTGGGCGCCCGTCCTGCCCGCCGTGTTCGACCTCCTCGCGCAGCTCCGCACGCAGCTCCTCCCGGGAGGAGGCGCTGAAGTCGCGCGAGGTCAGACGGAACCATTGACACCAGCAGGAGGCGCCGTCACCACCGCCCGTGAGGGCGTGCTCGACGTCCGGCCAGCTCCCCGGTGAGGCGGGGGCCACAGAGATGCGGGTCATGGGTCCAGTATCAGCGAACATGCGCTCCCCGTCAGTCCCGGGGACGCCGCCGCGCTGCGACGGACCTCGTCGGGCGCCGCGGAGGATCCCGCGGGGGCCGAGGACGGACTTCGAGGTGGGAACAGAGCGGACCTCACCCCTTGAACAGAGCGGACCTCACCCCTTGAACAGAGCGGACCTCACGGGGGATGGGCGAAGTGTGGGACGAAGGCCCCACTTCGGGGTACCCTGTCCGAAGATGTCTCGATGTCGAGCAATCCGGCGCCGCAGGCACCGACCACCGTGGGGCACTGCCCGCCGAGGGAGAAGGGACGCAGAGTGGATCTCTACGAGTACCAGGCACGGGAGATGTTCGAGTCGCACGGGGTGCCGGTGCTCCCCGGCCTCATCGCCACCACCCCCGAGGAGGCCCAACAGGAGGCCGAGCACCTCCACGACGGCCTCCTCGTCGTCAAGGCCCAGGTCAAGACGGGTGGGCGCGGGAAGGCGGGTGGCGTCAAGCTCGCGAGCACCCCGCAGGAGGCCCGCGACCGCGCCGGAGAGATCCTCGGCATGGACATCAAGGGACACACCGTCCACACGGTCCTCATCGCCGAGGGCGCGGACATCGCCGCGGAGTACTACTTCTCGATCCTCCTGGACCGCTCCAACCGCACCCACCTCGCCATGTGCTCCCGCGAGGGCGGCATGGACATCGAGACCCTCGCCCGGGAACGCCCCGAGGCCCTCGCCCGCGTCCCGCTGTCCCCCTTCCGCGGCATCGACGAGGGCGTCGCCCTGGAGATCCTCGAAGCGGCGGGCTTCACCCCCGAGGAACAGGTGCGCATCGCCCCCGTCCTCGTCCTGCTGTGGGACGTCTACCGCGACGAGGACGCGACCCTCGTCGAGGTCAACCCCCTGGTGTCCACGCCGGACGGGCGGGTCATCGCCCTGGACGGCAAGGTGACCCTGGACGACAACGCCGCCTTCCGTCACCCCGACCACGCGGCCCTGGCCGACATCAGCGCGGAGGACCCGCGCGAGGCCGCCGCCAAGGCCGCCGGACTCAACTACGTGCGCCTGGAGGGGGAGGTCGGGATCATCGGCAACGGTGCCGGCCTGGTGATGTCCACCCTCGACGTCGTCGCCCTGGCGGGGGAGGAGCTGCGGGTGCGTCCCGCGAACTTCCTCGACATCGGCGGTGGTGCCTCCGCGGAGGTCATGGCCCGCGGTCTCGACGTCATCCTCGGGGACGAGCAGGTGCGCTCCGTCCTCGTCAACGTCTTCGGGGGCATCACCGCCTGCGACGAGGTCGCCCGCGGGATCCTCGGGGCCCTCGACCAGCTGGGGGAACGCGCCCACAAGCCGCTCGTCGTTCGCCTGGACGGCAACAAGGTCGCTGAGGGCCGCAAGATCCTCGCCGCCGCGGCCCACCCCCTCGTCCACATGTCCGACACCATGGACGGCGCGGCGCGCCTGGCGGCCGAACTGGCCGCCGAGGAGCGTCCCGCCCCCTCCCACGCGCCCGCCCGCGCCTGAGCCCAGATCCCGACAGGAGAACAAGAGATGTCGATCTTCCTCTCACGCGACTCCCGCGTGATCGTCCAGGGCATGACAGGGTCCGAGGGCCGCAAGCACACCGCCCGCATGCTCGGCGCCGGCACCACCGTGGTCGGCGGCGTGAACCCCCGCAAGGCGGGGGAGAGCGTCACCTTCGACGTCCGCGGGTACGGCCCCGGTGGCACCGCGGTGACCGACGGGCCCGTCGAGGTCCCGGTCTTCGGCACCGTCGCCGATGCCCGCGCCGCCACGGGCGCCGACGTGTCGGTGGTCTTCGTGCCCCCCGCCTTCGCCAAGGACGCCGTCCTGGAGGCCATCGACGCCGGAATGGAGACGGTCGTCGTCATCACCGAGGGCACCCCGGTGGCGGACTCCGTCCAGTTCGTCACCCGCGCCCTCGAGCGCGGCACCCGCCTGATCGGCCCGAACTGCCCCGGCATCATCACCCCCGGAGAGTCGAACGTCGGGATCACCCCCGCCGACATCACCGGGCCCGGGCGCATCGGGCTGGTGTCGAAGTCGGGCACGCTGACCTACCAGATGATGTTCGAACTGCGCGACATCGGCTTCTCCACCTGCATCGGCATCGGCGGGGACCCGGTGGTGGGCACCACCCACATCGACGCGCTCGAGGCCTTCGAGGCCGACCCGGAGACCGACCTGGTCGTCATGATCGGCGAGATCGGGGGCGACGCCGAGGAACGCGCGGCGGCCTGGATCAGCGAGAACATGTCCAAGCCCGTCATCGCCTACATCGCGGGGTTCACCGCTCCCGAGGGCAAGACCATGGGCCATGCCGGCGCCATCGTGTCGGGCTCCGCGGGCACGGCCGCCGCCAAGGCGGAGGCCCTGGAGTCCGTCGGTGTGCGTGTGGGACGGACCCCCTCCCAGACGGCGGTCCTCGCGCGGGAGGTGCTGGCCTCGCGCTGATCCGCGCGGCGGGGCTGGGGGTGCGTCCTCCGGCCGACGAGGGCGGCCCGGGACGATTTCGCTCTCCGGCGGCGCTGCCTCCCACCCGTCCGGGCGGGCACGGGCGACCATGGGGATGATGACCGAGACCCCCGAACACACCACGCCCTCGTCCCCGCGTCCCGCACCCACCACCCAGGGGCGGGCCGGGGCGGGGAAGGGCGCCGTGCCCACCGGCACCGCGCCCGTCGGAACCACGCCTGACAGCACTGCGCCCCGCAGTCGCACCACCGTCGAGCGTCCGACCGTCCGCATCACCCTGCCCGACGGGTGGGCCCGCTCCGGCCTGGCCGGCATCGAGGCGGCCCTGATCGGCTGGGGCCTCCTCATGGTGCTCACCCTGGTCGGCTACCTCTCCGTGTCCGGCAACCCCTGGCTGGGGAAGGCGACCTGGTCGGACGCCGTCGCGGTGGGGGGTGACCTGTGGGGGGCGGCCCTGGGCGCGCCGGTGCACGTCGGGGGGACCACCCTGCGTGCGATCCCGACCCTGTTGACCCTCCTCGTGCTGGTCGTCCTGAGGGTACTGCTGCTCGGTGGGCGGGGTTATCCCGCCGCCGCGCAGTGGAGTGCCGTCCCCACCTTCGCCATCACCGCACTGGTCCTGCTCGGGACCACCGCCGGTCATGTGTGGGTCCCCGCGGCCCTGCCCGGGGCGCTCCTGGTTCCGGCACTCGCCGCCCTGTGGGCGGTGGTCTCCCAGACGGACACCGCTCCCGGTTGGGCGGCACGGGTGCCCTGGGTGTGGGAGGGCCTGAGGCAGGCGCGGCTCGTGGTCGGTGTCCTCGCCCTCATCGGGGCGGTTGCCGTGGGTGTCTCCCTCCACGCCTCGTGGGAGCAGGTGACGGGCATCCACGAGCTGCTGCTCGCCGACACGACCGACACCGTCGTCATCATCATCGCCCAGGCGCTCTTCGCACCCACCGCCATGGCCTGGGCGCTGTCCTGGCTGGCGGGGCCCGGGTTCTGGGTGGGGTCCGACACCCTGCACGCCCCGGGCACGGCTCCGGTGGCCCCGATCCCCGCCATCCCACTGCTGGGGGCCGTGCCCGCGACCGCGCCCGGCAACCGGGTGGCCGTGGTGCTGGTCGGGGTCGGTGTGCTGCTGGGGCTGTGGTTGCGCTGGCGCAGGCCCGCCCGGGACCTGGCGTCCCTGGCCCGCTCCGGTGCCGCCTGCGCGGCAGGGGTGCTGGTGGTGATGGTGGCCTGGTTCGCGCTCTCCACGCTCCAACTCGGGCAGGGCCGGATGTCGCTGCTCGGGCCCCGGGTCGTCTGGTCGGCGGGCATGGTGGTCCTGGAGGTCGTCGTCACGGCGCAGGTCGTGGCCGCCCTCGTCCATCCCCGGACGGTGGCGTGGACCGGTGAGCGGATTGCCGCGCTGCGCACCCGCCTGGCCGAGCGTAGGGCTGCCCGGAGCGCGACGGGGGCCGCTGCTGCGCCGAGCACGGCTGCTGCGCCGGGCACGGGCGGCGCGGCCAGGACGCCGTCCCACGGTGTGCCAGGTCGTGGACACGGCCCTGACGACACCCCGACCACCGCTCTCGACATCGATCCCGACACCGGTGAGCCGGCTGGGTCGGGTGCCTCGAGCGCGCCGGAGGCGGCGAGCACGGTCCACCCGGGGAACCGCGCCGACTCCCGGGCC
>NZ_CCXH01000052.1 GCF_000820725.1 Actinomyces polynesiensis | reverse complement strand
GAATGACGTCCGTCCGCCTTGACAACCTCGAACCCATCGACGCCCGCCCGCTCACGCGCGCCCTCGTCTCCGTCTACGACAAGACCGGCCTGGTCGACCTCGCCCGGGCCCTCCACGACCACGACGTGGAGATCGTCTCCACCGGCTCCACGGCCGCCCGCATCGCCGAGGCGGGGATCCCCGTCACCCCCGTCGAGGACGTCACCGGTTTCCCGGAAGTCCTGGAGGGCCGCGTCAAGACGCTCCACCCGCTGATTCACGCCGGTATCCTCGCCGACCAGCGCAAGGCCACCCACCGCGCCCAGCTGGCCGACCTCGGCATCGCCGCCTTCGACCTGGTCGTGTGCAACCTCTACCCCTTCGAGCAGACCGTCGCCTCGGGTGCGAGCTTCGACGAGTGCGTCGAGCAGATCGACATCGGCGGGCCCTCCATGGTGCGCGCGGCCGCGAAGAACCATCCCTCCGTCGCCGTGGTCACCGATCCCAGGGACTACGCCCAGGTGGTCGCGGCGCTGGGACGAGGCGGCTTCACGCTCCAGGAGCGCCGCGAGCTCGCCGCCCAGGCCTTCGCCCACACCGCCACCTATGACCTGGAGATCGCCCAGTGGTTCGCCGGGCAGACGGGGCGCGCGGACCTCGCGGCCGAACTGCCCGAGGCCGCGGACGAGGCCGTCGAGGGGACCCCGCTGGGCGCGGTCTTCCTGGAGGCCGGGGCCGACGAGGGCGGGGCCGGAGCCGTCCCGGACGCCGACCGCCTGCCCGAGGTCGTCGTCGGTGCCTTCGAGCGCACCCAGAGCCTGCGCTACGGCGAGAACCCCCACCAGGCAGCAGCCGTCTACCAGGAGTTCGACACCCCCGTGGAGGAGGGACCGGGCACCGACGAGGGCGACTCGTGCGAGTGCGGGGACCACGGGCACGAGGACGCCGACCACGAGCACCCCCAGGCCCCCGGGATCGCCCACGCCGTCCAGCTGCACGGCAAGGCCATGAGCTACAACAACTACACCGACGGCGATGCGGCCCTGCGCGCCGCCTACGACCACGCCCAGCCCTGCGTGGCGATCATCAAGCACGCCAACCCCTGCGGCATCGCGGTGGCCGACACCGTCGAGGAGGCCCACCGCCGCGCCCATGCCTGCGACCCGGTCTCCGCCTTCGGCGGGGTCATCGCCGTGAACCGCCCGGTGACGGTGGCCCTGGCCGAGCAGATCGTCCCGATCTTCACTGAGGTCGTCCTCGCCCCGGACTTCGAGGAGGGCGCGGTGGAGGTCCTCAGCGCCAAGAAGAACCTGCGCGTGCTGCAGGTCGTGCCTCCGCGCCGCGGGGGTGCGGAGTTCAAGCAGATCAGCGGGGGCCTGCTGGTCCAGCGCCGCGACGACGTCGATGCCCCCGGGGATGATCCCGCCAACTGGGAGCTCGCCGCGGGTGCGCCCGCGGACGCCGCGACGCTGGGTGATCTGGCCTTCGCCTGGAGGACCGTGCGCGCCGTGCGCTCCAACGCCATCCTGCTGGTCAAGGACGGGGCCTCGGTGGGTGTCGGCATGGGGCAGGTCAACCGCGTGGACTCCTGCAAGCTGGCCGTCGAGCGTGCGAATACCCTGGGTGGACGCGTGACCGGGGACGCCGCGGCAGATGTCGATTCCGCGGGCGGGGCCCGCGCGGCAGACGTCGCGGCCGAGGGTCCCGAGCATCGTTCGCGCGGGTCGGTGGCGGCCTCGGACGCCTTCTTCCCCTTCGCTGACGGGCTCCAGGTCCTCATCGACGCCGGTGTGAGGGCCGTGGTCCAGCCCGGGGGCTCCGTGCGCGACCAGGAGTCCATCGACGCTGCGAAGGCTGCCGGGATCACCATGTACCTCACCCACACGCGTCACTTCGCGCACTGAGACAGCGGTTCCGGGGGGCGCGGGCTTAGTCGATCTGGGCGGGTCCGGGCCCCCGGAAGCTGCGTCAATGATCCTGCACTCCCCAACGGTTGTCCGTGTACGAGGGCATTGCCGACAACGCGAGGCTCTGTCGGGCGAGGTCCTGGCGCACGTTGCGGTGTGTGTCAGCTTCCCGCGGTCACACGGCCCTCAGGGTCGCCAGGACCGGGTCGTACGCCTGGCACTGTGTCGTGCGCTCATGGAGGCGAGCGCGGTACCCAGCACGGTGACCGCCACCACGACGAGGACGTACACACGGCTGGGCTCGAAGTAGGTGGCGCCTTCGACCACACCGCTGCCGATACGGAGACCTGTGGGAAGCAGGTAGTAGGCGATGATCGCAATGATGCCGGAGACCAGGAGCGGTACGGCCGTGCGCCAGGTGGCGGCGCCCCCTGGCAGACCTGAGGAGCCCGTGAGGGCACCGACCGGGGCCAGCGCACGGGCGGTGGAAGCGCTGTCGCCCACGACGCTGGCACACAGCGCCCCGAAGATGCCGACCAGCCCCAGCGATCCCAGTGCAATCGTCCAGCTGGAACGGAGTGCAGAGAGCGAACCACCCGAAACCCAGACCTGCTGAGGGGTGTCGAGCTGGAGCCCGGGTGTCACCCGGTTCGCGCTGCGTTGCAGGGACTCAGCGTCCAGGTCTGCGCCGGTGGTGGAGACGATGAACATCTGGGTGGTGTCGTCACCGACATCGGTCGGGGTATCCGAGGAGAGTGGTTGGATGTCGATCGAGCCGTCCAAGGAGTAGCCACCCAGCTGCTGGGCGACGAGGGAGGTCATGGCACTGACCTCTGTCTGACCGGAGGCGCACGAGAGGTCAATCGCTGTGAGCGTGTCACAGGTGGCGTGCAGTGTGGCTCGAACAGGAGCCGCGGGATCGCTAGGCTCGGAGTAGGTGATCCAGGCGGGGTCAGCGCCCTCGGGCAGGGAGTCCAGCAACGAGTGGATCGCACTCTCCGGGACTCCACTCCCTGAGGCCTGGAGCACCGTGGTGCCGTAGACGGACGCCTGCCGGATGGCTTGGTAGTACTCGGTGCCCATGGCGCTGGAGAACAGCTGGACCTGTCCGGCCGCCAGGACGGCGAAACAGACGCCGATGGCCAACCGCGTGGACCGCTGTGCGAGGCGCTCGAGCTGTCGACCGCCCACCAGGGTTCCGGTGCTGCCGATGCGGAGCCCCATGCGAGCGGTCAGGGAACCAATCGCAGTGACGACCATCGACACCAACGCGGGGATGGTCAGGGCAACTACACCGACACCGATCAGATAGGAGAGGAGTCGAACGTATCCGTCCCTGCTCTGCAAGGGCACCCAGACAGTGATCACGGCAGCCACTGCACACGCCAAGGCACGCAGATGCAGACGTCCCATCCGATGGGGATGAGCCCTCATGGTCACGAGCTGGCGTTGGGCCAGGCGTGCTCCGACAACCGTCCCCAGGGACACCAGCAAGGCGGGCAGTACTGCAATCACCAGCCATGTCCCGGCGTGGCGGGTGTCCGCCGCAGGGAACGCCGCATCCAACGCAGGAACGGAGACGTCCACCAGACAGGCGGCCCCCACCAGGAGTGCGCCCAGCGCGGTGCCCACCAGGACCGCAGAGAGGCCTTCCACCGCATCGATCGCAGCGAGGTGCCGTCTCTGCAGGCCCAACGCCATGAGCGTCCTGCTCTGGCGGATGCGTTCCTCCCCATTGATCCCCGATCCCACGACCAGGGCAACCATCCCGGGCAGGACCAGGGTGCCCACCAGGAGCGCCTGGACCACTGACTGTGGACTCGCGTTGAGATAGCCCTCCCCGTAGAAGCTGCCCGTGGGGTTGTCCCCGCCGAAGCCCGAGACTCCGGTCATGGAGGCCTCGTCCAGTGCCTCCTCGGTGGGTCGCATGTAGACGCGGCGCTCGCGGGGCACCTCCAGGCCCTCAGGGCCGATGGTCCCCGCGACCGGGCCGAACAGGTCGGCCCGGTCCCCGACCAGATCCTCGGCCAATGCGGGTGAGACCACGGCCTCACCCGGCTCCGGCCAGGCCTCGACTCCCGGAGGAAGGGGGGAGTCCTCCGACACCGGCGCGATGACGACCACAGTGACGGGACGGTTGTCGATCGAGGCGAAACCGCCGAAGCGGTACAACACCTGCGCGTCAGCATCGGACTGCGCGATGACGGGAGTGATCGCATCGGAGCGTTCCTGGCGGAGCGCCGTGTAGTCGGCCTCGACCACCATGGCGGCGAGGCCGATGCACACCAGGAGCGCCCCCAGACACTGGGCGACGGCCCGGGGTCCTCCCCAACGATGCTGGTCGGCGTGGCGCAGGTGCGCACCTATGCGCCACAGGCTTCCCCGGAGCCCCCTCATCGTGCGCTTCCCGTCCATGCGGTCTGCGCATCGGCGACCTCCAGCAAGCCGTCGCGGAGAGCGAGTACCCGATCTGCGTGGTCGGCGACGATCGGGTCGTGCGTCACCACCAGCACCGCGCACCCGAAGCGCTGCGGCAGCGAGAACAGCGAGTCGATGACCAGGTCCCGGTTTCCCGGGTCCAGGGAACCGGTCGGCTCGTCGGCGACCACCAGGGCAGGGGAGTTGACCAGGGCACGCGCAATCGCAATCCGCTGCTGCTCACCCCCGGAGAACTGGGTGACGGGGCGCTCCGTGCCCTCCACCTCCAGGGAGGACAGCAGGTCCTCGGCGGTACCGCGCGCCTCAGTCTGGGGTCTGCCCGCGACCAGGGCCGGCAGCATGACGTTCTCCACCGGGGAGAGCTCATCGAGCAGGTGACCCGCCTGGAACACCATGCCGATGGCGTCGCGCCGCAGTGCGGACACCGTCTTCCCCATGCCGGCGCGGACGGGTGTGCCCGCGACCATCACGGTGCCGGAGTCGGGCTTCAGGAGCCCCAGGAGCACGGACAACAGTGTGCTCTTCCCGGAACCCGAGGGACCCATGACGGCCACGGACTCACTGCCCGCCACCTGCACGGACGTCCCGTCCAGGACCGTGTGCGCCCCGTAGCTCACCCGCACGTCGCGCACGTCGAGCACCGGCGCGGAGGTCCGGCCCGGACCGGGGGTCCTGCTGTCCCCGTCAAGCTGCTGCCCGTGCCCCGCCCTCGTCGGCCTCCGCGCCATGACTACCTCCGTGCTTCGAATGAAAGGGCTGTTCACTTCCAACTGGTGCAGGTATCGACACCCAGCTTGACGTTGACACATGCGCGGACAGCCATGATGGTCACGCCGAGGTTCTTGTAGACCGTGGTGCCAGAGCCGGAGTTGTCGTCCAAGATGACTTGGGACCCGCCCGTCCTTACGAGTGCACTTCCGGGATTCACGCCTCGTCACCGGGCACCTCGAGGATGCAGCTCACTTGCGTTCAAGGTGAACACTGATGTTTGTCCATGTCTTCGGGACGGTCTTCGATGAGATACTTCATCTCAGGGCTGGCCTTGGTGGGGACCGGGGGGTTATTGGGAGTCGAGCTATGCGCAGAACAATTCAGGCAGGGGACGTCAAGATGCGGGTTGGATGGCAGTCGTCATTGGTGTACTCGCTGGTCATGGTTCTCTGCGTCTCGGCTCCTCTGGTTGCACATGCGGACTCACTTGCTTCTTCCGACAGATCCGGTCTGGCGACTTCGGGAGCTGTAGCAGTCGAAGTGGCCTCCGGAGAGCCTTGGTACTGCAAGGCCTTCCCCTCTTGGCCGGGATGCAAGTGAGATGAAGCATGCGGATGCGTTCCACCAACGTCCTGTAGACGTGGGACTCGCGCGGCGAACGGCGATCGTCGTGTGTGCCGGTGTCGTTCTTGTCCTGCAAGTTCTCTCCGGCGCACTCTCCTCGGGCGTGGTCGGGAACTGGGTCTGGACAGTCCTCAGCTGCGTGGCGCTCGCCTTGGTCGGGTGGTTCCCCGCGGTGGGAGGGGCGATCTTCGCACTCATCATCTTCACAGGCATCTCGTAA
>NZ_CCXH01000051.1 GCF_000820725.1 Actinomyces polynesiensis | reverse complement strand
GCAAGTGAGATGAAGCATGCGGATGCGTTCCACCAACGTCCTGTAGACGTGGGACTCGCGCGGCGAACGGCGATCGTCGTGTGTGCCGGTGTCGTTCTTGTCCTGCAAGTTCTCTCCGGCGCACTCTCCTCGGGCGTGGTCGGGAACTGGGTCTGGACAGTCCTCAGCTGCGTGGCGCTCGCCTTGGTCGGGTGGTTCCCTGCGGTGGGAGGGGCGATCTTCGCACTCATCATCTTCACAGGCATCTTGCTCCCCCCAGAGATCGTCGTCGTCTCGGTTCCGTTCATCGGCATCTATGTGGTTGCCGCCGATTGGATCTCCCGTCGTTGGTACATCGCCGCAGCGATCATGCTCGTCGCCCTTGAAGGCGCAGAGATCTTCCAGTCCGATGCCCCGACAGGTGACTTCCTCGGCCTGATCCTCGGCGTGGGCTTCGCAATCCTTGCGGGCGCCGGGTTGCGGTGGAACCACGTGCGCGTCGAGGCGTTGGAGGAGCAGAGGCAGCGGGCTGCGTCGGAGGCCGAGACCTCGGTGCGTCACAAGCTCGCTGCCACCCTCCACGACACGGTGGCCTCGGACCTGGTCAGGGTCATCGTCGCCAGCCAGTCCATCGCCCAACACACGCAGGAGCCCGATACCGCCGCGGAGCTGGAAGCCCTGGGCGACACGGCGCGGGAGGCCATGTGGCACCTGCGCGTGCTCATGGATGAGGCCGGAGTCACGCGCAACGATCCCCAGGATCCCCTGGCCGAGGTCCTCGGGAAGTGCCGGACCATGCTCGCGGGTCGCCACATCACGGTGAATGCCGACGTGGCCGATGGCGTCGATGTCGCGTGCACGTCCGGACAGCGCTCCGTCCTCGCCCTCGCCCTGCGTGAAGGGGCCACCAACGTCCTCAAGTACGCGCCCTCCGGATCGACGGTGAACCTCACGGTGGAGACACTGCCCGGAGGTGGGATCACCCTGGCGATGGCCAATGACGTCGACCCGGCAGCATGCGATGCGGACGGGGCACTGTCCGGTGGCTTCGGCCTGGTCTCCCTGGCGGAGAGGGCTGCCCGGGAGGGTGGGACCGCACGCTACGGCTGCGCCGGTGGCACGTGGCTGCTCACGGTGGAGCTGCCCGGACGTCCGATGGTGCAGGAGCCCACCGGGCGAGAGACCTCTGAGGCGGAGGGAGGTGTCGTCGCGCATGGACCCGCTGAGGTTGCTGCTGGCAGATGACGATCCGGCGCTGCGGGAGTCGCTCGCCTCGCTGCTGGGGAGCCGGGAGGACATCGACCTGGTCGACTCCGTCCCGGATGGCGCCGCGGCACTGGGTGTGCTGGGGGAGCGCTGCGTGGACGTCGCGCTGCTCGACGTCGACATGCCCGTCCTCGACGGCATCGACACCACACGCAGGATCGTGGCACGCCACCCCGACGTCACGGTCGTCATGCTCACCTCCTTCGCCCAGGACGACTTCCTGGATCGGGCGTTGGCGGCAGGGGCGAACGGGTTCCTCACCAAGGACCTCCCCATCGCCAGCCTCGCCCGCCTGCTGCACGCGGCAGTGGCCGGTGAGACCGTCATGGGTCCTCGCCCCACGGCCATGCTCGCGGAGTCCTACCGTTCACGGGTCATCCAACGCGAGGAGGACCCGGAGTTCGTCGCCGCCATCGACGCACTGCCCACGCAACTCCGGGAGGTGCTGGGTCTGCTCACCCGCGCGGCGTCCAATCGCACCATCGCGAAGACCCTGGGCCTGCGCGAGAAGACCGCCCAAGCCTACGTCTCGGACATCCTCCGGCGCACCGGCTGCCAGTCACGCGCGGAGGTGGCCGTCCGGGCGCTGGCCATCGGAGCGGGCCCGGTGCGGCACACGGGGTGACGCCGCTCGGGGGAAGCCGCGGGAGTGTGCTTGGCAGGAGACATGTCGAGCGAGAGTACCGTCCGGTGCCGAGGCCATGACCGTGGACGACCGAGACATGTGTGGAACATGTGCTTTCGGGCGGTGGGTGCGGCGAGTCGGCGGATCGCTCCTCAGTACTGGAGAAACATCCAGCTTCTCCTCGGCGGAGGATGCTCCTACGCTCGGGGGTGCCGGAGAGTGCATCGGCGAGTCAGCTTTCATCTCGAAGAACTGGGGGGCTCTGCGTTGAACTCAGACGGGAATCGACTTGAGCAGATTCCATTCGTCGACCTCAAGAACGTGTCGCATCGCTATGGTTCTCGTGAAGTGCTCAGCGACATCAATGTGACCGTCGGAGCAGGAGTCCTTGCGCTTCTCGGACCGAACGGGGCAGGCAAGACAACCTTGCTGTCGATCATGGCAACTGTGTTGGCGCCGCGCTCGGGTCAGGTGCACGTCAGGGGCACCAGTGTTGACTCGGAGAGAGTTGCACGAGATTCTCGACGGCACATCGGTCTGCTACCCCAGAGGGTGCCAGTCGTCGCGTCCTACACGGCCCTGGACATGGTCCGCTACAGTGCATGGCTTCGCGGTGTGGATGCCGGAGCTGAACGGCGCGCCAGTAAGGAGTGCCTGGACCGGGTCGGCCTGGCCGACATGGCAGATCGGCGCATGAAGGTGCTTTCAGGTGGCATGATCCAACGAGTCGGTCTGGCGTGCGCCCTCGTCGGTGATCCCGACATCCTGTTGCTCGACGAGCCGACGGTCGGTCTTGACCCGGCGCAGCGTCTGGAGTTCCGGAGAATTCTCCGAAGTCTTGAGAACGTGGCGGTGGTGCTGAGCACTCATCTGGTGGAGGACGCTGCAGCAATCGCGAGTGCGCTGTTCATCATGGAATCGGGGCGTGTCTGCTTCGAGGGGACGCCGCGAGACCTGGCAGCTCACGGCTCGACGAGTTCTCCGGGGGACTCCGAGTTGGAGCGTGGCTACATGAGCGTCTTGGCTGATGCACAGGCCCATACGGAGCGAATCGCATGAGGGGTGTGCTCATTGAGGCGCGACGCACTCCGCTCCGATGGGTGTCGGTCCTCCTGGCGGGCGTGTTGGTTGCGTTCATGCTCGTCAACCGTGCCGACTGGAGCCAGGTCTGGCAGCGTGCGTCGGCAGCGATCGACACGCCCGTCTTCTACGTGGGTCCGATCCTGGCGGGAGCACAGGCAGCCAGGGTCGGGGCGATCGCCCGCCAAGGCGTGGGAGAAGTGGTGGACGCGGGAACACGCCCTTCATGGGCCGTCGCGCTGACGCAGATGGTCGCAGGGGCGCTGTGGGCGCTGGTGCCTGTGGTGTTCGGTGTCCTGACTGCCGGTGCAGTCATGGTCGGCTCCTCGGCTCCTGGGTTCGTGGATCTCGGATACGTACTGCTGGCCGTTCTCGGCTTGTGGTGGTGCGTCGGTGTCGGACAGCTGTTGGGCTCGATGGGTGGTCCACTCTGGTTCGCTCCCATCGCTGCAGCCATGGTGTGCCTGTTTCGATTCGGCATTCCGTATGGCAATGGCTACGGTTCCGGGGGACTGGACCGGGTGGTGGCGGGAGCGCCCTCGTACCTCGAGATCAACTGGATCGCATTGGGTGCCGTGGTCCTTGAATTGCTCGCTCTGGGCGTTCTCGCGGTCGCAGTTCCTTGGATGTGGGGACGGGTCCGGCTCGGAAAGGACGTCCGCCATTG
Source organism: Actinomyces polynesiensis (assembly GCF_000820725.1). GTDB lineage: Bacteria > Actinomycetota > Actinomycetes > Actinomycetales > Actinomycetaceae > Pauljensenia > Pauljensenia polynesiensis. Next base: position 12,698 of record NZ_CCXH01000051.1, on the reverse strand, counting down.
GCCGGGCGGCGCCGGACGTGCACTGACGGCGTCGGCCTGCACGTGCATTGTCGTGGTGAGCGTCGTTGCGACGGCCGCCTCCCCTTCACTGACGCGTGAACGGTCAGCGCCGAGCAGTTCGGCCTGTGCAGGCAGCGCCATCACCGCATGTGTCTGGCCCCAGGACAGTGCCTATCTTCCAATGATGTCGAACGTCCTGATGCGCGCGACAACGGATGTCGCCCCTTTCGGATTCGTCGTGGCCGGGCGCACTTCCGAGGTCGGTCTGAGTGACGATGACACGTTCACCTTGGTGGGCAGTGGGGAGTGGACGTTCGCAGAAGGAGTCGCCGATCACATCATGGGGGAGACCTATCCCCTCAGTGAGACCTGCGACATTCCCGAGAGCGGTGCACAGGTCGATCAGTTCCATGTTGACTACTTCGAGGTGTCAGCCTGGATCGCACTGCGACTTCACGGGGCACCTCGGCCCGCGGACATCAATGACACATCCACCACGGACTGGTCCAGTCTCGAAGACCTCGTCGAAGCGGATGTGGCGGATCAGAGTGCATGGCTCGCTCCTCGAATGGATCGTCTGAGGCAGACGACGGACGCTTGGTGCACACGGTGACGGGTTCACGCCTGTGGCTCTACGCGAAAGGACGGCGGCTTCCGCTGGCGATGTTCGTCCTGGTGGTCTGTGTGTGCGGCGCCGCCGCTCTCCAGAATCAGAGCCTGATCGCTCCGACCTTCACCAGCATCTCGAACGTTCCGCTTCCACTCCTCCTGCTCCCGGTGGGTGCCAGCGTCGCAGCTGGGTCACTCGCGTCGCCCACGGGCGACCTTGATCGCAGCGACACCGGTGCGCTGCGCCCGGCGCGTCTGTGGCACGTTGCAGTGTTGGGATTGCTCGGCACGGGCGTGGGACTTCTGGTCGGCCTCCTCCTCTGCACCGGCACCGCAGCCATGCAGGCCCGTGCCTTCGTCTTCTGGTACGGCTTGGCGCTCATGAGTACCGTCATGTTCGGAGGTCAATGGTGCTGGGTGCTGCCATCGCTGAGCGTGATCGCCCACCTTGCTGCGATCGGATATCCGGGCTCGGGGACGTGGAGCTGGATCGACGCACCGATCACGGCCATTCCGGCGTCGATCTTGACCCTTGCCTCCCTGACAGCCGGATTGGCGGTCATACTCCTCGGCTGGAGTCGATCGACACGGGCCCACCCCTGACATCAAGGAGTGGCGCTCGCGGGCCGGTCCTCAGCTCTGGAGAAACATCCAGCTTCTCCTCGGGGAGTGAGGTTCGTATCCACGAAGGCACCAGAGGCTCCGAAGGGTCACAGCAGATGGGTGTCGGCACTGTGAGGATGACGTGGTGAGCGCCCCGACCACCGGGGCAGCCGGGACAGGACGCAGCGTCGGCGATGACCTGGTGCTGTCAAAGGTCTCGTTCTCCTACCGACGCCGCGGGCTCCGTGTCCTGGCGGATCTGTCTGTCGGGTTCCCGTGCGGGTCCACGGCGCTGCTCGGCGTGAACGGCGCGGGGAAGTCGACGCTCATGGGTGTCGCTGCGACCCTGCTGGTACCACAGTCGGGCGTGGTGTCCGTGGGTGGCGATCGTGCCCACGGTCACACGATGGCAGCGTACCGATGTCGGGTCGGTTGGATGCCGCAGGTGATCCGCCCGATCGGGCGGTTCAGTGCGCGTGAGTCGGTGGCCCATGCCGGATGGCTGGCAGGGATGGACAGGACGCAGGCGTGGGAGGATGCCCCGCGCGCCCTGGGCAGGGTGTCCCTCCAGGAGCAGGAGGGGACCAGGGCGTCCGAGCTGTCCGGTGGGCAACTGCGCAGACTCGGGATTGCCCAGGCCCTCATCCACGGCTCCGACTGGCTGCTGCTCGACGAGCCTGCGGCGGGTCTCGACCCGCTCCAGAGGTCCTCGGTCCGCGACCTCTTCCGGGAACTGCGCGATGAGGTCAATCTGGTGGTGTCCACCCACGTCACTGCGGACGTGATCGGAGGGGCCTTCGACCATGTGGTCGTGCTGCACCGGGGCGCGGTGCTGTGGCAGGGCAGTACGGAGGCGTTCGTCGACCTGGCTCCGCCCACAGGAGGACAGGGCGAGCGCGGTGACGTGGCCTTCACGCGTCTCCTGGAGGGATCGTGAGCAGGATCAGGGCGAGGTGGTGGGGGCCGGAGCGCAGGAGCATGGCCCTGGTGGGTGGCCCTCTCATCCTCCTCATGGTCATCCTGGATGTCCTGGTCCAGCCCCAGACGCTGCGCGCCGCCGCTGAGGGCTACTGGAACTCGGTTGCCGAGACCGCCAACTCGACGATCTGGCTGGTGTGCCCGCTGGCTGCGGCGATCGCCGCATGGGACATCGCGACGCTGCGGGTGGCAGGCGTGCTCCGACATCCCTCCACGCGCCCTGCCACCGCGATCATGGGCCGCAGCCTCGTGCCGGCGTTGGTCAGTGGTCTGCTCGGTCTGGCCCTGTCCTGGGTCCTCGTCCTTCCCCGGGCAGTCGGGGGACCCACCGGGGTCGACCTCGTGATCCTGGCAGTGGCACCGCTCATCGTCGCCGCCTCCGTCCTGGTCGGGGGTGCTCTGTCGCTGGTCCTTCCGGCCCGACTCGCACCGCCGGTCGTCCTGATCGGCACGTGGTGCTGGTTCGCGATGCCCCAGTCCTTCCAGCCCTTCTGGCTGCGACACCTCAACGGGTACGAGGGCGGGTGCTGCGACGCAGGTTCACAGGTCACCCTGCCAGCGGCGCTGGCTCCGGGCCTGGTCGCTGTGGGTCTGGGAGCTTGGGCCGTCACCCTCGCCGCGTCCCGGATCGCCCTGTGGCATCGGGCCCCGACCGTGGTGGCGGTGGACGCCCTCGTCACAGGGGTGCTGTGTGCGGGGGTGGGTCTGGGAGTTGCTGTCGCGATGGTCCGGGACTACGGGAACTACCCGGTGGTCGCCCGGACGGGCGCAACTGTGTGCTCGACGGACAGCGAGGTCAGGGTGTGCGTGTGGCCGGAGCACGCACAGAACCTCCCCGCCATGCAGGAGGCGGTTCTGACCGCCAGGAGCCGGCTCGCTGCGGTGGGCTACCGGGTACCGGGCACGGCCTCCGAGTCCTCCCGTGACGGGACCCCCTGGAGGATCGTCGCATCCGCCGGGGCGACGGAGGACAGGGACCTCGCCCTCAACTCGGCCGTGTCCGGTCTGGCGAACACCTGGGTGGGGAGGGTCTGCTCCAGGACTGCGACAGCCCCGAGGTCCAGGATGCGTGGCCGGACCACTTCGCGGCCATCGACTGGCTGGCGACCGCAGTCGGGCTCCCCACCGAGCCGACGGGAGAGGACCCCACCGTGTCGGCCGCTGCCCGCGCCCTGGCTGGCCTCCCGACCGACCAGCAGGCCACGTGGGTCGCCACTGCGATCACACGCATGCAGGCGGCATGCTCTGCTTCGGCCACGGTGTCCGGCGCGCCGTGACCCATTTGTGGTGGTGGCGCACCCGAGGAATGTGGCTGCAGCTGGTCCTGCTGACCGGCTGCTTCCTCCTGGTCCTCGTCGTCCGCTCCGCGCGCGTGCAGGTACCGGGACTGTCTCCCATCGGGGCGAACCTGCCGATCGCCGCACTCGGGCCACTGCCCCTGGTCGAGGTGATGGCCATCCGCATGGGGGCGACCGCGCAACAGGAGGTGACGGCCGTGCGCCGCATGTGGCGCTACGACCTCACGGCGTTCGCACTCATCGCGGCGATCGCGGCCGCAGTGGGGGCCCTGATGATCCCGCTGGTCGGGGGCGTGGGTCTGGAGACGGCCAGGACCCTGGTCGGACTCGGAGCTCTGGGGGTCCTCGCCTCCCGCATCGCCGGGCGCCGGGTGGGTGCCGTTGCGCCCGTCCTCTTCCTCTTCATCAGTCTCGCGGCGGGAGGGCCGGAGAGCTGGTGGCAGTTCCCCCTGGCGGGAGCGCACTCGATCGGCGCGACCCTGCTGGTCGGGGCCCTGTGTCTCGCCCTCGCACTCTCGCACGTGTCGCAGCACGTGCGTGCTCACGGGGGTGACGCGTAGCGCCAGGAGCATCCGGCTCCGGGAACCGCCAGCACCACTCGGGCATGATGGACCCATGTCCGACGCCCCCACCGCCGACCTGCGGGTCACCGCCGCACTGACCGTGCCCGCTGCGGAACTGTCGTGGCGGTTCTCCCGCTCCTCGGGCCCCGGCGGCCAGGGGGTCAACACCACCGACTCCCGCGTGGAACTCATCTGGGACATCGCGTCCTCCCAGGTCCTCAGCGAGTCGCAGCGCGCGCGCCTCCTGGAGCGCCTCGATACCCGGCTGGTGCACGGCGTGGTCACCGTGGTGGCCTCCGAGCACCGCGCCCAGCTGCACAACAGGGAGGCCGCGCGCGCCCGGCTCGCGGACCTCCTCGCCCAGGCCTTGGCTCCACCTCCCCGCAAGAGGCGTGCGACCAGACCGACACGAGGATCGAAGGAACGTCGGCTCGGAGCGAAGAAGCGCCGCGCCGACGTCAAGCGGATGAGACGTCGGCCCACCGACTGACTGTGCGGCCGGGCAGATCTCCTGTGTGTTCCCCCGCAGGACAGGTTCTCTGATCCTGGGTGGCTCCCGGCTGGGGTCGGGGCCATGTTCTGCGCGTCCCCGCCGACTCCACTCCCGACTCAGTCCAGCCCCTCGATGCTGTCGGCCAACTCGGTGACGGGACGGCACCCGTCCAGCTCGACGTCCGCGCCCCGACGCAGCAGGGGCTCGACCTCCGCGGTGTGGCGGCGGATCTCCGCGCGTTCATGCGGTGCGCGTCCGTAGGGATTGCCCGTGCGTGTCGCGACGCGCTCCAGCAGGACGTCGAGGGGTGCACTCAGCAGCACCACATGGTCGAACCTCGGGTAGAAGCGGCCCTGGTTCTCGACCGTCCCCGAGACGACGAGATCGTCGTGGTGAGTGAGGAGCTCACCCATCCGCGCCTCGTCCCAGAGGCCGTCGGGCAGCGTCCAGTCGTCATGGTCCGTGTCGACGGTGCAGCGCCCGCGGCGGGCGAGCTCCGCCAGGAGCGTCGACTTGCCGGCCCCCGACATGCCGGTCACGAGGATTCGCGCCATGGCAGGATCCTATGCGCCAGGATCCCGTGCGCCGACTTGAGTCCTCTGCGCGCACGCTGGTAGGGTCACGACCATGTTCGGACTGCGCTGATGAAGGGGGTGCCGACATGTTCCAGATCGTGAGTGCTGAGTATTCCCGACCTACGGGGACCACTGTCGTGCACCCCGCCAGGTGAGCGTCTCCCCGTATCCGGGTCGAGACCACCCCCACACCATCCTGTCTGTCCTTCATCCAGTGAGGTTCCATGTCCTTCCTGCGTCGACGCGCCGGCGCGTCCGCGTCCACCGCCGTCCCTGATCCCGAGGTCCGTGACTTCCTCCGCCAGCGTGCGGACGAGGTCGGGACCGACCTGCCCGCCCTCGGGCTCACCCCCCGGCACTGGTGGGGCCCCTGGCGCGCCCCCCAGGGTCCCGCAGCGCCCCTCCCGGCCGCCAACGGGCCCTTCCTGTGGGCACTGGTGCGCGGCGTGTGGCCGGTGCTGCTGCTCGCGGTTCTCCTCACCACCGTCAACTACGTGACCTCCGCGCTGATCCCGTGGGCCATGGGCAACCTGCTCGATGCCGGCCTCGACCTCGGCTTCGGGAGGCACCTGCTGGCCCCCTCGCTCGTGTTCCTCGCGATGGTCGCGGTCATGGCGATCACGAACGGCATCAACCAGATGACCGAGATCGGCCTGTGGATGGGTTCCGCCATGGGTGCGGCGCGCAATGTCGGTCACCGCGTGGCCCACTCAGGACGCGCGGTGAAGAAGGAGATGCCGGCCGGTGACGTCGTCACCGTCCTGATGACCGACGCGGACTACGTCGGGGGCGCGTTCGCGTGGTTCCCCGAGATCGTCGCCGCCATCGTCTCCACGGCGGTCGTCGCGGTCATCATGCTGCGCGTCTCGGTGCCACTGGGACTGCTGGTCCTCATCGGGCTGCCGATCGTCATCGCCCTGATGACGCTGCTCATCAGGCCCCTCCAGGCCAAGCAGGCGGTGGCACGCGAGGAACAGGGCAAGCTCACCACCATCTCCACCGACGCGGTGGCGGGCCTGCGGGTCCTGCGCGGTATCGGCGGGGAGGACGTCTACAACGCGAACTACGTCGCCCAGTCCGCGCGGGTGCGTGACGCCGGGATCCGCGTGGCCTCGAGCTCTGCGATGCTGTCCATGCTGCGCTCCTCCGCGCCCCTGGTCTTCACGGCGCTGGTGGTCGGCTACGGCGCGCTGCTCACCTTCGACGGGCGCATCACGGTGGGCCAGTTGGTCGCCTTCTTCGGGTACACGTCCTTCCTGCGCAACCCGATCTCCGTGGCGTCGAACTCGATCCAGCAGTACACCCGTGCCTGGGTGGGCGTGAAGAAGATGACCCGCGTCCTCGGCATCGAGCCGCTGGTCGACGACTCCCACGTGCCCGGGGACCCCGGTCGCGCAGACCGGGCGGACGAGGGCGGCCACCCCGACTGGCCGGAGGCGACCCTGTTCGACCACCGCAGTGGTGTCGCCATCCACCCCCACCGCATGACGGCCCTGGTCAGCCAGGACCCGGACGTGACGGCGGCCATCGCGCGGCGTCTGGGACGGGTCGAGGACACGGAGGACCCCACGCTGGAGGTCGACGCCGACGGCACCGACCTGCGAGGGGTGCCCGTGGACGAGGTCCGTCGCGCCGTCTTCCTCTCCGAGGCGGAGGCCCAGCTCTTCGCCGGCTCGCTGCGCGAGGAGGTGGAGGGCCCCGATGCCGCACCGCGGCGTGCCCGCGGCGTCACCGAACTGATCCACCGCGAGGTCATCGAGGCCTCCACGCGTCGTGAGGGCATCCTCTTCCGGCCCGAGCACGGCGCTGACGACCCACAGGTCCGCCGGGCCCTGCACGTGGCCGATGCCCACGACGTCGTCTCCTCCCTGCAGGGGGGACTCGACGGGGAGCTGGCGGAGAAGGGGCGCAACCTCTCCGGGGGCCAGCGCCAGCGCGTGGCACTGGCACGCGCCGTGCACTCCGAGGCATCCGTGCTGGTGCTCGTGGAGCCCACCTCCGCGGTGGACTCCCACACGGAGGCACGCATCGCCCAGCGCCTGGCCCAGGAGCGCCGGGGACGCACGACCGTGGTCGTCTCCGCCTCGACCCTGGTCCTGGAGCACTGCGACGAGGTCGTCCTCGTCTCCCCCGAGGGGACGGAGATCACCCGGGGTACGCACGACTCGCTGCGCCGCGCAGCGGAGCAGGGTGACGGTCCGGCACTGGAGTACCGGGCCGTGGTCAACAGGGAAGCAGGTGAGCAGGAATGAAGCTGCCGATCGCAGACGGCGCCGTGGTGCGCCACCGCGTGGGTGGGCTGCTGGCTGCCTACCGCAGTGAGATCGTCATCGTCCTGGTCCTCCAACTGGGGTCCGCGCTCGCCGCGATCGCCCTGCCCTGGGCCATGGGCCACGCGGTGGACCGCATCCAGCAGGGCACCAGCCTGAACTGGGTGCGCACCGTGATGCTCGCGGCCGTCGGGGCCGTGGTGGTGGGTGCGGTGCTCAGCTACTTCGCCGAGTACCGAGCCCGTGTGCTGGGGGAGAAGGTCTTCGCGAAGCTGCGCGAGGACCTGGTCCGCACCGTCACCCACCTGCCACTGTCCACCGTGGAGAGCGCGGGGACCGGTGACCTGGTGGGGCGCACCACGCACGACATCGACCGCGTGCAGTTCACCGTGCGCCAGGGCATCTCCTCGATGCTGGTACTGGGGACCACGATCGTCGTCACCGTCGTGGCCGCGGTGGCGACCTCGCCCCTGCTCTCCCTGGTGCTCCTGCTGGAGGTGCCCGCGGTGTGGGTGCTCATGAAGTGGTACCTGCCGCGCACGATCCCCGCCTACCGGGCGAGTGCCGCGTCCTGGGCGGGACTGTCCGGCACGGTCAACGAGACGATCGAACAGGCGGAGACGGTGGATGCCGCCCGCCTCGTCCCCCAGCGCATCACGCGCCTGGACACGGCCGTGGGTGAGGTGTGGCGTCTGGAGCGCTACGCCGCGTGGATGCGCGTCTTCCTCATCGCAGGCCTGGGCTTCGTCTCGCTGATGCCCGTGCTCGGGATGGTCCTGGTCGGGGCGTGGGCCGTTCCCGCAGGCGCCGTGACGCTGGGGCAGGTCACCACTGCCGCGCTGTACGCCTACCAGCTGCGCGGACCCGTGTGGGAGGCGACGTTCTGGATCGACCAGATCCAGTACACCCAGGCCTCCCTGTCGCGCATCTTCGGCGTCGACCTGGTGGAGCCGGACCGTGAGGCCAGCGGCGAGCTGCCCCACGACCGCCACATCAGCGCCCACGACGTCCACTACGCGTACCGGGCCGGTGAGGACGTCCTCCACGGTGTCGACCTGGACCTGCGTCCCGGGGAGACCCTGGCCATGGTGGGGCCCTCGGGCGCCGGCAAGTCCACCTTCGGGCGCATGCTCGCCGGCATCCACCCCCCGACCTCCGGGTCGGTGGCAGTGGGAGGTGTGGAGCTGGTCGACCTGGAGGAGGACGTCCTGCAGGGCCAGGTCGTCCTGGTCACCCAGGAGCACCACGTCTTCGTGGGCACCATCGCCGACAACCTGCGCCTGGCGCGCTCGGACGCCACCGATGCGCAGGTCCACTCCGCGCTCGCGGCCGTCGAGGCCGATGAGTGGGTGGACCGCCTGGAGGAGGGGCTGGACACGCGGGTGGGCGCGGGTGGCCTGACCCTGAGCCCCGCCCAGGCCCAGCAGCTGGCGCTGGCCCGCATCGTCCTCATGGACCCGCACACGCTGGTCCTGGACGAGGCGACGTCACTGATGGACCCGACCGCGGCGCGTTCCCTGGAGCGCTCGTTGTCCAAGGTCCTCCAGGGGCGCACGGTCGTCGCCATCGCGCACCGCCTCTACACGGCCCACGACGCGGACCGCGTGGCGGTCATGATGGACGGCAACATCGTGGAACTGGGACCGCACGAGCAGCTGGTGTCGGCGGGCGGGGAGTACGCCTCCCTGTGGGAGTCCTGGCAGAAGGACTGACCCCTCCCGCCGAGGTTCGCTCAGTTCCGTGCGCGAGGTCCGCTCAGTTCCGGGGTCGAGGTCCGTCCTGGCCCCGGTGGTGGAACTCCCGGTCCCGGCGTGGGGAACCGCCGGTGCCGGGGGTCCCTCCGGGCGGGTGGGGACGGAGTCGTGCCCGGTGCCGGGTCAGGCGCGTGACTCGGCACCGGGTGCCGGCGCACCCCCCACCGCCCCCCTCCCCAGGAGGGCACAGCTGAGCACGTGGGCTGCCACGGTCAGGGGCACGCCCGCGAGGGCGACCGCGACCGCCGGATGGTCGGCCTCGGAGAGCCCATACCTGTCCAACACCCGACGGGCGTGGAGCCAGTAGGGGAGCACCACCACGGGCACGGTTGCGGCCCCGGTGGTGTACCCACGCGCCCCGAGCGATGCCGCCAGGTGACCCACACCGTGCAGACCGAAGGCCAGTACGGCACCCCGGAAGAGAGGGGAGCGCCCTCGTGTGCGCAACCCCGCCAGGCTGGCGCCCGCCATGACACTGCCCACGCACCCGATGGCGAGCGCGACCTCGCGACGCGACAACCCACGCACACGGAGGTCCTCGGGCAGGGGCACCCACTGCGGCAGCCGGTCCAGGGTCCGCCGGGATTCGCGCGGCATCGTCGCCAGCTCCTCCAGGTCGTGCACGGTCCAGGCGACCAGCAGGCCCACACAGACACGGTCGAGGTCATCGGGCCGCCCGCGCCGCCGCGGTCCGGGTCCCGGACCGGGACCAGGTCCCCGTCCCGACCCCACCCTCAGCCCCTGTCCATGCTGATGAGGACCGCGGCACCGGCCACGAGCAGGTCCACCCCGGCCGCGAAGGAGTCGCGGGGTGCGCCCTCGTCCTCCACCGGGGGCTCGGCGGAGACACCCGCCTCACGGGCCGTGGTGCGCTGCTGCTCGTGGAAGGTGTGCCCGATGACGAAGTGTCCCAGGGTCTCCGCCACGACCGCGGTGCTGCGCGCCGACGCCCCGGCCGCACGCAGGGGTTCCCGCAGGGAGTCCCCGAGGGGGAGTTCGACGAGCCCCAGGGCGAGGGAGCTGGAGACGAGCTCGGCCCCGTCGCGGTGGGCGGTCAGCGCCTCCCGCAGGCGCGACGCGGCCGCCCGGACCGCGTCCTCCCACGGGATCGACGAGGGCGACCCGGTGGGGTCATCGCCCTCGTCGGCGTCGGGGGCGCCGGCGGTGCCGGTGGCGGCAGGGAGCAGGACCCGGCGGGAGAGTGCGGCCAGGAGGGTCTGCTTGTCGGGGAAGTGCCAGTAGAGGGCCGACGGTTGGAGGCCGAGCTCCTGGGCGATGCCCCGCATGGACAGGGCGGGGAGGCCGCCCCGGTCGAGCAGGTCCAGGGCCGCGTCGAGCACGTCCGAGGCGGATCGCCGACTCCGCGGAGCGGGACGGGGGTGGACAGGACTCACACCACCACTATAGTGAACACCGTTCACCTGAACAGTGTTCACGTGAACGGTGTTCAGTGGGTGCCGACCGGTGTGCGGTGCCCGGTCACCACCGTCCAGTGCACGCCGTCAGGTGGGCGCCGATCCACGAGCCACCCACCGATGATGAGGAGATCCCATGTCCACCACCACCGTCACCACAGGAGTCGGGACGCCGCGCACCGCCCGTCCCGTCCGGGTCCTCGCCGACCTGGTCCCCGGCACCCGCAGCCGCGACCTGGCCCTCGTCCTGGCGGCGACGGGCCTCCTGGTCCTCGCCGGGCGCATCGCGATCCCCCTGCCGTTCACGCCCGTACCGATCTCGCTGGCCACACTCGGTGTGGTGCTGACCGGCGCTGCCCTGGGGTCCCGTCGGGCCGTGGCCTCCAGCGGGCTCTACCTCCTGCTGGGCGTCCTCGGCGCCCCCGTCTTCGCCGACGGCAAGGTGGGATGGGCGTTCGCCTCCTTCGGCTACGTCATCGGCTACGCGCTCGCCGCCGCGCTGGTCGGAAAGCTGGCCGAGCACGGATGGGACCGCTCCGTGGGCCGTATGGCGCTGGCGACGCTCCTGGGAGGCGTGGTCGTCTACGCGTCGGGCCTGGCGTGGCTGGTGCCCTTCCTCGGGGTCGGCCTGCGCGAGGGCCTGGCCATGGGTGTCATCCCCTTCCTCATCGGCGACGCGCTGAAGACGCTGGTCGCGGCCGTGGCGGTGCCCCTGGCGTGGAGGCTCGTCCCGCGCCGGTGAGCGCGGGAGCGTCGGGAGGTCAGGACAGCCCGGCGTCGGGGTGCTCCGGGATGCGTGGGACCACGCCGGGGATGTGGCTGTGGGCCGTGAGGGGATTGGTGGGGATCTCGAAGGCGACGTCCAGGAACGGGCGCACGAGGTCCGCCAGGTCCGAGGGCTCGCCGTCGGAGACGAAGACGACGGAGGGGTGCAGCTTCGCGGACTCGACCAGGTCGAGGATCGGGCGTGCGTCGTCCCACTCCGACTCCACCCAGTACACGCTCCAGTCGGGCCCGAGCGGACCGCGTGCGCTGACCACCAGCCTCCTGACCCGGCACCCCGGTGGCAGGGCGGTCACGACGTCCTCGTCCAGGTCGATCATCACCCCGGGGCCCCGACCGCGGTCAGCAGTTCGGGGGGCACCCCGCGCGGGTCCTCGGCGTCGATCCACGGGGGCGGGTCGTCGTACGCCCGGGTCCGGTAGCTGCGCCCGAGACGCCCGACGCGGTCCAGCAGACGCCAGGAGGCCAACTCCGGTCGCACGTCGAGCGCCTCCGGAACCTCCCAGCGGAACTGGCACACCGCCAGGAACCACTCCAGGTCCTCCACCGGATTGAGCAGGAGACCCTCGCGCAGGTACAGCGCGCGGTGCATGATCCGGTCCCTCACCGGGTCCACCGCCGCCCTGCGCGCCGCCCGGAGACGTCGGTGGAAGCGCTTCTGCGCCGAGGCGTAGTCGTCCCCCGAGTCCCACTGGTCCCCGGGCCAGTTGTGCAGGCGCACCACCTCCTCGCGCAGGGAGAACTTCTCACCCGTGTGCCCGCGTCGCTCCAGGAGCTCCTCCCACTCCTCCACCATCGTGAGGGCACGCTCGAACTCGGCGGGGATGTCCAGGTCGGGGATGACTGTCAGGTCCATGGCGGCGAGTCGGTCACGCCAGTCCCGGTACTGGGCCAGGGAGACGGGGACGCCCTCGATGCGCCGCCAGTCGCGGTGGCGGCGCCTCCCCAGCATCGCGTCGTACCAGGTGTCCAGGGCGAGGGCGAGCCTGCGCCTCGGCGTCTGCCGCCGGGTCCCCTCGTGACGTGACTCGAGGAAGGCGACCGCGCGGTGCAGGAGCTCGCGGTCGGGCAGCTTGGGCGACTTGCGGCGGGCGAGGTCCACGGGGTTGAGGAACTGGCCGACCAGCCACCCCACGTCGGGGCAGTGGGCGGCCTCCGCCACGGCCCGGGCCGCACCGGTGACCTCCTGGTTGATCGAGGCCATCACGGGGATCCCCTCGCGCTCCGCGCGCGAGAGTTTGCGTCCGTCCGGCGCCCGACGGTCCTTCCCGCGCAGCGCGAGCTCCGCCAGCGCGCTCCTGCGCGCCTCCTGGCGCCGCCCCTTCGCCCCCATGGCACCATTCTCACCCGTGTTGGG
>NZ_CCXH01000050.1 GCF_000820725.1 Actinomyces polynesiensis | reverse complement strand
GCGGGCACCGCCGCGGCCTGTCGCCGCCGGTCCGCCACGTGCGCTGCCCCGCCCGTGGTCCGGTACCCCGCCCGCGGTCCGGTGTCGCAGGGCACAGCGGGGTCCGTGTGCCCACGCGGGTAGCATGGGCGCGTGAGCACGCCTGCACCCCGCCCTGTCCTGGTCGTCGACTTCGGAGCCCAGTACGCGCAGCTCATTGCGCGCCGCGTCCGCGAGGCCTCCGTCTACTCCGAGATCGTCCCGCACACGATGCCCGTCGGGGAGATGCTGGCGAAGGACCCCGCCGCCATCATCCTGTCCGGCGGCCCCTCCTCCGTCTACGCGGAGGGCGCCCCCGGCATCGACCCCGCCATCTTCTCCTCGGGCGTCCCGGTGCTCGGGATCTGCTACGGGTTCCAGATCATGGCCCAGGCGCTGGGCGGCCGCGTCGGGCGCACCGGCACCCGCGAGTACGGGCACACCGAGGTCCGCATCGACGAGGGCGCCCACTCCCGCCTGCTCGCCGGTGGACCTGCGGTCCAGACCGTGTGGATGAGCCACGGCGACGCCGTCGAGCAGGCGCCCGAGGGCTTCACGGTCACCGCCTCCACCGACCAGACCCCCGTCGCCGCCTTCGAGGGCGCCTCCCGTGGTCTCTACGGGGTGCAGTGGCACCCGGAGGTCCACCACTCCGAGTACGGGCAACTACTGCTCGAGACCTTCCTCCACGAGTGCGCCGGCATCGGCACGGACTGGACGCCCGGCTCCATCATCGACGACCAGGTCGCCCGCATCCGCGCCCAAGTTGGCGATGCGCGTGTCATCTGCGGGCTGTCCGGCGGGGTCGACTCCTCTGTCGCCGCCGCCCTCGTCCACCGGGCCGTGGGGGACCAGCTCACCTGCGTGTTCGTCGACCACGGCCTCCTGCGCGCGGGGGAGCGTGAGCAGGTGGAGCAGGACTACGCGACGACCATGGGCATCAGGGTCGTCACCGTCGACGAGTCCGAGCGCTTCCTCACGGCCCTGACGGGAGTCTCCGATCCCGAGGGCAAGCGCAAGATCATCGGACGGGAGTTCATCCGCTCCTTCGAGGACGCCCAGCGCGCCCTCGTCGCGGAGGCGGGCAGCGAGGGCGCGGAGGTCCGCTTCCTCGTCCAGGGGACGCTCTACCCCGATGTCGTGGAGTCCGGTGGCGGCGAGGGCGCGGCCAACATCAAGAGCCACCACAATGTCGGCGGTCTGCCCGAGGACCTCGACTTCGAACTCGTGGAGCCCCTGCGCGCGCTGTTCAAGGACGAGGTCCGCGCCATCGGCCTCGAGCTCGGCGTGCCGGAGAAGATCGTGTGGCGCCAGCCGTTCCCCGGCCCGGGCCTCGGCATCCGCATCATCGGCGAGGTCACCCGCGAGCGCCTCGACATCCTGCGTGCGGCGGACCTCATCGCGCGTGAGGAGCTGAGTGCGGCCGGACTGGACCGCGAGATCTGGCAGTGCCCGGTGGTGCTCCTCGCCGGCGTCCACTCCGTGGGGGTCCAGGGTGACGGACGCACCTACGGCATGCCCGTGGTCCTGCGCCCCGTCTCCTCCGAGGACGCGATGACGGCGGACTGGTCGCGCGTCCCCTTCGACGTGCTGGCCCGGATCTCGACCCGGATCACCAACTCGGTCCCCGAGGTCACCCGCGTGGTCCTCGACGTCACCTCCAAGCCGCCGGCCACCATCGAGTGGGAGTGATCCGGCGGTGAGTCGCCACCGCCCACGGACCTGGCCCGCGACGCCCCGGTCGCTGGCCGGCCACGTCATGGACGACCACACCCACCTGCCCCTGCGTGAACCGGACATCCCCCTGGTGGACGGGGAGCGCATGCCCCTGGACGAGCAGTTGGCACGCGCCGCTGAGGTCGGCGTGGAGTGGATCGTCACCTCCGCCTGCGAGGTGCCCGACTTCGAGCCCGCCCTCACCCTCGCGCGCACCCACACGGGCATCCGCGTCGCCCTCGCGGTCCACCCGAACGAGGCGGCCCTGCACGCGGGGATCGTCGACCCCTCTCCCGACGGACTGGTGCCCCAGCGTCGGGAGTACCACGTCCCACTCGTCGAGGCCCTCGAGATGGTCGCGTGCAGGCTGGACGACCCGATGGTCGTGGCGGTGGGGGAGACGGGGCTGGACCACTTCCGCACGGCCCCCTCCGGCTGGGACGCCCAGGAGGAGTCCTTCCGCGCCCACCTGGAGATGTCGCGGCTGCACGACCTCCCCCTCCAGATCCACGACCGTGACGCCCACGAGGACACCCTCGGGGTCCTCGCCCAGTCGGCCACCCACGGCCAGCGCATCGTCTTCCACTGCTTCTCCGGCGACCGCGCCATGGCCAGGGTCCTCGCGGAGAACGACTGGTACGCCTCCTTCGCGGGCAATGTCACCTACCCCTCCAACGGGGAGCTGCGGGCGGCCCTGGAGGAGTTGCCGCGGGAGCTGGTGCTCGTGGAGACCGATGCTCCTTACCTCACACCCGTGCCCGAGCGGGGCAACCCGAACGCGTCCTACGCGATGGCGCACACGGTCCGCGCGATCGCCGGATCGTGGCAGGTCAGTGAGGAGGAGGCGTGCCGCAGGCTCGCCGCCAACTCCCGACGGGTCTACGGGACGTGGTGAGTCGGGTGCCGGGCGGGGGGTGTGACGTGGATCACCAACGCTCGACCCGAGTGTCACGATCTGGTTACGGTGTCCGGGTCAGTCCGAGGGGAAGCGCCTCCTCCAGTGCCCCAGGACACCGGAGGGCAGGGCCCGGACCCACGGAACAGAACGTCGCGAGGATTCTTGTGAAGCTCTCCCACCCCAGTCGTCGAATCGTCGTCTCCGTTGCCTCGGGCCTCTCGGCCGCCGCCCTCGCCGTGGCAGGCGCGGGCGTGGCCTTCGCCCACAACGACGTCACCCTCGAGGTCGACGGCGTCGCGAGGCCGGTCTCCGGCTTCAACTCGACGGTGGCCGATGTACTGGGGGCCGCGGGGGTCACGCTCTCCGAGCACGACCTCGTCGCACCCTCCGTCGACGCCGACGTCTCCGACGGCCAGACGATCGTCGTGCGCACCGCCAAGCCGTACACCCTCACCGTCGACGGCGAGATCGTCCAGGCCTGGTCCACCGGTGACTCGGCCGCAGACGTGCTGGCCGATGCGGCGGGCAGTGGCAAGGTGGTCCTGGCCGCCGACCGCTCGATGACCCGCGAGGCCCTTCCGGTCCTCACCGCGGACGGCACGGTGAACGTGGTCGCCGACGGGAAGACCGTCCCGGTCGAGGCCTCCGCCGGTGACGGGGCCACCGAGATCCTCGCCAAGGCGGGCGTCAAGGTGTCGGCCATCGACCAGGTGCTGCTCGAGTCCACCGCCTCCGGGACCACGCTGAAGGTGACCCGGGTGACGCGTGGTGAGCGCACCGAGGAGAAGGCCGTCGCCCACAGCACCCAGAAGCAGGACGACGCCTCCCTCGAGAAGGGCACCACCAAGGTGCTCCAGGAGGGCAAGGACGGGTCCGTGAGGACCACGTACTACGAGGAGACGCGCGACGGCAAGGCGACCGTCTCCGTCAAGGTCGCCCAGAAGCGCACGGATCCCGTCGCGGAGATCGTCGCCGTGGGCACCAAGGAGCCCGTCGTCGAGACGACGACCGCCTCGACGTCCTCCAGCACCTCGAGCTCCGGTTCGTCGAGCTCCGCCTCATCGGCCTCATCCTCCGGCACTGCGACCGGGTCGGCACCGGCCGGCGTGTGGGCGGCCCTCGCCCAGTGCGAGTCCGGTGGCAACCCGGCGACCAACACCGGCAACGGGTTCTACGGTCTCTACCAGTTCACGGCCTCCACCTGGCAGGCCATGGGCGGCTCCGGCCTGCCCTCCGATGCCAGCGCCGCCGAGCAGACGGCCCGCGCCCAGGCACTCCAGGCCCAGTCGGGCCGGGGCCAGTGGCCCGGGTGCGCCGCCAAGCTCGGCCTGCTCTGAGTTCCACCTGAACCGGACCGAGGGGCCCGGGGACGTCACGCGACGTCCCCGGGCCCCTCGGCCGTCCGTGGGACTGCCAGCCCGGCGCAGACGGAACAGGCGCCCTGCCGCCGTGTGGGTCCTCCCACGATCCTGCGACATGTGACCCAGGTCCTACCCCAGAAGGTCACGAAACGATTACGGTCTCCGATGAGTCCAGACATCCGTTGATCCGAGGAGTCGCGTCGAGTTGAGCAGCAGTCACGGCAGACACGCCTCCCGCCGGCACCACCGGCCCTCGCGCGCCCGGGTCCTGTGGGCGGCATCGGCGGCCTCCCTCGGCATCGTCGCCACGGCGGGTCTCGGTGTGGCGGCCGCCCGCTCCGAGCTCGTGCTCGAGGTCGACGGTGTCTCCCGCCCCGTCTCCACCTGGCAGCCCACCGTCGGCCGGGCACTGGCGCAGATGGGCGTCGACCTCGGCCCCCACGACCTCGTCTCGCCCTCCGTCGACGATCCCGTGTCGGACGGTGGGACCATCGTCGTGCGCACGGCGCACCCCTTCGACCTCGACATCGACGGTCGGACCACCACCGTGTGGTCGACCTCCACCTCTGCGGATGCCATCCTCGCCGCAGCGGACACCCTCGGGGGCAAGGTCGCCATGGCGGCGGACCGCTCCGAGTCCCGTGTGGCGCTGACACCACTGGTCTCCCGGGCGCGACAGGTCACGGTGGACGTCGCCGGTGACGTCACCCGGGTGACGGCGAGTCCGGGGGAGGACGTCCACTCGATCCTCGCCGACGCCGGGGTCACGCTCTCCCCGATCGACCGGGTCGAGGTCGTCTCGGAGGGTGGGGACCTGAGACTGTCCGTCACCAGGGTGGAGCGCGGAGTGGAGACCACCTCCACCGAGATCGCCTACAAGACCGTTGAGCAGAGGACCGACGACCTCTTCGAGGGAGAGTCCGAGGTCGAGACCGTGGGCAGTGCCGGTTCCGAGGTCACCGAGAAGTGGGCCGAGCGCCACGACGGCAAGGTCGTCCACTCCGCCTCCGTCGGCAGACAGGTGACGTCGGAGCCCGTCACGCAGGTCGTGAGGATCGGGACGAAGAAGGCCTCACCTGAGGCGTTGGTGGCCGCCGGGATCGATCCCAAGGCCACTCCGGAGGCCGTGATCGGGGCCGACGGGTCACGCTCGGTCCGCTACCGCGCGACCCTCGGGTCGATCTCGACCCGGGCCGAGATCGCGGCGATCACCGGTGGTGGCGCGACATCCGCCACGGCGACCGGTGTCTACTCCGGTGAGGACCCGCGGTCCATCGCCCAGTCCATGGTCGCCGCGCGTGGCTGGTCGGACACCGAGTACCAGTGCCTCGTCAGCCTCTGGGACCGCGAGTCCGGGTGGAACCCCTACGCCTCCAACGCCTCGTCGGGGGCCTACGGCATCCCGCAGGCCCTGCCCGGGTCGAAGATGGCCTCCGCCGGAGCTGACTGGCAGACGAACCCCGCCACACAGATCTCCTGGGGCCTGGGTTACATCGCGGGACGCTACGGCACCCCCTGCGCCGCCTGGTCCCACTCGAACTCCACGGGCTGGTACTGATCCGGACCGGGTCGGACCGTGGTCCCGCCCTCGTGGGCCTGACGCGGGGAGACGGCGCCCGGGCCCGGTGCGGCCCGCGCCCGCACGTCGCCCACCGCGCCCTCCACTAGACTCTCCCCGTGACCCGATCGAATCCGCCTGCCCGCAGACGCCCGCGCGCAGGCGGGGTGTCCGGGTTGCCGGCGGGGGCCGAGCCCTCCACGAGCGGTCTTCTCGGGCCGGTCGAGGTGCGCGCGATCGCTGAGGCCCTGGGCATCCGCCCCACCAAGGTGCTCGGGCAGAACTTCGTCCACGACGCCGGCACCGTGCGCAGGATCGTCCGGGCCGGCGGTGTCGCTCCCGGTGACGAGGTCGTCGAGGTCGGCCCGGGACTGGGCTCACTCACCCTCGCACTCCTCGAGGCCGGGGCCCGCGTCCGCGCCGTCGAGATCGACCCGGTGCTCGCCCACGCCCTGCCCGAGACCGTGGAGGGCCGCATGCCGGAGGCGGCGGAGCGCCTCCACGTCCTGCGTGCCGATGCGCTGGAGGTCGCGGACGTGGCGGGCCTGGGCACCGACTGGCCCGAACCGACCCGCCTGGTCGCGAACCTCCCCTACAACGTCGCCGTCCCCGTGCTCCTGACGATGCTCGAACGGCTGCCCTCCCTGCGTGAGGTGCTGGTCATGGTCCAGTCGGAGGTCGCCGACCGCCTGGCGGCCGGGCCGGGCTCGAGGACCTACGGCGTCCCCTCCGTCAAGGCCGCGTGGTACGGCACCGCCGAGCGGGTCGGCACCATCGGGCGCAGCGTCTTCTGGCCGGCGCCGAACGTCGACTCGGCGCTGGTCCGCCTCACGCGCCTGCCCGGGCCCCGCGGAGACGAGGCCCTGCGGGCGGCGACCTTCGAGGTCGTCGACGTCGCCTTCGGACAGCGCCGCAAGACGTTGCGCGCCGCCATGAGGACCTGGGCGGGTTCGGCCGGTGCCGCCGAGGACCTCCTGCGCGCGGCAGGTGTGGACCCCTCCGCCCGCGGAGAGACCCTGGGGATCGAGGACTTCGTACGCCTGGGCGCGGCCCTCCTCGAGCGTCGGGCTGCCGGGCCCCGGGGTGACGCCGATGCGTGAGGCCACCGCCTCGGCACCCGGCAAGGTCAACCTGCTCCTGCGCGTGGGGCCTCCCGGACAGGACGGGTACCACCCCCTCGTCACGGTCTTCGAGAGCCTGGACCTGCGCGAGACCGTCCACGCCCGCACCACGCGGGCCCCGGGCATCCACGTGCGCACCACCGTGCGCCGTCCCGACGGGAGCACCGACCGGGACGCCTCCGCCGCGATCGACCGCCTCCCCGCGGACCGTCACCTGGCCGTCCGCGCCGCCTCCCTGCTGCGACGTCTGGCCGCGACGGGACCCTGGGCGCAGACCGCCTCGGGAGTCTCCCTGGAGGTCGACAAACGCGTCCCCGTCGCGGGAGGCATGGCCGGGGGTTCGGCGGATGCGGCCGCGACGCTGGTGGCCTGCAACGAGCTGTGGGGGCTCGGGCTCGACACCGAGAGGCTGCAGGCGCTGGGGCGCACCCTCGGCGCTGACGTCCCCGACTGCCTCGTCG
>NZ_CCXH01000049.1 GCF_000820725.1 Actinomyces polynesiensis | reverse complement strand
CCGCGCGCGACGCCGGAGCACTCGACGTCGTGCTCAGCGGGTCCGGGCCGACCGTGGCCGCCCTCGCGCGCGACGCCGGGCACGCCCGCGCCCTGGCGGAGGCGTGGCGTGGGACACCGGGGGTCGCCGACGTCCTCACCACCCGCGGACCCGCCGCGGGTGCACACCTGGAGCCCGACACGGGCGCTGGGGCGGGACACGGGTCCCGGGAAGGGAAGGACTGATGGCGCACCTCCTGGGCACCCAGGCACTGGGGGCGTTGGCGGGATCCCGCCAACTGCTCTCCGACGTCACCGTGGGGGTGGAGGACGGGTCGCGGGTCGGGATCCTCGGCCCCAACGGCGCCGGGAAGTCCACCCTGCTGCGCCTCGTCGCCGGCACCCAACAGCCCGACGACGGCAGCGTCATCCGCCGTGACGGGCTGCGCGTGGTGGTCCTGGACCAGGTGGACCGCCTCGACCCGGCCGCCACCGTCGTGGAGTCCGTGCACCCCGGCATGGAGGAACACGTGTGGGCCTCGGACGCCCGCATCCGCGACGTGCACGCCGGGCTGCTGGCGGACATCGACCTCGACGCGCAGGTGGGGACCCTCTCCGGTGGCCAGCGCCGACGCGTGGCCCTCGCCCGCGTCCTCAGCGCCGAGTCGGACGTGGTCGCCCTGGACGAGCCCACCAACCACCTCGACGTCGAGGGCGTGGCCTGGCTGGCCCAGCACCTCAGGGACCGCTTCGCCAGACCCGGTGCGCGGGGCGCCCTGCTGGCCGTCACCCACGACCGCTGGTTCCTGGACGCCGTGTGCGAACACATCTGGGAGGTCGTGCCCGGCATCGACCCCGGCGGCGACCGCCCCCAGATCCCCGGCCACGTGGAGGTCTACGACGGCTCCTACGCCGCGTACACCCTGGCGCGCACCGAGCGACTGCGCCAGGCCGACGTCGCCGCGCAGAAGCGCGCGAACCTCCTCGTCAAGGAACTCGCCTGGCTGAGGCGCGGGGCCCCGGCGCGCACCTCGAAGCCGAAGTTCCACATCGACGTGGCCGAGGCGCTCATCGCCGACGTGCCGCCGCCGCGCGACACCGTCGAGCTGGTGCGCATGGCGACGAGCCGCCTGGGCAAGCAGGTCCTGGACCTCGAGGACGTCACCGTGGACTTCATGCGGCCCGACGGCTCCGTCAACAGGGTCCTGGACCACGTCACCTGGCGCCTGGCTCCGGGCGAGCGCGTCGGCGTGGTCGGGGTCAACGGCGCCGGCAAGACCACCCTGCTCAACCTGCTGCGCGGGGACCTGGAGCCCACCTCCGGGCGGGTGCGCCGCGGCAGGACGGTCCAGGTCGCGACCCTGTCCCAGGACACCCACGAACTCGACGCGCTCGGTGACATGCGGGTCGTCGAGGCGGTGGACGAGGTCGCCCACGTCGTGGTCGTCGGCGGCAAGGAGGTCACCGCCGCCCAGATGACGGAGCGCATGGGCTTCACGCGGGAGCGCGCGTGGACCCGCATCCCGGAGATCTCGGGTGGGGAGCGGCGTCGCCTCCAGCTCATGCGGCTGCTGATGTCTGAACCCAATGTCCTGCTCCTGGACGAGCCCACCAACGACCTCGACATCGACACCCTGGCCTCCATGGAGGACCTGCTCGACACCTTCCCCGGGACCCTCGTGGTCGTCTCCCACGACCGCTACCTCCTCGAGCGCGTCACCGACCACCAGGTGGCCCTGCTGGGCGACGGGACCGTGCGGGCGCTGCCCGGCGGCGTCGAGCAGTACCTGGAACTGC
>NZ_CCXH01000048.1 GCF_000820725.1 Actinomyces polynesiensis | reverse complement strand
GCACCCGCGGCCACGGCACCCGGGCCTCCGCCGCCACGCGACGCCCGAGCCGAGGACCGCGGTCCGTCGCGCTCGCGGTCGGGATCCACGAGGGCGCGACCCTGCGCCACCGCCTCCTCGGCCAGGGGTGAGAGGCGGTGGGCGGTGCCGCACATGGCGGCGGGCAGGACCCGCAGCCACAGCCACCACCCCAGCGCGAGGAAGACGCCCGTGATGACGAGCTGGAGCAGGGCCGTCGCCCAGGCCCCGGAGTGCACCGCGCCGGCCATCGCCCAGGGCGCACCGAAGGGCGACCACGCGACGAGGTCGGCGGCGGTGTGGATGTGGCCCGCGTCGAAGTTCTCGGTGAGGAGATTGATCCAGATGCCCATCGGCGCCAGCACCGCGATGAAGAGCAACGTGGCGACGACGCTCATGAGGTCACGCCGCCCGGCGGTGGACGTCGCCCGGATGCCGAGCCATGTCGAGGCCACGCGGGCCCAGAGGAAGGACGTCGCCAGGGCGAGGAGGGTCCCGACCAGGGCGACGAGGGCGGCCAGGGGGTCCCCTCCGCTCAGCCACACCGCCACGGGGACGAGGGCGACCAGTGTCGTCACCACACCCGAGATGCCCACCGGTGTGGCCGCCACGAGGCCCAGCGCGAAGTGCCGGGAGGGACCGATGTAGGGGGCGAAGCGGCGGGGGTCGAGGGTGTTGTCCATCGAGGCGAAGACGACGGGCACCATGATCCAGCCGAGGACCAGCAGCGCGCCGGCCAGCACGAGCAGCGCGGCGACGACCTCGAGGTGGCCGGACAGGGTCGCGGCGACCGCGCCCGCGGCCAGTCCGCCGATCACGCCGAGCCCGTAGAGCAGGCCCAGGATCGTCAGCACGACGACCCACACCTGTCGGGTCAGGGAGTTCCAGGTGACGCGGGCCTTGAGGCGGATCAGCTGTGCAACCACGACAGCCCCTCGTCCGAGCGTCGCCCGCCGACCAGCTGGGTGAAGCGGTCGTCGAGGTCCATGCCGTCGGCCACCTGCGCGGTGGTGCCGGCGACCAGGACGCGACCGTGGTTGATGACGGCCACGTGCGTGCACAGCTTCTGGACGGTGGCCATGACGTGGCTGGAGAGGATGACGGTGCCGCCCCCGGCGACGAAGCCCTGGAGGATCTGGCGGATGTTCGCCGAGGAGACGGGGTCCACCGACTCGAAGGGCTCGTCCAGGACGACGACGGAGGGGCCGTGGATGAGCGCCGCGCCGAGGGCCACCTTCTTCGTCATGCCCGCCGAGTAGTCGGCGATGAGCTTGCGCCCCGCGTCGGCGAGGTCGAGGACCTCCAGCAGTTCGCCCGCCCGGGTGCGGGCGGTGTCCCGGTCGAGGCCGCGCAGCATGGCGACGTGGGTGAGGAAGTCGGGGCCGGAGAGCTTGTCGAGCAGTCGCATCCCGTCGGGCATGACGCCCAGGCGTGCCTTGGCGCGCTCGGGTTCGGCCCAGATGTCGACGCCGTGGACGAACGCCGTGCCGCGGTCGGGGGTGAGGAGGCCGGTGGCCATGGTCAGCATGGTCGTCTTGCCCGCGCCGTTGGGGCCCACGATCCCGTAGAAGGACCCGGTGGGGATGTCCAGGGACAGGTCACCGACGGCGACGAGGTTCCCGTAGACCTTGACCAGTCCCCGCAGGGCCAGGGC
>NZ_CCXH01000047.1 GCF_000820725.1 Actinomyces polynesiensis | reverse complement strand
CCCGCGCCATGGTCGGCGGCGGGTGCCGGGCCCGTCCCCGCGGGATGGCCGTGGAGGGGTGTCGGGCCCGTCCCGGCGGCGGCGCCCTGCGCCCCGGGGACGCTGGCTGGAGGGACGGCCGACGAGCCCCCCTGGCACGTTCCGGTCGGATCCGTCGAGGTCATGGGTGGTCCCTTCGTCGTGTGTGTCCGTCGCCTCAGTCCGTCTCGAACGGTAGCAGGAGGGGTCGGAGGAAGTCGCCCAGGGCGTGGGCCCCGTCCTCGTCGAGGGGGGAGAGAATGCCCTTCTCGCACTCCAGGAGCGAGATCAGGGCACTGTCCACACGTTCCTTGCCGGAGGGGGTGAGGGTGACGAGGACGGCGCGCCGGTCGCCGGGTGCGGGGGATCGCGCGACGAGGCCGGCGCGCTCGAGCCTGTCAATGCGGTTGGTCATGGTTCCCGAGGAGACGAGGAGCTCGTTCATGAGGGCTCCCGGTGTCTGGGAGTAGGGGGCGCCCGCGCGGCGGAGCGAGGAGAGCACGTCGAACTCCCACGGTTCGAGGTGGTGGTGGGAGAAGGCGGAGCGGCGCTCGAGGTCGAGGCGACGCGCCAGGCGCGTCACCCGCGAGAGCACCAGCATCGGTGAGGTGTCGAGGTCGGGGCGCTCCACCTGCCAGGCCGCGACGATGCGGTCGACCTCGTCCTGTCCGGGCGATTCCATGACACCAAGATACTTGATGTCGAGAGAGTTGCTGTGGCGGCAGGGGCCCGGCATGTGGACAAAAGCCATGGTTATTTGTAGCTCCGTCAACGCTCGCCTATCGTCAGCGTCAAGACACAGTCAAGTGTCCTGTTTGCCGGACTGACCCTCCAGGAGTTGACCATGGCATCTCATCGACCGGCGCGGAGTCCCCGCGCGACCTTCCTCTCTTGCTGCGCCGTCGGTGCGGCAGCCGCCCTTGCCCTCTCCGCCTGCTCCAGTGGCTCGGACGCGAGTTCGGGTGAGTCCGGTGACTCGGGCTCGGCGGACGGCCTCGACCTCAAGATCGGTTCGATCCTCCCCCAGACCGGCTCCCTCGCCACTCTGGGCCCGCCGGAGATCGCCGGCGTCGACCTGGCCGTCAAGGACATCAACGACGCCGCTGCGGGGCTGAAGGTCTCGGTGACGCACGCCGACTCCGGTGACACGACGACCAACATCGCCACCCAGTCGGCCACGTCCCTCATCTCCGAGGGCGTGTCCGGCATCGTCGGGGCCGCATCCTCCGGCGTCTCGATGACGATCATCGACCAGATCACCTCCGCAGGGGTCGTGCAGATCTCCCCGGCGAACACCTCGCCGGACTTCACGGACTACGACGACAACGGGTTCTACTGGCGGACCGCTCCCTCCGACGTGCTCCAGGGCCAGATCCTCGGCAACAAGATCATCGAGGACGGCAAGAAGAACGTCGCGATCCTCTACATGAACGATCCCTACGGGATCGGGCTGTCCGAGAACCTGAAGAAGACCCTCGACGCGGCAGGTGTCACGGTGGCGGCGGACGTCACCTACGACCCGGCGGCCTCGAACTTCACCTCCGAGATCGGACAGGTGCTGGGGAAGGATCCTGACGCCCTCGTCGTGATCGGCTTCGAGGAGTCGAAGGTCATCTTCTCCAACATCGCGACCGCTGGCTACGACTTCCCGAACGTGTACGGCACCGACGGCAACTACGGGCTCATGCAGCCCGGGGACCAGCCCGACATCGCCGGCGCCCAGTTCACGGTGCCAGGCGTGAAGGCCCCGGAGGACTTCCAGTCCCAGCTGCAGGAACTCGTCAAGTCCCAGGGCTCGCCGGAGCTGACCACCTTCAGCTACGCCGCCGAGTCCTACGACGCCACGATCCTGTTGGCGCTCGCCGCCCTGCAGGGTGGGGCGACGGACGGGGCCACGATCCGCGACAACCTCCAGTCGGTCTCCGAGGACGGCACCAAGTGCACGACCTACGCCGACTGCGCGGACCTGATCGCGGCCGGGACGGACATCGACTACGATGGCCTGTCCGGCCCGATCACCTTCTCCGACAAGGGTGACGTCACGGAGGCGACCATCTCCATCTTCAAGTACTCCACCGGCAACGAGTCCGAGTGGGTGGACGGAGTCTCCGGCAAGCTCTCCTGAGCGGGCCCAGTCACTGAACCGGTGGGGGGCCGGGACGACCGATGGTCGTCCCGGCCCCTCACTCTGTGCGTGTGAGGGAGGACTCCGTGTGGGGGGCGGCCGTGACCCGCGCCGGGGATACGGCAATCGCCTGTGCGGTCCCACCCGGGTCCTCTCCGGGCTGTCCCGGGGCGGACGACGTCCAGGGTGGGGGTGTGAGGTCAACCGTGGATGTCGCGGGGTGCGGTGGAGGTTGACCTCAGGGGGCTGGGGGTGGCCATGGGACCCGGATGGGGGTGTGAGGTCAACCGTGGATGTCGCGGGGTGCGGTGGAGGTTGACCTCAGGGGGCCGGGGGTGGCCGGAACCCTCCCAGGACGGATCGTGCCCCGACCCGCGGTCGTGCGAAGCGGGTCGGGGCAGCCGGGGTGGTCATGGTGTGCTCGCGGTGGCCCGCGCGCCCTGCACCTCCTGCATGTCGCGGATCCGGTGCCAAGGCGCTGCTTGTCGGCGGCGGCTGAGAACTGGTCAGCTCCCGCGGTGGAAAGTGGTCGCCCATCACGACTGGAGAGTGATCACCGAGGACTGGGCGCTGATCCGGAGGCTGGTGTCGGAGGGCTGCCGAAGGCGCGCATCGCGGAGTGGTCGGGGTTCCGACGGCACGGGTTCCGGGCGCGCCGCCCCCCCGGGCCCCGACAGGCCCGAGAGGCGGCACAGATCCCGCATGCCTGCGGACGACTCAACCGGCCTGGTGGTCCTCGGCGAGGGTGCCCAGGTAGAGGTGGATGACCTTCGGGTCCTCCAGGAGGTCCCGGCCGGTTCCGACGTAGGCATCGCGACCCATGTCGAGCACGTAGGCGCGGTCGCAGATCTGCAGGCAACGCCGGGCGTTCTGCTCGACCATCATCACGGAGACACCCGCCGCGTTGATGCGGGCGACGTTGATGAAGGTCTCGTCCTGCCGGACGGGGGAGAGACCGGCGGAGGGCTCGTCGAGGAGCAGCACGTGCGGGTCCATCATCAGCGCGCGCGACATCGCGACCATCTGGCGTTCGCCACCCGAGAGGGACCCGGCCTTCTGGCCGAGGCGCTTCTTGAGCTCGGGGAAGAGGTCGATGACGAACTCCAGGCGCGAGTCCAGGAGCGCGGGCTTCTGGTAGCAGCCCATCTCGAGGTTCTCCGCGATCGTGAGCGTCTCGAACACGTTCTCGGTCTGGGGGACGAACCCGACCCCCTTGGTCACCAGCTTGTTCGCGCGCAGCCCGGTGATGTCCTCCCCGTTGAGCAGCACGGCGCCCGAGCGGATCGACACCAACCCGAAGATGGCCTTGAGCAGGGTGGACTTGCCGGCACCGTTCGGGCCGATGATGCCCACAAGTTCGCCGCGGTCGACGAAGGAGTTCGTGCCGTTGAGGATGTCGACCCCGGGGATGTAGCCCGCGACCAGGTCGATGGTCTCCAGGACGTGCTCACTCATGCTGGTTCCCTCCCGCCGGGTGGCTGGCCGCGTACTCCGCGCGGATGTCCTGCACGACCTCGTGGAGGTCGCGGTCCATGTTGGCGCCGAGGTAGGCGTCGACGACGACCTGGTCGCGCATCACCTCCGCGGGGACGCCCTCGGCGACGATGCGGCCCTCGGCCATCACCACCACCCAGTCGGCGATCGCCTGGACCATGTGCATGTCGTGCTCGACGAAGACGACGCTCATGCCCTCTTCCTTTAGTCGCACGATGTGTCCGAGCAGAGACTGGGTCAGCGCAGGGTTCACACCGGCCATGGGCTCGTCGAGCATGACGAGCTGGGGGGAGGACATCAGGGCGCGGGCCATCTCCAGGAGCTTGCGCTGTCCGCCCGACATGGACAGTGCCATGTCGTCGCGCTTCTCGTAGAGCTTGAACTCCCGGAGCAGGTGGAGGGCGCGTTCCTCGATCTCGCGTTCCTGCGGGCGCCACGACGGGGGCACGAGGGCGGACCAGAAGTGCTCCCCACGCTGGTCCCGAGCCCCCAGCTTCATCGAGTCCAGGACGGTGAGGCCACCGAAGGCCTTCGTGAGCTGGAAGGTGCGGACCTGGCCCATGCGGGAGATCTTCCAGGCGGGGACACCGGCGATGCCCTTCCCGTTGAACTCCCAGTACCCGCGGTCCGGCTTGTCGAAGCCCGTGAGGAGGTTGAAGAAGGTGGTCTTGCCGGCGCCGTTCGGGCCGATGAGGGCCGTGATGGCGTGACGGGGGACCTCGAGGTGCTCGACGTCCACCGCTGTCAGCCCGCCGAAGGTCTTGGTGACGGCATCGGCGACGACGATCGGGTCGACCTTGGCGCAGCCCGGCCCCGGGGCGTCCTTCCACAGGGGGTCGGGGAGGGGGTAGGCGGGGTCGGACGGCGGAGTGGGAGTCGTGACCGGCGACTCCGGAGCGGCGGCCTCGGGCGCCTCCAGACGTGTGGTGGGGGCTTCCACGACCTCGGGCTCCGGGGTCTCCCCGGAGGGCGGGACGGGTGCAGTGACGTCAGGCATTGAACTTGACCTCCGACTTCCTTCCGAAGATCCCCTGGGGCCGGAAGACCACCAGGAGCATGAGGGCGAGGCCGACCAGCATGTAGCGCACCTGGCCGGACTGGAGGGTGGTGATCGGCAGGACACCCGAACGGACCCCCAGGGAGACGAACCCGTCGGTCAGGGCCAGCAGGGACCAGAAGATCATCGATCCGATGATCGGTCCCATGACCGTGGCGGCACCGCCGAGGAGCAGGATCGCCCACAGGAAGAAGGTCGTCTGTGTGCCGTAGTTGTCGGGTTGGAGAGAGGTGGGCATGATCGCGAAGATCGTGCCGACGCCTGCGAGGACGCCACCGATGACCAGGACCTGCATCTTGTAGGAGAACACGTTCTTGCCCAGGGCGCGCACCGCGTCCTCGTTCTCACGGATGCCCTTGACCACGCGGCCCCAGGGGCTGTTCATGAGTCGCCAGATGAACACCGCCGCCACGGCCACCACGGCCCAGGCGACCAGTCGGACCCAGATGGCGTCCGCGTCGTAGCGGATCGTCCCCATGGTCCAGGAGAAGTCGTCGGGCAGCGGGTTGGCGGCGAAGAACGCCGCACCGGAGCGGTTGATGCCGGTCGACCCGCCTGTCCAGGGTTCCAGCTCCGGGGAGCGCACCACCAGTCGGACGATCTCGGCGGTGCCGATGGTGACGATCGAGAGGTAGTCCGCCCGGAGCCGCAACGTCGGGATGCCCAGGAGCAGGGCCAGGATCGTGGATCCCAGCACCGCCGCCAGCACACAGGCCCAGAAGGGCATGCCGAATGCGGAGGAGGCGATCGCGAAGGCATAGCCGCCCACCGCCATGAACCCCGCCTGCCCGAAGTTCAGCAGGCCCGTGTAACCGAAGTGGACGGCCAGTCCGAGCGTGGCCAGCGCATAGGCCGCGGTCTGCGGGGTGAAGAGTTCCCCCGCCGCCACGAGCAGGAAGTTCCAGTTTCCCATTTCCCAGGTCCTTCCCTCAACCGATCCGTTGCTTGCGGCCCAGGATGCCCTGGGGTCGCACGAGCAGGATGACGATCATGACGATCATGGCTGCGACGATCTTCATCGAGGTGGGGATGATGAAGGTCGACAATTCGATGAACCAGCTCAGCAGGAGTGCCCCCACGAGCGCCCCGTAGGCGGACCCGAGGCCCCCCAGGGTGACGGCTGCGAAGATCAGCAGGAGGATCTGGGCGCCGGACTGGAAGCTGAGGGTCTGGTAGAAGGCCACCAGGACGCCGGAGACCGCGGCCAGTGCCGCGCCCCCGACCCACACGACCCGGATGACGCGCTCGACGTGGATGCCGGTGGTGGCGGCGAGGAGCTTGTTGTCGGCCACCGCGCGGACCGACTTGCCCAGGCGGGTCCACCCGAGGATCCACACCACCACCGCCAGCAGGACGAGGCAGATCACGGACCCCCACACGTCCCAGTACCCCAGCGGTACGCCGAAGGGTGAGACCAGGGCGTCGAAGGACTGGGGCATGACCAGTCGGTTGGGCCCGAAGAAGAAGGCGAAGAGGTACCGGAGGAGCAGGGCCAGGCCGATGGAGACGATCATGATCTGGATGAGGCCGACGCGTCTCTTCCGCAGGGGGTGCCAGATCACGGCGTTCTGGGCCAGACCGAAGCCTGCACCGAAGACCAGGGCGAGCACGAGTGCGATCCACCCGTTGAGGCCCAGTGTGGTCATCGCGAAGTAGGCGACGAACCCACCGAAGGTCACGAGCTCGCCGTGGGCGAAGTTGTTGAGGCCCGTGGTGCCGTAGATCAGGGAGACGCCGATGGCCGCCAGCGCGAGGATGAGGCCGAAGACCGTCCCGCGGACCATCTTGACGGCGAACTGGTGACCGAAGGACCCGGTGGACCCCGCCGTGGAGTCCGCGGAGTCCGTCGTGCCGCCGCCCGTGGTGGTCCCCGTGGTGTCGGTCCCGCCTGTGGTGGTCCCGGCAGTCGTAGCCGGTCCGCTGGGGGAGGCGGAGGAGGCCGAGGGCGAGGCGGTCGTCTCCTCACCGAGCCTGAGGGCGGCGAAGGAGGTGCCGGAGGAGACCTTGGAGTAGGTGATGGGCTCCTCCGGGGCGGGCACGCCCTCGGGCAGGGTGGCGGGGTCGACGGTGATCTCGAAGTCGCCCGTACCCGTGACCGTGACCTCGGCGACCCCCGAGTCGTCAGTGGTGGCGCTCGCGTCCGTGCCGTCCCCGGTGACGAGGACCGTCACACCGACGACCGGTTGGTCGTCGTGGGTGACGGTCACCTTGATCAGGTTGTCGGCGGCCTGTGCCGGGACGCAGAGCACCAGCGTGGCCAGTGCCACGCCGAGCGCCGCGAGGAAGCGGCGCAGGCGGGGCGTGTGTCGGACGGTTGGTTCCATGGACGACCTCCCGGTGTGAGGTGACGATCCTCGTGCGGTCCGTGTCCAGGTCCGGTAACCGTCGAGCGTGTATTCGGCGGCAGTCATGGACACACCAAGAATGCGTCAAGTTCACCAGTGACAGTATCGGCTCGCCGCGGGGGAGTGGGTCATGACCGGATGGTGGACATCGTCGGCGGGCGGCAGGGTCCTGTGTCCCGTGGGAGGGCGGGGGCGACCCCGGGCGGGCGGCGGGGCGCCCCGGGCGGGCGGCGGGTCGGCACGGAGCCGGGCGGACGGCGTGGTCGTGGAGATCGCGCCCCCCTCCGCCGGTGGTGCCGACAATGGGGGCATGTCCTCCCTCCCCTCGACCGCTGCGGACGGTGACGCCCGGACGCCGGGCGGCGCGGGGGCGCCGGTCACGACCGGTCACGGTCGGGTCGCCGACGGGTCAGGGAACGTCGCCCACGGATCCGATCGGGACAGGCACGCCTCCGGACCCGACACCCGTGCCCCCGGGCAGGGCGTTCCCGCGCCCACCACGGGAGACGGAATGCCCTCCACGCCGGTGCCCACCCCGGGACGTCTGCGGGAGGTCCGCGCCGGGGCCGCCCTCGCACTGCCGGCAGCGGTGGCCATCGCCTGCACGGGCGCCACCTTCGGTGTCCTCGTGGTCCAGTCCGGCCTGCCCTGGTGGTGGGCACCGCTGTGCCAGGCGGTGGTCTTCGCGGGATCACTCGAGTTCGTCCTCGTGGGGCTGGCCGTCACGGCAGCACCCCTCGCGACCGTGGCACTGACCGCCCTGCTCGTGAACTCGCGCCACGTCTTCTACGCCCTCTCCTTCCCCCTCGAGCGGGTGCACGGCAGGCTCGCCCGGACCTACTCGATCCACACCCTCACGGACGAGGCCTATGCCCTGACCTCCACCCCGGACGCGCGCTCGTGGAGCACCTCGCGGATCCTCACGGTCCAGGCTGCCCTGCACGTCTCCTGGGTCGGGGGCGGTCTGGTCGGGGTCTGGCTGGGTGGGTTGCTCCCACCGGAGGTGCCCGGGCTCGACTTCGCCTTCACCGCGCTCTTCGTCGTGCTGGGCCTGGACGCGTTCCGCGCGACCGGCTCCGTGCCCCTGCCCCTCCTCGCCGTCGCCTGCGCGACGGGGGCGGCGGTCTGGGCGCCCGGGGAGATGCTCCCCGTGGCGATGCTCGCCTACCTCGCGGTCCTCCTCCTGCTCCGGGTGGCTGCCGCGCGAGGGGAGCGGTACCGGCACGGGGACACACCTGACACCGGGGCCACGCCCAGCACCGGGGCCACGCCCAGCACCCTCGGGAGGGGCGACACGGATGCCCTCTGACTCCCACCTCGTCGCCGTGGTGCTCGTCGCGGCGCTCGTGACATTCCTCCTGCGGGCCGTGCCCTTCGCGCTCCTGTCACGCCTGCGTGAGTCCCGGCTCCTCCCCTGGCTCGGGGTCCGCATGCCGGTGGGGATCATGGTGATCCTGGCGGTCTACACGGTGCACGACGTCCAGTGGACCGATGTCGGACG
Organism: Actinomyces polynesiensis; assembly: GCF_000820725.1. Classification (GTDB taxonomy): domain Bacteria; phylum Actinomycetota; class Actinomycetes; order Actinomycetales; family Actinomycetaceae; genus Pauljensenia; species Pauljensenia polynesiensis. Next base: position 2,739 of record NZ_CCXH01000047.1, on the reverse strand, counting down.
GGTGGTCCCCCTGGCCTGCGGTCTCGTGGTGACCGTCGGGCTCCACCTGTGGCGTCACAACCCGGTGCTCAGCATCGTCTCCGGGACGCTCGTGTGCATCGCTGCCTCAGCGCTCCTCGGCTGAGGACGCGGGTTCCACCTTCCGGTAGGTCCTCGCGAAGTGGTCGGCCGGCACCGGCCAGGAGTTGCCACGCGGGTCCGTGACCAGCCAGTCGCCCGCCCGGGCGGTCTGGTCCCCCTCCAGGCTGGTGACGGTCCCGGTCTCCGCGATCCGACCGGCGTGTACCGTCCCCGCCCGCCGGTAGACCCCGGGCTCCCCGGTGGGCACGTGGAGCTCCGCGAACTCCGCGGCCTTGACCACGCGTTCGCGTCCGGACCCGTCCGTGACGACCCAGTCCCCGGGGTCCGCCACGAAGTGGTCCCCGGAGGGGACGCTCCACTCGAGTGTTTCCTCCAGCCGGCGTGCGGTGACCGTCCCGGCCCTCTCGTAGCGTCCCTGGGGTTCGATGCCCCACATCCTCAGGCGCTCGATCGTGCTGCGGACCATCTCGACGTTGAAGTCCCTGAGTGCCCGGAGGTCCTCGTCTGTCCCGCCCTCGCCCACGGTGCCCCCGCCGACGCCGCTCACGCCGGTCGTGCCGCTGCCGACGCCGACGGTCCCGGCGTGCGCGCCCGACGCCGACCCGGAGCGCGGCCCTGCCCCGGAGCGCGGTCGGGCGGGAAGCGGGGCGCCCGTGTCCCAGTCGACGAGGTTGGGGTTGCGGCAGGAGCGTTCCTGCCCGAGGAGCACCTCGAGGCGCTCGTCCGGGTCCAGGCCCTCGGGCGGGGGCGGGGTGTGGGTCCACCCCTGGCCCGTGCGCAGTGCGCACCACCGCTCGTGCTCGCTGCGGGCGATCTCCTCCAGGTCGTGGTCGTCCGGGCCCTCCAGGCGCACCGAGTCCACCGAGACGGGCAGCCAGTCGAACCCGTGCTCCACCACTCCACTGAGGACCCTGCGCAGCTGCCGGAGGTTGTCCTCGCGGTAGAACCCCGGCAGTCGGGTCCCTGCCGGGTCATCGGGTCCGCCCCACGGTCGGCGCGCCATGCGGCCGTCCTGGCGTCCTGCCACGTAGACCTCGTGGCCCTGGCGCGCCAGGAGCGTCCAGGAGTCCTCCGGGACCGAGTGCCCCTCCAGGAGGGTCGGGCCGTAGCGGACGAGGTGTCGTCCCGGCCACCCTCCCTGGTCGTCGGCCTCCATGCCCACGGTCGTCGCACCGGGGGTGAGGACGTAGGTGGAGGGGTGGAGCCTGCTGATGCGGATCGAGCGGGCCTCCCCGGCGGCGGAGTAGGGGCCCGTCAGCACGACCGCGGTGAGCGCCTCACCCACGCTGGTACGTGCGACCACGACCTCGAGGTCCTCCGGGTCCGCGTCGACGACGGGACCCGCCCCGACCTCGACCTCGGGCGGGCAGTGCCTCCGCCACTCCTCGACCACCAGGGCGCCGCGCGGCCCCGTGACCGTCACCCTCCCCGCCGGGGAGGAGGGGTCCGCGCCGTGGGGTGCCCGGCCCGAGCGCACGGCCTCGGCGACGTCGCGTTCGTGGCGGAAGCAGCGCTGCAGGACGATCTCGTTGAGCACCTCGACGCTGAGGGCGCTGTCCCCGTCGATGACCACCCGCGGACAGCCCGCAGCCGTGATGCGTTCGACGATCTGCCTGGCCAGCAGGCCGTCCGAGCTCAGCGCATCGATGAAGCACCCCCGGGAGTCCACCCTGGCGACCCTCCAGTCGTGGGCCTCACGCGGGTCCTCGAAACGCGCGATGAGGCGCGGCACGACGGCCCTGGACCCGTCCGGGGCCGACTCCGGGAGATCCGCGAGGATCCGTCCGGCGGCCTCGACGATGGCGATGTTGTCGGCCTGGCTCCCCGTCACCGCGAAGAGGCGCCTCACCGAGGCGCGGCTGCCCCGGCCCCAGGTGAGGACCCGCCGCAGCATGCGCGGGGAGAGGGGGTCCCCGATGACCACCCGCACCCCCATGCGTCGCACCTCCCCCACGGCGGCGTCATCGGGGTTCGGGTGGACGAGGACGACCCCGGCGTGCCGGTGGTCGGGGCGGCCGGAGCCGGGGTGTCCACTCCACTCCCCTGTCCGGCCCCGGCGACGCTCCCGGACGAGGACGCGCATGAGTGCCAACGAGGCGGCGTCCAGGCCGACGACCACGTCGACGTCCCGCGCACGCCGCACCCACCACCGGTCCACCTGGTTGGTGAGGACGAAGAGGACGGTCGCGAGGACCGCGAGGACCGAGGTGGCGACACCGAGCATCCTGGCCACCTGGAGCCCGAGGGGCAGGGGGCCGGGACAGGCACCGTCGGCACCGAAGGAGGCCTCCCCGATCTCACCACCGAACAGGCGCAGCGTGCCGGCCACGAGAGCGGCCACGGACTCCTCACCCAGGCAGGGGCTGTAGGAGGTGACCCCGAGGATCACCGTGACCAGGGCGGCTGCGGCTGCCCAGTGGGCGGGGTGGAGGCGCTCGTCGGCGCGTGTGGCCAACCTCGACCAGAAGACGAGGACGAGCAGGACGACCAGCAGGACGACGAGGAGGTTGTTGTTGGGGGTCGGCAGGAACGCGGCCGGGAGGGACGCGGGCAGCCACCCCCTGGGTTGCGGCACGAGGGACGCCGCGGGACGCAGGACGGCGAACACCGCCAGGGTGGCGACGAGCGCCGCCGCGAGCACCGCGGGCACCTGCCACA
>NZ_CCXH01000046.1 GCF_000820725.1 Actinomyces polynesiensis | reverse complement strand
ACGGCACCTGTCCCGGACACCGGCCCGGTCACGCTCCCCGACGGGCGCGGAAGATCTCGCCGCAGATCAGGATCTCCTCCGTCTGGGCGTCGTAGCGGTCCTTGAGGAGCCAGGTCCCCCCGAGCCGCTCGATCTCGCGGAAGCCCTGGTCGCCGACGCTGACCAGCCCACTGACCGTGTACACGAGGACGGGCAGCTGCGACGGGGGGAAGAACTTGCGGATCTTGCGGATCATGCGCAGGCCGAGCGGCTCGAAGGACTGCCGGACCACGTCCTGGGTGGCGGACTCCAGGTCCGCGAATTCCTTGAGCTTCCGGTTCGCGGCGTCGATGAGCTCCTGGGACTCCGAGGGGCCCGTCGGGTAGTACATGTCGACGAGGAAGAAGTCGGGGAACCTGCCCTCCGCCTCCATGCGGGCCAGGGTCGGCATCACCTCCGCCTCGCTGGTGATGGACTCGATGTCGTAGAAGTCCTGCTGGCGTTCCCGGAACTTGCGGATGTAGTTCGGGTTGTCGTCCACGATGAGCGCCAGGGGCCGGGAACGGGTGATCGTGTGGCCGGCGCGCTGCGCGATGCCCGCCAGGACCAGTCGGTCGGTCTCGGCGCTGAACCGGTTCTTGATGAGCCACTCGACGCCGAGGGTCTCGAGCTGCTGGATGTGGTCGTCCCGCAGGAGGATCAGGCCCTGCTGGGTGTGCATGGCGATGGGCAGCTTCTCCGGGGGGTAGAAGTCCCTCACGGTCTCCACGATGTCCACGCCCGCCGGGTGCCACGCGGCGTCGACGACGCCCTTGAGCCTGTGCTCCGCGTCGAGGAGGACGGTGACCGCCTCCCGCGCACGCTCCCGCTGCTCGGGGGTGAGGTCGTTGCGGTAGGCGTAGTAGTCCATGAGCACGACGTCGGGGAGTTCCTGGTTCCCCAGCGCCGTCATCTGGAGTGCGGAGAGGAGCTCCGAGGCGTTGTCGAAGGTGCGGATCTCGAAGCGGTCCTCGTGCTCCCGGGTGAACCTGTCGAGCCAGGCGCGCTCGTCGTCGTAGTACCACAGGGAGGGTCGAGACGTCGCCGGGTCGGGCCGACCGCCGAGCGCCTCCCTCAACGGCTCCAGGTCGAGGTCCCCACCGGAGCGGAGCTTCAGCCACTTCTTGCTCTGGAGCAGCAGGGGAGGCGGGGTGGGGTCCAACGCCGCGAGGAGGAAGGTGAAGTCGGGGTCCGAGATGCTCTTGGCGAGCGCCGCCTGCCACTCGAGCTCGACCCACTGGGACCGGGAGGAGGCCGCGGAGTGGAGCAGGAGGAACACCTCGGCGTTGGAGAGCCCCTCCTGGATCGACAGGGCCAGTGCGCTCCCGGCCGACAGGTCCGACCTGTCGACCCACACGTCGTGCCCCCAACTCCGCAGGGCCGCGACGACCCTGTCCACGTCGGCGTCGTCCTGACTGGCGTGGGAGACGAATATCGACGTCATGGCAATCGCTTCTCCGAGTTCGTCGGGAGTCCTGCGCACCGGGGCGGGACCTGGTCCCGTCATCCCCCGGGCTGATCGTACCCAACCGCCCCGGACGGTGTCGTGCGTCTCAAAGGGCAGGATTGCCGCGCTCGTCCTGCCGGGAGGGTGTGCGCCGGTTGACGTCGGGGAGACGCTCCCTCAGGAGCGCTCCATCCACACGATGTCGCTGCCGGCCCGGGCGCGCACCGCGCCCGCCAACTCGGGGTGCTCCGACAGGTCGGGGTCGGCCCCGACCACCACGGAGGCCTCCTCCCGGGCCTCACGGATCACCGCCTCGTCACGCTGCACGGACAGGAAGCGCAGCCCCGAGGTGCGCCCCGACTGGTCCGCCCCCAGCACGTCCCCCTCGCGGCGCAGACGCAGGTCCTCGTCGGCGAGTTCGAAACCGTCGGTCGTCGAGGCGAAGGCCCGCAACCTCTCCACCGACCACTCGGAGATGCCGTGGCGGTGGGCGGCCATGCACACCGAGGGCCGGGTCGACCGGCCCACGCGCCCACGCAGCTGGTGGAGCTGGGAGAGGCCGAACTGCTGGGCGTCCAGGACCACCATCATCGACGCCTCTGGGACGTCCACCCCGACCTCCACCACGGTGGTCGCCACGACCACGGGGGCACGCCCCGCCGCGAAGTCATCCATGACCTGCGCCTTCTCCGTGGCCACCATCCGGCCGTGCAGCTCGTGGATGCCGAGCCCTGCCAGGGGTCCCGAGGCACGCAGCGCCTCGGCCACGGCGCGCACGCTGGCCAGGGGTGGGGTGGCCGCGCCCTCCCCCTCCGCGTCCGCCACGGCGTCGCCCTCGTCGATGCGCGGGCACACGACGTACACGCGTCCCCCCGAGTCCACCTCCTCGCGGGCGCGCTGCCACAGGCGCTCCATCCAGGCGGGGTTGGCGGAGTCCACGAGGAAGGTCGCGACCGGGCTGCGCCCCGGGGGGAGCCCGGGCATGCGGGTCTCGTCCAGGTCGCCGAAGACCGTCATGGCCACGGTGCGCGGGATGGGGGTGGCCGTCATGACCAACTGGTGGGGCACGTGGGGACCGTCCCCCTCCGCCGTGGAGGGGCGGCGCAGGCGGTCGCGCTGGGCGACGCCGAAGCGGTGCTGCTCGTCGACCACGACCAGGCCCAGGTCGGGGAACTCCACGGAGTCCTGGAGCAGGGCGTGCGTGCCCACGACGATGAGCGGCCCGCCCGAGCGCAGCGCCGCGTCCACCTCGCGACGCACCACCGCGCGCGTCGACCCGGTCAGGAGCCTCAGCTCGACGTCCACGCCCTGTGCCCGCATCGGGGCGAGCAGGGCACCCAGGGAGGCCGCGTGCTGCTCGGCGAGGATCTCGGTGGGGGCCAGCAGGGCGGCCTGGTGGCCGGCGCCCACGACCTGGCACATGGCGGCCAGGGCCACCACGGTCTTCCCGGACCCGACGTCACCCTGGAGGAGGCGCTGCATGGGCTTCGTCCCCTCCAGGTCGGCCTGGATCTCCGCGAGGGCGCGGCGTTGGGAGTCCGTCAGTTCGAAGGGCAGGCAGGCGAGCAGGGCGTCCAGCACGCGGTTGCCCTCGACGGCGCAGGCGGGGGCCCGTTCGGCGCGCGTCCCCTCGCGGGCCTCCAGCAGCCCGGTCTGGAGGACGAAG
>NZ_CCXH01000045.1 GCF_000820725.1 Actinomyces polynesiensis | reverse complement strand
TCGCGGGCCTCCAGCAGCCCGGTCTGGAGGACGAAGGCCTCCTCCCAGGCGAGGCTCGCGCGTGCCGCGCGGTGGGCGGCGTCGTCCACGGGGCGGTGGAGCGCACGCAGGGCTGCGGCGCGGCCCAGCAGCCCGTGGCGTTGGCGGACCTCCTCCGGCACCGGGTCGGGCACGTCGGAGTCGTCGAGGGCGTCGAGCACCATGGACACGGCCCGGGCGACCATCCAGGAGGTCAGGCCCGACCCCGCGGGGTAGATCGGGATCGGGCGCTCCTGGCGGCGGAGGATGTCCTCCTCGGACTCCCCCTCCGTCCCCTCGAACTGGGGGTGGGTGAGTTGGAGGTGCCCCCGGAAGGAGCCGACCTTCCCGGCGAAGAGGAAGTGCGCCCCGGGCACGAGGAGACGCTGGTGGGGGGCGAGGCGGAACTCGTTGGTGGCGAAGAAGGTCGCGTCGATGACGTCGGTCCCGTCGGTGAGCGCGACCTCGAGCCGCACCCCCTTGCGTGAGCGGTTGGGGACGAGACGGGTGGAGACGACCTCGGCGAGGATCGTCACGTCCTCGCCCTCGCGCAGGCCGGACAGGCGCGTCATCGCGCCCCAGTGGTAGTAGCGCCGGGGCGCCAGGGAGAGCAGGTCCCCCACGGTCGTCAGCCCCGCGCCGGCCAGCTTGCGTGCCGTGGGCCTGGGCAGGCGCAGGTCCAGGGGGATGTCGAGGGCGTTCACCGAACCCCCTGGAGCAGGCTGGGACCCTCCTGGCCGCCGTCGATGACCTCGAGGTCGGGGGGCGTCGGCTCCCAGGGGTCCAGTCCCTGGATCATCTGGCGCAGCGTGGCCACGAGCACCGGGCCGTCGTCAGCGGCCACGAGGACGCGCAGGCGCCTGGGCTGGATCGCGCACACCTCCTGGAGCACCGCGGCCAGCTCCGGACCCGGGGCGTCGGGGGGCAGGGCGTGGACCCGGCTGCGGGCCAGCGCGCGGTGGGTGGACTCCCGCAGCATCGGCTCGATGACACCGGCGACCGCGGGGCCGCCGGGACGGGGGACGAAGAAGGTCCCGCAGGCCCGGGCGACCTGCAGTGCGGAGAGGTCGTCCCCGGAGTCCGCGACGAGCAGGCGCAGGGGCCGACCCGGGGCGGTCGGGTCCTCCCCGGGGTCGGAGGTGGGCGAGGACGGGGAGGTGGTCGTGCGCGCCGGCTGCGGCACCGACGGGGACGTCGTCGCTGACAGGGGCGCTGACGGCACGGCGGACGCTGACGGGACAGTGGACGCTGACGGCACGGCGGACGCTGACGGCACGGCGGACGCTGACGGCACGGCGGACGCTGACGGCACGGCGGACGCGGGTGAGGGCCCGGCTCCCCCCACCACCCCCGCGCCGACGCCGCCCCCGCCGGGGAGGACGAGGTGGCGCGCGACCTCGCGTGCGAGATCGGCCGTGGCGGAGTCGCAGGGGGCCACCAGGCACACCCCGGTGGTGGAGGCCCGCACGGCCTGCGCGAGCGCCTGGACGTCACCGGGGTCCGGGTCCAGCAGGGTCACGGCGCCAGCCTGGGCGAGGTCCTCGACGAGGCCCGGGGCACGCGTGCAGGCCACGACCATGGCGCGCTCGACGCGCGCGAGTGTGCGCCGTTCCAACAGGCGCACCCCCCGGTGGGTGACGCCGTCGGAGAGCATGTCCTGCCCGATGAGTTCGTCGGGACGCGCATCGCACACCTGGAAGCGCACGACGGTGCCCGAGCGCGGGCGCACCGCCAGGGGTGCGGAGGTGTCCACGTGCAGCCGCCACTCCCCCACCCCGAAGAGGTCCGACCGGCCCACCACGGAGTGGCGGACCCCGAGTCCCTCGAGGCCCGCGCGGGCGGCCGCGACGTCCTCCGCCGTCCCGTGCAGGACGATGTCGACGGTGAAGGCCCGGTCGGGTGCGGGTGCCTGCGGCCGGGGCGAGGACGCCCCCGGGGAGCCCGCCAGGTCGGCGAGCATGTGGACCAGGGAGTCGAGCATCGAGTGGTCGCTGCGCACGGTGGCGTCCAGGGAGGCCAGGAGCAGTGCGAGCACCGCCGCCCCGGCGTCCACCCGCCCGGTCGAGTCATTGGTCGCGTTGACCAGGCCGTACTGTGCCTGGGCGGAGAAGACGGCCACCAGGCCACCCTCGTCGGGCAGGGTGTCCCCCAGGGTGTCGAGCTCCGAGGTGGCCTCGTCGAACATCGACTCCAGTGCCACCGACCAGTCCATGTGGACCTCGGAGAGGTCCCAGGGGTTGGCGCTGAGCATGCGGCGCACGTCCACCGGGCGCAGGGACTGGGCGCCGCCCAGTGCGTGGGCCCAGGTCGCGAGGACCGCGCCGAGGAGGACCCCGACGTGTCCGACCCCTGCCCGCACGGCGGTGTCGACGCCCATCTCGAGCGCCGACTCGAAGGAGGACTCGGGCTCGAGGTCGCCCACCGTCCGGGCCATGGCCGCCAGGGTGAGTGCGGCGTTGGAGCCCGTGTCGCAGTCCTGGCCGTCCCACCCGTCGAGGTCGTCGATGAATGCGTGCAGGCGCGAGGACTCCTCGGCAGCCGTGCGCAGTGTCTCCGCGAGGGTCTGCGCGGTGAGTGCCACTGGTTCCTCCAGGTCCTGTCGTCCGTGCCGGCGTGCCCGGTGGGGTCCGGCGTCCCCGGGCAGGCGGGTGCCCACACGGGCCGGGGGTGTCCCGACGATTGTCGCCGCACCGCGCCGCTGTGTGCCACCTGACACGCGGCGGGGGGTCCCAGGACTTGGACCGACGAGGGCGGATCGGCTATCCTCTTGTGGTTGCCTGCGGTGGATCCCCATCGCTGCATGAACCGACCCGCACGAGCGGGGACACAGAATCTGGAACCGAGGAGAACATCGTGGCTTCCGTTTGCGACGTCTGCGGCAAGGAACCGGGCTTCGGCAAGAGCGTCTCGCACTCCCACGTGCGCAACAACCGCCGGTGGAACCCGAACATCCAGCGCGTCCGCGCCCTGGTGGGTGGCACCCCGAAGCGCCTGAACGTGTGCACCAAGTGCCTGAAGTCCGACAAGGTCGTCCGCGCGATCTGAGTCAGGACGGCCGCGCGTCGAGCGCGACCCCCAGTGCTGAGCCCGAGGGCCCGGCGGGATCAATCCCGCCGGGCCCTCGGTGTGTCCCCATCGGGCCCGTGGACCCGTGGACCCGCCACGAGGTGCCACCGCGGACCACTGCGTGCCGCGGTGCCCGGTGGACCGGGCACCGGTCCGGGTCCCTCCGCGTCCGCGCCCGGCAGGTCGGCGTGTCCGCCCTCGTCGGTCCGGTGCCGACTCCCCACGGACCCGTCTGTGCGGGGCCGGCAGCACGGGGCCGGCAGCACGGGGCCGGCCTCACTGGCGGAAGTGGTCCCATCCCCCCGAGATGTCACGCC
>NZ_CCXH01000044.1 GCF_000820725.1 Actinomyces polynesiensis | reverse complement strand
CCCATCCCCCCGAGATGTCACGCCCGTCCAGGCGCACGCGCGGCAGCCCCTCGGGCCCCACGGCGCCCACGACGCCGATCGCCCTGAAGGGCGCGGGCAGGACCACGCGGGACGGGAAGGTGGCGAGCAGGGGGTGGTCCTCCCCGCCGAAGAGCACCCAGTCCAGTGCCGGGCGCCCGCAGACCTCGGCCGCCGCCCCCAAGGCGCGCACGTCAGGGGCGAGCAGGGCCGGGTCGAGTTCGATGATGACACCGCTGGCCCTCGCCATCCGCCCGGCGTCGATGACGAGCCCGTCGGAGACGTCCAGCATCGCGTGGGCACCATGTGCGGCGGCCGTCGGCCCCGCCTCCAGGGGCGGGGTGGGCGCACGGTAGGTCGACACGGCCTCCGCCAGGTCCCCCAGCACCTCCCGGTCGTGGCACGAGGGGTCCACGTGTCCACGGGAGAGCAGTTCCAGCCCGGCACCCGAGCGGCCGAGCGTTCCCGCCACGGCCACGATGTCCCCCGGACGCGCCCCGCTGCGCAGCACCGGGGCCTCGTGGGTCCATCCCTGGGCGGTCACGGAGACGACGACCTGCTCACCGGAGGAGAGGTCACCCCCGACCACCCCGGCCCCGGCGCGCCGCGCCCGGTCCCCGAAGCCCGCGGCCAGGGCGACCACCCAGTCCACCGGCGTCTCGGGTGGGAGCACCAGGGAGACGACCAGCGAGGAGGTACGCCCGCCCATGGCCGCGACGTCCGCCAGGTTCTGCGCGGCGGCACGTGCCCCGATTCGTCGGGTGAGGACCAGTCGGTGCGGAAGTGGTGCCCGGCCACGAGGATGTCCGTGGTCACCAGGAAGCACGCTTCGGGGGACGCGACGAAGGCGCAGTCGTCCCCCGGCCCGAGCAGGGTCCGCTCCCCCGTCGGCAGCACCGCCGTGAGGAGGGAGATCAGTTCGGACTCGTCGAGCTCGCGCACACGCATGTGCCCAGCCTATCGGGGTCAGGACCCGGCCCGCGTCCCCCGTTGGGAGGCGAAGAGGCACATGGCGGCCGCGGAGGAGACGTTGAGGGACTCCGCCGGGCCGCTCATGGGGATGCGCACGAGGACGTCACAGGCGTCCTCCTCCTCGGGGTCGAGGCCCTGCGCCTCGTTGCCGAACACCCAGGCGTGGGGGACGGTGAGTGCGCCCTCGCCCCGCAGCACCACCTCGTCGAGGAGGTCGGTCAGGTCGAGGGACCCGTCCTGTCCGGAGGTCCCCATGACCACGGTCCCGCCCTCGTGGAGGGAGTCGACGAGGGCGGGCAACTCCACCCCGGTCGCGACGGGGAGGTGGAAGACCGACCCTGCGGAGGCACGGACCACCTTCGGGTTGCGGACGTCCACCGACCCGGGGGTGAGGACGACGCGGGAGGCGCCCATGGCATCGGCCGTGCGGATGATGGTCCCGGCATTGCCGGGGTCCTGCGCGCGGGCCAGGACGACGACCGGACCCCCACCCAGGCGGGGCGCTCCGTCGGCGACCGCCTGCTCGCGCGCCACGGCGAGGACGCCCTGCGCGTCGGAGGACATCGCACGGGCGACCTCCTCGGTGACCTCGTGCACCCAGCGGGTGACCGCCTCGGCTGCACCGACGATGTCCGGGTGCTGTGCGGAGGCACGCGGGGTGAGGTACACGTCGCGCACCTGTCCACCGCGGTGCACGACCAGTTCGCGCACCGCCTGGGGCCCCTCGACGAGCATCAGGCCGCTGCGTGAACGCGCCGAGCGCCCGGCCAACCCGGCGACCCGCTTCACGCGATCGGCGTGGGGGTTGTCCAGGATGGACGGGCGCTCAGTGGAGTCGGATCGGTCGGACACGGGGTCCAGGTCCGACTGTCTCAGGCCTGCTTGGCGGCGTTGACGTCCGCGGGCAGTGCTGCCTTGGCGGTCCCGACGAGCGCCGTGAAGGCGGCGGGCTCATTGACGGCCAGCTCGGCGAGCATGCGGCGGTCGACCTCGACACCGGCCAGGGTCAGGCCCTGGATGAAGCGGTTGTAGGTCATGCCGTTCTGGCGGGCCGCAGCGTTGATGCGCTGGATCCACAGGCGACGGAAGTCGCCCTTGCGCGCCTTGCGGTCGCGGTAGGAGTAGGTGAAGGAGTGGGTGACCTGCTCCTTGGCCTTGCGGTACAGGCGCGAACGCTGACCGCGGTAGCCCGACGCCTGCTCCAGGACGACGCGACGCTTCTTGTGGGCGTTGACGGCCCTCTTCACACGTGCCATTTCTCAGTATCTCCTTGGTGCGGACGGGCCGGTCAGATGCCCAGCAGGTTGCGGACGCGCTTCTTGTCGGACTTGGCGACCAGCTGGTCGGAAGCGAGGCGACGCTTCTTCTTGCTCGACTTGTGCTCGAGGAGGTGGCGGGCCCCGGCCTGCTCGCGCATGAGCTTGCCCGATCCGGTCACGCGGACGCGCTTCTTCGTCCCGGAGTGAGTCTTGTTCTTCGGCATGTCTTCCATTCCTTCTGTGTCCGACGCAGGGCCCGTGGCCCCGCGTCTGAGTGCTTCACCGTGCGGATTCCGCCCCGCGGGCCTGGTCCCTGGTGGAACGTTCGGCCTTCTTGTCCTTGCGAGCCACGCGCTCGGCCTCGCGGCGCTGGCGCTGCTCGTTGATCGCGTCGGCCTTGCGGCGGGTCGGTGCGAGCACCATCGTCATGTTGCGTCCGTCCTGACGGGGCATCGACTCGACCGTCGCCAGGTCACCCACGTCCTCGGCCAGCCTCTGCAGCAGGCGCACGCCCGCCTCGGGGCGGGACTGCTCGCGGCCGCGGAACATGATCATGACCTTGACCTTGTCGCCCTGGGTGAGGAAGCGCACGACGTGCCCCTTCTTCACCTCGAAGTCGTGGTCGTCGATCTTCAGGCGGAAACGGATCTCCTTGAGCTGCGTGTTCGCCTGGTTGCGGCGGGCGTCGCGAGCCTTCTGGGCGGCCTCGTACTTGAACTTGCCGTAGTCCATGAGCTTGCAGACGGGCGGCTTGGCGTCGGGTGCGACCTCGACGAGGTCGAGCCCGGCCTCGTCGGCCAGACGGAGGGCATCCTCCACACGGACGACGCCGACCTGCTCCCCGCCGGGTCCCACGAGGCGGACCTCTGGGACTCGGATGCGATCATTGATGCGGGTCTCGCTGATGGGTGACTCCTTCCACGGTGTCAACTGTTCGGGCACGAAGAAGGCCTCCGTGCCGCGACGCGCACGAAGGCCCACAACGACCTGCGGCACTGCCGCAGGTCGACGGACCCGATCCCCTGTACCTCGGCCCCGGCACTTGCCGGGTCGGGCACGAACCGCCGTGACTGGCACGGCGGCGGGCATCCAGGTGGGAGGATCTCCGCTTGCGTCCCGGGCATGGTTGCCCGGACGGTCGGCACACAGGATATCACCGGCCGTGCGTCGCCCACCAGCGAGGTGTCCCCGGGAACGGGTGCCGTCCCTCACAGCGGGCTCGCGCGTGGGCCCGCCCGCCGCTGGTCGACTGTCTGGCGCCGTCCGACGATCGCCCCCGGGTGCGGGAGCGGGGACCGGGTCCGGGTGCTGGACCGGTTCAGGCGCAGGTGCGGGTGCCGGTCCGGGGCCAGATCGGGGCCCGGGCCTCGGGCCTCGGCGAGACAGCAAGTTCGCGCACCCTCCCTGTCAGAACTTGCCGCCTCGTCAGAGCGCCTCGAACAGCCCCCAGCATCACCGCAGGTCACAGACCCGACCCCACCACCGCCCACACCCGGACCCCCACGAGACGGCAAGTTCGCGCACCCTCCCTGTCAGAACTTGCCGCCTCGTCAGAGCCCCTCGAACAGCCCCCAGCATCACCGCAGGTCACAGACCCGACCCCACCACCGCCCACACCCGGACCCCCACGAGACGGCAAGTTCGCGCACCGTTCCTGTCAGAACTTGCCGTCTCGTCAGAGCACCCCAGACCATCCCCAGCATCATCACCGCAGGTCACAGACCCGACCCCACCACCGCCCACACCCGGGCCCCCACGAGACGGCAAGTTCGCGCACGGGACCTGTCAGAACTTGCCGTCTCGTCCTCGCGTGGACCTCTGATCACCGGCAGGCGGAGGAGAACCCCCGGCCCAGCACCAGGTCCCGGCCCGCATGGGCCAGCCGCGTGCGGATCTCGGCGATGACTGCCTCCGGGTCGGCCAACTCGTTCCAGCGGAAGCGCACCACCGTGTAGCCCATGCGCTCGAGCACCTTCTGGCGGTCGTCGCGATGGTCGAAGCTGTCGAGGACAGAGTTCCTGTCGTCCCCGTACTTCGCGCGCCCGTCGAACTCGATGGCGAGCATGAGTCCGGGGATGCACAGGTCGATGAAGAACACGTGGCGTCCGTCGGTCACCCGGTGTTGCGTGACCACCGCGTCCACTCCGTGGCTCCGGAGGATCCACAGCAGCAGCGCCTCAGCCACGGACTCGCATCCGGCATCGGCTGCAGTGACGATCTCGCGGGCGACCTGCCGACACCTGGCGCGCGACGGGAGGTCGGAGATACGCTCGAGCATTCCGGCGCGGACTGCCTCCTCCGCGAGCCGCCCTCCGACGTCGCGGTGCTTGTCGTAGCCGGACATCGAGCGCAGTGCACCGCAGGCCACGACAAATGCCTCCGGGGCCGGCATGGTCGAGCAGCAGGAGAGGACCACGACGTCCAGCGGGAGCACCCGGATCCCCGCGCGCTCGACGGGGGCGAGGTCACCGCAGCCACCCCCGTGCCGCACCACGCGGCACGGGCCCACGCTCGCCGTCCCCGGCAGGACCACCGGGGGCAGGACGGGATTCTGACCACCGGAGCGCTGCGGAGACCAGACGTGGACATCACCGCTCTCCCGCAGCCTGGGGATCCCGTGGAGCATCGCTGCAGTGACGCCCGTCGCGGCCGCCGACCCGTCATGGAGCACTGCGATCGCCCGGGCCAGCCCCACGACCTCGGAGAACTCCCACCTGAGGGTGAACTGCCCGAGGTAGTCCCCTTCGAGGTGGGCACCCCGGCGCACGACCACGAGCTCTCCGGAGCGGACCCGACCGGACAGGTTGAGGACCCGTTCCTCGGAGGAGAACCGCATGTGTGAACGGACCTCTTCCGCAGTCGGCATGCCGGTCATCGTCCCCTCCCTCCACTCGGGGGTGATTCTCTCCTCCGGTGCCACGACGGCAGCACCGCACCGACCGCCGTGACCGGCGAGGTCGGATCGTCGACTGTGGATGCGTCAGGGTGACCGCGTCAGACAGAGCGAACAGACCGGCACACCAGGGGCGCCCGAGCCCCCGTCAAGGAGTCCGGTCCACACGGGCCCGGACCCGAGGGAGCCCCTCCGGA
>NZ_CCXH01000043.1 GCF_000820725.1 Actinomyces polynesiensis | reverse complement strand
GTGCCTGCCCCACGCCGTCCCTCTCGCCGGGGTGTGCGCCGTCGTCCGGCACCTGCCCGGCGACATCCTCCTGCCCGGGCCGAGCGCCCCCGTCCGGCACCTGACGGGTCCCGCTCACGAGTCGGCTCCCCCGCGGGCGACGGCCAGTGCCTCCTCGAGGGTGAAGGCTCCTGCGTACAGCGCCTTGCCGACGATCGCACCCTCGACGCCCTCGTCCACGAGGTCACGCAGGGCGGCGATGTCGGCCAGGGAGGAGACCCCACCGGAGGCCACGACGGCGGCGTCCGTCGCGTGGCACACGCGGCTGAGCAGGTCGAGGTTGGGTCCCGAGAGCATCCCGTCACGCGCGACGTCGGTGACGACGTAGCGGCGGCACCCGGCCTCGTCGAGTCGTTCCATGACCTCCCAGAGGTTCCCCCCGTCCCGGGTCCAACCGCGGGCGGACAGCGTCTCCCCACGCACGTCCAGGCCGACGGCCACCCGGTCCCCGAACTCGGCGATCGCCTGCGCGGTCCACTCGGGGTCCTCCAGGGCGGCGGTGCCGAGGTTCACGCGTCGGGCGCCCGCCGCGAGGGCGCGACGCAGGGACTGGTCGTCGCGGATGCCACCGGAGAGTTCCACGTCGATGGGGAGTTCGTCGACGATGCCGGCGAGCAGCTCGGCATTGGAGCCGCGTCCGAACGCGGCGTCCAGGTCCACCAGGTGGAGCCACTGGGCCCCCGCGTCGACGAAGGTGCGCGCGGCCTCCAGGGGCGACCCGTAGGAGGTCTCGGTCCCCGCCTCCCCCTGTGTCAGGCGCACCGCCTTCCCGTCGACCACGTCGACGGCGGGGAGCAGGATCAGGGGGTCGGTCATGGGGTGTGTCCTTTCGATGGGGTCCGCGTCAGCTCGCCCGGGTGACGGGCGGTGCGAGGGGGAGGGCAGGTTCGGCGTGGGCGGGACGGTGGTCACGGGGGTGGTTGGCAGGCACGGGGCGGGGTGGCGGGTGCGAGGTGGGGGGAACGAGGGTTGCGGAAGGGGTGGACGAGGCATGAGGGGTGAGGGCAGTGGCAACGGTGGGGGCACACCGGGACGGGTGACCGGTCAGCCGAGGGTGCCCAACCAGTTGCGCAGCAGCTGCGACCCCGCCTCCCCGGACTTCTCGGGGTGGAACTGGGTCGCACTCAGTGGGCCGTCCTCGACGGCTGCGACGAAGCGGGATCCGTGCTCGGCCCAGGTGGTGCGCGGCGGGGCGACGGGTCCCCCACCCATCCCCTCGGCGGGGTCGGTGAGCACCCCGTAGGAGTGCACGAAGTAGAAGCGCTGGTCCTCCACGCCCCGGAACAGGTCCGACCCGGCGGGCGGGTGCACCTCCGACCAGCCCATGTGCGGCACGACCGGGGCGTCCAGGCGTTCCACGGTGCCGCGCCACTGGCCCAGGCCCTCGTGGGTCCCCTTCTCCACGGACTGCTCGAACATCACCTGCAGTCCGACGCAGATGCCGAGGACGGGTCGCCCACCGGCCAGACGCCGGTCGATGAGCCCGGGTGCACCCACGGCGCGCAGCTGGTCCATGACGGCGGCGAAGGCGCCCACACCGGGCACCACCAGACCGTCCGCAGCCAGGACCCCGTCGGGGTCGGCGGTCAGGGAGACCTCGGCCCCCGCACGCTCCAGGGCGCGGGAGGCGGAGCGGACGTTCCCGGACCCGTAGTCCAGGACGACGACGCGTGGGGCGGTCATGGTCACTTGCTCCTGAACCAACCGAAGGGGCCGGGTTTGCGCTGGACGGTGCCGTCGGGGGCCACCGAGTCGTCATAGTCGGAGGGTGTCGTCCGCCCCAGCAGCAGGTCCTCGGTGGCAGGGGGCATGGAGCCCAGCAGGACGCCGGCGGGGATGTCCTCCTCGGGTTCGCCGTGGACGTAGCGCCGCGCGGTGATCTGACCGGAGACGCCGGGTTCGACGCCCTCGCCCTCGACCAGCCAGGACATGACGGCCACCGCCCCGAACTTCGAGAGCCTGGAGACCACACGCGCCACCTTGTCCACGGGTGCTGGCATGTCACGTGCCCCGCCCAGCAGTGAGGCGAGCTCGTCCTCGGGGCTCGGGGTCGTCTCCACCCGCAGCCACACCGCGGTCCAGGGCCGCAGCCGGACGACGGCCTCCTTCAGCCCCGCGAGGGCCAGGAGGCTGTGGAGGGCACCCGGGGAGGGCAGGGGCGCGAGGACGAGCGCCACGGAGAGGTGGCCGTCCTCGAGGTGGAGGGACTCGTCGACGGGGGTGTCGAGGTCCTCCTCGGAGTCGGCGGGTGCCGGCCCGTCGTCCTGTCCCCCGGCGTGCTCGGGGGTCGAGCTCGCGAAGTGGGAGACGATGTCCTCGAACTCCGCATCGATGTCGTCGGCTTCGCCGCTCACACCTGCTCCTCCCGCGTCCTCCGCAGTGCCCCACCGTCATTCACGAGGGCGGGACCCGCGACCCACCTCGCGCGGACCAGCCGCGCGACGGTCAATGCTACAGCGCGCCCTTGGTCGAGGGGATCCCCGTCACCCGGGGGTCCGGCTCCACCGCGAAGCGCAGCGCGCGTGCCAGCGCCTTGAACTGGGCCTCCACGATGTGGTGGGGGTCGCGCCCGTGCAGGACGGTCATGTGCAGGCAGATCCCGGAGTTGAACACGAGCGACTCGAACACGTGGCGTGTCATGGACCCGGTGAAGTGCCCACCGATGAGGTGGTACTCCTGTCCGGCGGGTTCGCCCTCGTGGACGATGTAGGGCCTGCCGGCCACGTCCACCACGGCGCGGGCGAGGGCCTCGTCCAGGGGCACGGTCGCGTCGGCGAAGCGGCGGATGCCGCGCTTGTCGCCGAGCGCCTCCTTGAGTCCGAGCCCCAGGCAGATCGCGGTGTCCTCCACCGTGTGGTGGACGTCGATGTCGGTGTCCCCGCTGGCCTGGACGACCAGGTCGATGAGGGAGTGCTTGCCGAGTGCGGTGAGCATGTGGTCGTAGAAGGGGACGGTCGTCGAGATCTCGGTGCGTCCCGTCCCGTCGAGGTCCATCTCCACGTGCACGCTCGACTCCGAGGTCACCCGGTCGATCGTCGCGGTCCTGGTCCCACTCATGCCGTTACCTCCGTCAGTGCGGCCCTGAAGGCCTCGGTCTCCTCGGGTGTCCCCACCGACACGCGCAGCCAGCCCTCCGGGCCGACGACGCGGATCAGCACCCCGCGGTCCAGCAAAGCACGGAACACGGCCCCGCGGTCCGGGAAGGTCCCGAAGAGCACGAAGTTCGCGTCCGAGTCGGCCACCGTGTAGCCCTGCTCGCGCAGCCAGGCGGCCAGCGCGTCACGCTCGACGCGCAGCCCCGCGATCTGCGCCATGAGTTCCTCGCGGTGGCGCAGCGCGGCCAGTGCCGCCGCCTGGGTGACGGCGGAGAGGTGGTAGGGCAGACGCACCAGCATGACGGCGTCGATGACCTCGCGTGCCGCCGCCATGTAGCCCAGGCGCAACCCCGCCATGCCGAAGGCCTTCGACATGGTGCGCGAGACGACCAGGTGCGTGTTGTCGGCGAGCATCTCCAGGGCGGAGGGTACGCCGTCACGGCGGAACTCCCCGTAGGCCTCGTCGATGACGACGAGGGTGGCGGCGCGCCCGCCCCCGACCTCCGGCCCGGAGGCACGGGTCAGGTCGAGGACGCGTCGCGCGGAGTCGGGGTCGAGCGCGGTGCCGGTCGGGTTGTTGGGGCTGGCGAGCAGCAGCACCGAGGGGTGCTCCCGCTCCAGCACGCGCCCGACCTCGTCCAGGTCGAGGCGGAAGCCGTCCCCGCGCTCCCCCTGGACCCACCGGGTGCAGGTGTCGCGGGCGTACTCGTGGTACATGGAGTAGGTGGGTGCGAAGGACACGACGGTCCGGCCACAACCACCGAAGGCCTGGAGGATCTGCACCATGACCTCGTTGGAGCCGTTGGCGGCCCACACGAGCCCCGGGTCCACGCGCACGTGGGACTCCACCGCCAGGTAGTCGGCCAGTGCGGCGCGCAGCTCCGGGAAGTCACGGTCGGGGTAGCGGTTCAGACCTGCCGCCGCACGCCCGACGGAGGCCGCGATGTCCTCCACCACGGCGCGCGAGGGCGGGAACGGGTTCTCGTTGACGTTGAGGCGCACGGGAACGTCGAGCTGCGGCGCCCCGTAGGGTTCCAGCCCGGCGAGGTCGGTGCGCACGGGGAGCAGGGGCGCGACCCCTTCGGTGTCGCGGCGGGTGGGGAGGCTCATGGGCGCACCCCGTCCGGTGCGGGCGCGGGCGCGGTGGCTCCCGCCGCGGTGCCCATCCCCTGCCGCAGGAGCACGGAGGCCCCGTGGGCCGGCAGGTCCTCCGCACGCGCGAGGGCGTCGAGGGGGTCGGCCACGGAGGCCAGCGCGATGTCGCTGTACTCCACCACCTGTTGGGAGCGCAGGAACTGCAGCACGTTGAGACCCGAGGAGAAGCGTGCGGTGCCGCCGGTGGGGAGCACGTGGTTGGAGCCGGCCATGTAGTCGCCCAGGGGGACCGGGGTCCACGGGCCGACGAAGACCGCGCCCGCGTTGTGCACCCGCGCCGCCACGGCGGCGGCGTCGCGGGTCTGGACCTCCAGGTGCTCGGCGGCGTAGGCGTCCACCACCCGCAGCGCGTCCTCCAGGTCGTCGACGAGGACGACGCCGGACTGGGGGCCCGACAGCGCCTCGAAGATCCGCTCCGTGTGCTCGGTGGCCCGCACCTGGACGGGCAGCACCGCCTCCACGGCGTCGGCCAGCCCGACGGAGTCCGTGACCAGGACGGAGGCCGCGGCCGGGTCGTGCTCGGCCTGGCTGATGAGGTCCGCGGCGACGAGGTCGGCGTCGGCGGAGTCATCGGCGAGGACGGCGATCTCCGTGGTCCCCGCCTCCGCGTCGATGCCCACCACACCGCGCACGAGGCGCTTGGCGGCCGCCACGTAGATGTTGCCCGGTCCGGTCACGACGTCCACCGGCTCGCAGGAGCCGCCCTCGTCCCCGTCCTCGAACCCCCAGGCGAGCGCGGCGATGGCCTGCGCGCCCCCCATGGCCCAGACCTCCTCGATCCCGAGCAGTGCGCACGCGGCGAGGATCGTGGGGTGCGGCAGGCCCCCGAAGGCAGCCTGGGGCGGAGAGGCCAGCGCGATGGACTCCACGTCGGCGACCTGTGCCGGCACGACGTTCATGACGACGGAGGAGGGGTAGACCGCCAGCCCGCCGGGCACGTAGAGGCCCACGCGGCGCACCGGCACCCAGCGCTGGGAGACGGTCCCGCCGGGGACGACCTCGACGGTGGCGGGGGCGGGGACCTGTTGGAGGTGGCCCTGCCTGTTGTGGGCGATCGAGAGTTCCAGGGCGTGGCGGACCTCGGGATCGAGCTCGTCGAGGGCGCGGCCGATGGCCTCGGCGGGGACCCGCAGGGAGGTCGGGCGCACATGGTCGAAACGCTCGGCGAGGTCGTAGAGGGCGGGGGCGCCCTCGTCGCGGAC
The DNA here is from genome assembly GCF_000820725.1 of Actinomyces polynesiensis. Classification (GTDB taxonomy): domain Bacteria; phylum Actinomycetota; class Actinomycetes; order Actinomycetales; family Actinomycetaceae; genus Pauljensenia; species Pauljensenia polynesiensis. The sequence goes on along the minus strand of NZ_CCXH01000043.1, from coordinate 14,671 downwards.
CCGGTCGATGATCGGGCGGACCACCTCGGTGGCGGCGCCGGTGTCCAGTGCCGCGCGCGGGAGGACCCTGCGCAGGTCGGCGGCCGTGGGCCTGGTGCCCCTCAGGTCGATACGTCTCATGCTCCCAGCCTAGGGAGTCGGGGCCGGCCGGGGCGGACGCGGCCGAGACACGGACAGCGTGGATGTCACATTGCAGCAGATCCCGTCCGGATCGCGCGTTGTGCTCCTACACTGGATGTGACGGCGCACACAGCGTCGATGGAGCACGGAGGGAGTTCACAGTGAATGACGAACAGCTGACCCGTATGGAGACGGGTGCCGGCTTCATCGCCGCACTCGACCAGTCGGGTGGTTCCACACCGAAGGCGCTCGCCGGCTACGGCATCGCCAAGGACTCCTGGCACTCCGAGGCGGAGATGTTCGACCTCGTCCACCAGATGCGCACACGTGTCATCACGGACCCGGCCTTCACCTCGGAGCACATCCTGGCGGCCATCCTGTTCGAGATGACGATGGACCGCGACATCGAGGACGTGCCGACCGCGACCTACCTGTGGGAGCGCAAGGGCATCGTGCCCTTCCTCAAGATCGACAAGGGCCTCGCCGACGAGTCCCAGGGTGCCCGCGTCATGAAGCCGATCCCCGACCTGGACGCCCTCCTGGACAAGGGCGTGGAGAAGGGTGTCTTCGGCACGAAGGAGCGTTCGGTCGTCCTGGAGGCCCGCGCCTCGGGGGTCCGCTCCGTGGTGCGCCAGCAGTTCGACATCGCCCACCAGGTGCTGTCCCACGGCCTGGTCCCGATCATCGAGCCCGAGGTCGACATCCACACCGTCGACCGCGAGGTGGCCGAGACCCTGCTGCTGACGGAGATCAACGCCTGCCTCGACGAACTCGACGAGGGCCAGCGCGTGATGCTCAAGTTGACGATCCCGGAGAGGGACGGGTTCTACACCGACCTCATCGCCGATCCGCGCGTCATCCGCGTGGTGGCGCTGTCGGGTGGTTTCTCACGCGACGAGGCGTGCGAACGGCTGGCCCGCAACCCCGGGCTCATCGCCTCCTTCTCCCGTGCCCTGCTCGAGGGCCTCTCCGCCCAGCAGAGCGACGAGGAGTTCACGGCGACCCTGAGCCACTCCATCGAGGAGATCGCGAAGGCCTCGGCGTCCTGAGACCGGGGGCGGGCGTCCTCCGGTCCGGGTCGTGGTCTGGACGGTTCCGGTGGCGGTTCCCGGACGGGGCCCCGGAGCGGTGATCACGCGGTGGTGATCCGACGGCGGTGATCCGGCGGCGGTGATCCGGTGAGTCGATCCGGCGGCGGTGATCCAAGGGCGGTGATCCGGGCACGACTCCGGGGCGCTCGGCCGGCGAGTCGATCCCGGACGGGGCCCCTGCGCGGGTGGCACACTGTGCCCATGCGCAGGGGCCGTGTCGTCGTGTGGGTGGTGCTCCTGGCCGTGCAGTGCTGGATCCTCTACACCCCCGACGTCGGGGACGGACCGGGTTTCCTCGCGCCCCTGTGGGACGTCACCCGTCCCTGGCCCGGACCGACCGCTCCCGACGAGGTCGGGTTCGACCGCCTCGTCCACTTCTCCTCCTTCGGGCTCGTCACGGCCGTCGGATTGTGGGCCGGACTGCCCGGGTGGGTCGCAGTGGGGCTGCCGCTGGTCCACGCCCCGCTCTCCGAACTCATCCAGTGGGCGTGGATTCCGGGGCGATCCGGCGACCCGCGTGACGCGGCCGCCGACGTGGCTGGGATACTGGTCGCCTGGGCGGTCATCGTCCTGTGGCAACGGCATGCGGAGGGCGGACACGATGGACTCGACGAGGACGGTGCAGGTCCGGGGAAGCATCAGGCTGGGACAGTTCCTCAAGCTGGCGGGCCTGGCTGAGGACGGGGCCCTCGCCCGTGAGCTCGTGACCGGCGGCGACGTCAGCGTCAACGGGTCCCCGGAACTGCGGCGCGGACACCACCTGGAGGACGGTGACCTCGTGGAGGTCGAATCCCCCGTGGGACGCGACGCCGCTCGGGTCGAGGTCCTGCCCGACTGAGGCGGACAGCCTCAGGAACGACCAGACGGCAAGTTCGCACACGCTTCGTGTCAGAACTTGCCGTCTCGTCGAGCCACAGCCGGGCGCCTCACGCACCCCGCCAGCGTTTCCGCACGTCACAGGCCTGCACCTGAAACTCGGCAGACCAGGACTCTGACGAAACGGCAAGTTCGCGCACCAACCGTGTCAGAACTTGCCGTCTCGTCGAGCCGCAGTCGGGCGCCTCACGCACCCCGCCAGCGTTTCCGCACGTCACAGGCCTGCAGCTGAAACTCGGCAGACCAGGACACTGACGAAACGGCAAGTTCGCGCACCCGGACACCGACGAAACGGCAAGTTCGCACAGCAACCGTGTCAGGACCAGCCGTCCCGTCACGTCCCACCCGGACCACCCACGGACCGGGACTCAGCCCAGCAGGGTGACCTCCACCCTCACGAAGAGCTCGGACCCAGGACCGCCGCTGAAGATGCCGCGCAGCGGCGCGATGCCCGCGTAGTCGGGAGCCGACCCGACGCGCACGTGCATGTCCCCGGGTTCGACGGCGTTGGTCGGGTCGTAGCCCAACCACCTGCCGTCCCAGTACTCGACCCAGGCGTGGGACTCCCCGGCGAGGGTCTGCCCGACCTCCGCCTTGCCGTCGGGCATGATGTAGCCGGACACGTACCGGGCGGGCACGTGTGCGACCCGCAGCGCACCGATCATCAGGTGCGCGAGGTCCTGGCAGACACCCTGGCGGGTGGCCCACGCCTCGGCCGCCCTCGTGTGGACGGTGGTGGACCCGGAGACGTAACCGACCCGGTCGTGGATGAAGGCCCCCACCCGCGGGGCGAAGTCACCGGGACCCCGGGACTCCAGCAGCAACCCCGACAGCGCGTCGCGCAGCTCCGGCCCGGGGTCCACGCGCGGGGAGATGCTGAGGAACTCCGCGAAGCGGTCCTCGACCACGGGGGAGGTGATGTCCTCCCAGGTCATCCCGAGTCCCCCCAGGCCCAGGCGGGACACCTCCACGGTCGAGGAGGAGGTGACGTCCAGACGCGTGTGGGGCTGGTGGAGCTCGAACGCGACGACGCTGGTGCCCCAGTAGTCGATGTACTCCTGGGTCCAGGACTTCGGTGAGATCTCCAGACGGTGCTCCAGCAGCCGCTGGTCGGCGTCGGTGCACGGGACCATGCGGGCCTCGTTGAAGGAGGCGAGCGCCGGCTCGTCATAGGTGTAGCCCGTGTGGTGCACGATGCGGATCCTGCTCACGGCCGGTCCCCTGTCCACTGGATCGCGGAGGTCCCCTCGAAGAAGCGCTCCTGGACGCACCTGCTGACCTCCGCACAGGTGCTGCCCAGACCGGCCATGCGCATCGGCAGGTCCTCCATCGTCTCCTCCGGTGCCCGGTAGAGCAGCCGGGACCGTGTCTGTCCCACCAGGCGGGTGGCCTCGGAGACGTGCCCGCGCACGGGGTCCGACCGGTCGATGGTGTCCAGTGCCCGCGCCACCGCATCGAGGCTGAAGAGGAGGGAGCGTGGGAAGGACTCGTCGAGGAGGAGGAAGCGCGCGATGTCGAGGTCGGTGGAGGCGGCACCGCGGCTGCGGATGTAGGCGTGCTGGCCCGCACAGGCGCTCAAGGCGTCCGACCACGCCGTGGAGGAGGGACGCAGCGCGGCGAGGCGGATGACGCGCGCCGTCATGTCCACCCGCTCGAGGTTGCGTCCCATGATCAGGAACCACCACCCCTCGTCCCGCAACAGCTGGGAGTGCATCATCCCCGAGATCATGGCGCACCTGTTGGTGATGTCGGTCATGACGTCGGTGGGCCGGCCGCGCTCCAGGGAGCCGGAGCGGGTGGCCCGCCACCACCGGTTGAGGATCTCCCACTGGTCGTCGGGGAAGGTCTCCCTGGCGCGGTGGGCGGCCTCCCGGGCGGCGTCGATGGAGGAGACGATGGAGCTGGTCGATGTCGGGTCGTGGCACAGCAGGCGGAGGACGTCGGAGGTGTCCGCGTCCTCCACGGGGATCCCCATGACCGAGAGCAGGGCGGCGGAGGACTGCCCCTCGTCGGCGAGCGGGTCCTCGATGAGGAGGCGCAGGTGGACCTTGAGCATGCGTGCCGTGTCCTCGGTGCGCTCCAGGTAGCGACCGATCCAGAACAGCGATTCAGCGATGCGACTGAGCATGGCGGCCTCCTCTCCGTTCGGTCGAGGCAGGACAGGGGGACGAGGGCGACGCCGGGCGTGCGGACGAGGGCGACGCCGGGCGTGCGGACGAGGGCGACGCCGGGCGTGCGGACGAGGGCGACGCCGGGCGTGCGGAGGAGGAGTTCTCCGGGCGCACGGGGTTCTCCGCGGGCCGGACCGGGGCCGCGCACCCGGGGCTGCCGGCGAGCGGGGCCGGGTCCGCGTGCGGAGGCGTCACCACCGAGGGCCCGGCAGGTGCCTGTTGCTGCTGCTGTTGCTGCTGCTGACGGCCCTCCTCGAGGAGCGCTGGCACCTCGAGGGGCACCTCCACCTCCTCCTGGGCCCCGGCGCACTCCCGCGCGGCACCCTTGGGCGTGGCCAAGGACAGCACCGTGGAGAACTCGACGCGCGCATCGGGGTCCGCCAGGACCCAGGTGTCCTTCGATCCACCGCCCTGGGAGGAGTTGACGACCAGCTTGCCCTCCGGCAGGGCGACGCGTGTGAGCCCGCCGGCCAGGACACGGGGTTGGTTCCCGTCGTTGACGATGAAGGGGCGCAGGTCCACGTGGCGCGGCGCCATGTGGTCCCCCACCAGCGTCGGCACGGTGGACAGCTGGATGATCGGCTGGGCGATCCACCCGCGTGGCGAGGCGATGATGTGCCGGCGCAGGGCCTCCAGCTCCTCGCGGCTCGCCTGGGAACCGATGACGATCCCCTTGCCGCCCGACCCGTCGACCGGCTTGACGACCATCTCGGTGAGGCGGTCCAGGACCAGCTTCCGGCTCTCCGGCTCCTCCAACCTCCAGGTGTCCACCCCGGGGATCAGGGGCTCCTCGCCCAGGTAGTAGCGGATGAAGTCGGGGACGTAGGTGTACACGAGCTTGTCGTCGGCCACCCCGTTCCCGATCGCGTTGGCGATGGTCACGTTGCCCGCCCGCGCGGCGTTGACCAGGCCCGCGCACCCGAGCAGGGAGTCACCCCGGAAGTGGACCGGGTCGAGGAAGTCGTCGTCGACGCGTCGGTAGATGACGTGGACCGGGGCCAGACCCGTCGTGGTGTGGGTCCAGACGTGGCCGTCGCGGCACACGAGGTCGCGCCCCTCCACCAGCTCGACTCCCATGAGGCGTGCCAGGAGTGCGTGCTCGAAGTAGGCGGAGTTGTGCACGCCCGGGGTGAGGACCACGACCGTCGGGTCCGCCACCCCGTCGGGGGCACAGTGCTCGAGGGCCGAGAGCAGCATGCGCGGGTACCCGTGCACCGGGGAGATCCTGTAGCTGGCCACCGCCTCCGGCAGGGCCACCCCCATGACCGCACGGTTCGTCATCACGTAGGAGACGCCGGAGGGGATGCGGACGTTGTCCTCCAGGACACGGAAGGTGCCCTCAGCGTCGCGGACGAGGTCCGTCCCGCACACGTGGATGCGGACGCCCCCCGGTGGGCGGAAGCCGTGGACCACACGGTGGAAATGGGGGGAGGTGGTGACCACCCTGCGGGGGATGATCCCCTCGTCGAAGATCCTGCCCTGACCGTAGACGTCGTCGAGGAAGGCCTCCAGGGCGCGCACCCGCTGGACGAGTCCGGCCTCGACCCCCCTCCACCGCTCCGCCTCGATGATGCGCGGGACGATGTCGAGGGGGAAGGGACGTTCGTTCCCGCCCACGGCGAAGGTGATGCCCCTGTCGAGGTACGTCGAGGACAGGTAGTCCGCCCTCGTGCGCACCTCCTGGGTGGACAGGCCGGAGAGCGCCTCGGCGAGCTCGCGGTACGCGGGGCGCACGGCACCGCCGTCGAACATCTCGTCGTACGTCCCCGCGGGGGACTCGTACCCGTCAAAGGTTGTCACGTTCTTGACCTTACCTTTAACTGATGCCCCGCGTCTCCGTGTCCGAGGGCCGGTCGTCACCGACCGGTTCACTTCGGTGTCATCACCCCGCGCACACCGACGACGGCCTTGACCTGGCTGAAGAAGGCACTCGACTGGGACACGCGCAGCCTCGGGTCCAGCTCGACGACCGTGGTGCGCCCGGGTTGGCGCAGGTGGAGGCGGACCGGGGACTCCCCGGGGAAGGACTCCAGGACGTCGCGCAGCTCGGTGAGCAGACCCTGGGTGCACCGGGAGGCCGGCAGGATGAGGTCCAGGGGGGAACTGCCGTCGTCGCGGAGGTCGAGGATCGTCATCGACTGCCCGTACACGCTGGTCTGGTCGTCGCGGACGTTCACCTTGCCCTCCACCTGGACGATGATGTCGGGGGCCAGGAAGGACTGGATCGTCTCGTAGGACCGCGGGAAGAAGAGGACCTCCACGGACCCCGTGAGGTCCTCGACCGTCGCGATGGCCCAGGGGTTGCCCTGCTTGGTGACCTTCGTCTGCACCGCGGAGACGAGGCCGGCGATGCGCACGACCCGGTCCGCCATCGGTTCCTCGTTGCCGACGATCTGCGCGATCTCGACGTCCTGGTAGCGGGTGAGTGCGTTCTCCACACCGCGCAGGGGGTGGTCGGAGACGTAGAGGCCGAGCATCTCCCGCTCCTCCGCCAGCTTGTGCTTGCGGTCGAACTCCGGCAGCTCGGGGATCTCGATGGCGAAGCTCGCGGACCCGCCCTCGTCGCCCCCCAGGCCCCCGAAGAGGTCGAACTGGCCGATGGCCTCGTTGCGCTTGACGTCGGTGACGGCGTCGACGGCCTCGTCACTGCGTGACAGGAGCGCACGGCGGGTGCGGCCCATGGAGTCGAAGGCACCGGCCTTGATGAGGGACTGGATGGTGCGCTTGTTGCACACCACCTGGGGCACCTTGTCGAGGAACTCCTGGAAGGAGGTGGACGGGCCCTTCTCCTCGCGTGCGCGCACGATCGCGTCGACGACGTTCGCGCCGACGTTCTGGATGGCGGAGAGGCCGAAGCGGATGTCCTTCCCGTCAGGGGCGAAGGTCCCCATCGAGGAGTTGACGTCGGGGGGCAGGACGGTGATGCCCATGTGGCGGCACTCCGCGAGGTAGAGGGCACGGCGGTCCTTGTTGTCCTTGGTGGAGGTCAGCAGGGCCGCCATGTACTCAGTGGGGAAGTTCGCCTTGAGGTAGGCGGTCCAGTAGGAGACCAGGCCGTAGGCCGCGGAGTGGGCCTTGTTGAACGCGTAGTCGGAGAAGGGGACCAGGACGTCCCACAGGGTCTGGACGCACTCCTGGGAGTAGCCGTTCTTCCGCATCCCCTCGCTGAACGGCGCGAACTCCTTGTCCAGGATGTACTTCTTCTTCTTGCCCATGGCGCGACGCAGCATGTCAGCCTGACCCAGGGAGTAGCCCGCGAGCTTCTGGGCGATCTGCATGACCTGCTCCTGGTACACGATCAGGCCGTAGGTGCCCCCGAGGATCTCCTTGAGGGGCTCGGCCAGCTCGGGGTGGACCGGGGTCATCTCCTGGCGCCCGTTCTTGCGCAGGGCGTAGTTCGTGTGGGAGTTGGCGCCCATCGGGCCGGGCCGGTACAGGGCGCCGACGGCCGAGATGTCCTCGAAGTTGTCGGGGCGCATGAGCCTGAGCAGGTCGCGCATGCCGCCACCGTCCAGCTGGAACACGCCGAGCGTGTCACCCCGGGAGAGCAGCTCGTAGGTGGCCCTGTCGTCCAGCGGCAGGTGGTCGAGGTCGGGCACCTCTTTGCCGTTGAGGTGGATGTTGTCCAGCGCGTCGGAGATGACGGTGAGGTTGCGCAGCCCCAGGAAGTCCATCTTCAGCAGGCCCAGGCCCTCGCAGGTCGGGTAGTCGAACTGGGTGATGATCGCGCCGTCCTGGGGGCGCTTCATGATGGGGATGATGTCGGTGAGCGTGTGGGAGGACATGATCACCGCGCAGGCGTGGACGCCCCACTGGCGGGTCAGGCCCTCCAGGCCCCGCGCCAGGTCGACGACCTCGTGGGTGTCGGGGTTGTCCTCGTAGAGCTTGCGGAACTCCGTCGCCTCCGCCCAGCGCTTGTCCTCCTTGTCGAAGATGCCCTTGACGGAGATGTCCTTGCCCATGACCGAGGGCGGCAGCGCCTTGGTCAGCTGCTCCCCCATCTTGAAATCCTTGCCGAGGATGCGCGCGGAGTCCTTCAGTGCCTGCTTGGTCTTGATCCGCCCGAAGGTGACGACCTGGCTGATACGGTCCTCGCCGTACTTGCGCTTGACGTAGTCGATGACTTCGTCGCGCCTGCGCTCGTCGAAGTCGACGTCGAAGTCGGGCATCGAGACGCGCTCGGGGTTGAGGAAGCGCTCGAAGATCAGCCCGTGCTCCATCGGGTTGAGCTCGGTGATGCGCATCGCGTAGGCGACCATGGACCCGGCCCCGGACCCACGCCCCGGGCCGACGCGGATCCCCTGCTCCTTGGCCCAGTTGATGTAGTCCGCCACGGTGAGGAAGTAACCGGGGAAGCCCATGGAGACGATGACGTCCTCCTCGTAGGCCGCCTGCTTGCGCACCTCGTCGGGGACGCCCTCCGGGAACCGGTAGGCCAGCCCCGCCTCGACCTCCTTGATGAACCAGGAGGTCTTGTCCTCCCCCGGGGGCACGGGGAAGTCGGGCATGTAGTTGGCGCCCTCGTCGGTGGTGGTGAAGTGGACCTCGCAGCGCTCGGCGATGTCCAGGGTGGAGTCGCAGGCCTGGGGCAGCTCGGCCCAGATCTGCCGCATGTCCTCGCTGGAGCGGATGTAGTAGTCGTCACCGTCGAAGCGGAAGCGGTCCTGGTCGGCCAGTCGGGAGCCGGAGTTGATGCACAGCAGGGCGTCCTGGATGTCGCGGTCGCCCTTCTTCACGTAGTGGGCGTCATTGGTGGCCACCAGGGGGGCGTCCATGAGCTTCGCCAGGCGCAGGAGGTCCTTCTGCGTGCGCCGTTCGAAGTCGATGCCGTGGTCCATGACCTCGACGTAGAAGTTCTCCGCGCCGAAGATGTCACGCAGGTCGGAGGCCTCCTGGACGGCCTCGTCCCACTGCCCGAGCCTCATGCGCGTCTGCACCGCCCCCGAGGGGCACCCGGTGAAGACGATCAGCCCCTCGTGGTAACGCTCCAGGAGCTCCTTGTCGGCGCGCGGCCACTTCCCGAACTGGCCCTCCGTGGAGGCGTAGGAGCCCAGGCGGAAGAGGTTGAGCATCCCCTGGGTGGAATGGGCGAGCAGGGTGAGGTGGTTGTAGGAGCCGGAGGCGGAGACGTCGTCCTGCTTCTGCCAGGCCTCGCCCCACTGGACCTTCTTGCGGTCGAAACGCGAGGTGCCCGGCGTGACGTAGGCCTCCAGGCCGATGATCGGCTTGATCCCGGCCTTCTGGCAGGCGGCGTAGAACTCGTAGGCGCCGAAGAGGTAGCCGTGGTCGGTGATCCCGATGGCGGGCTGACCCAGGCGGACGGCCTCCTCCACCATGGGCGTGATCTTCGCGGCACCGTCCAGCATCGAGTACTCGGAGTGGTTGTGGAGGTGCACGAAACTGTCACGGGCGGCCATGCCCCGATCCTAGTGGCGGGCCTCCCCGTCGAGCCTTCTGGACATCGTGACATGTTCGATACCGGCGTCCAGGAAGACCCCACCCGGTCCGCGCACGTAGCCCAGGGACTCGTAGAACCCGATGGCGCGCACCTGTGCGTCGAGGACGACCACGGGCACCACGCCGGGGGGCGTCGACGTGGCCTCCACCAGCTCGTGCACGGCGCGCACCAGGACCGACCCGATGCCCCGTCCGCGTGCCCCGTGTCGCACCGCCAGACGCCCGAGGTGGTGGCGCCCTCCCCCGTCGGGGATCACCCGCACCACACCCAGCGCACCCCCGTCACGGTCGAGGGCGACCAGATGGACGACGTCCTCGCGGAAGTCGCGGGCATCGACCTCGAGGACCATCGGCACGCCCTGCTCCTGGACGAACACCTCCCAGCGGACCTGGAGTTCCCGCGCGCGCAGGCCGGACGTGACGGCCTCGACCACGCGCACCCCCTCGGGGGTGGTGGCACCCAGGTACGGTCGGCCGGGCCCCGCGCCCGTCACCGTCCTGCCGCCCGCAGCTGCTCGAGGGCGGAGGCGAGGTCCTCGGGGTACTCCGAGCGCACGGTCACGGGCATCCCGGTGCGCGGGTGGGTGAAGCCGAGTTCCACCGCGTGGAGCCACTGGCGTCCCAGGCCCAGGCGCTCGGCCTGGGTGGGGTCCGCACCGTAGAAGACGTCCCCCACGCAGGGGTGGTTGACGGCCGCCATGTGGACGCGGATCTGGTGGGTGCGCCCCGTCTCCAGGTGCACCGACAGCAGGGCGGCGCCGGGGAGGAGCTCCAGGGTGTCGTAGTGGGTGACCGCGCGCTTGCCGCCGTCGATGACCGCCATGCGCCACTCACGGGAGGGGTGGCGGCCGATGGGGGCGTCGATCGTGCCCGAGGGCGGGTCCGGGTGCCCGGCGACGACCGCGTGGTAGATCTTGCGCACCGTGCGCTCCCGGAACGCCCTCTTCATCACGGAGTAGGCCAACTCCGACTTGGCGACCATCATCGCCCCGGAGGTCCCGACGTCGAGGCGGTGGACGATGCCCTGGCGCTCGGGTGGTCCGGAGGTGGAGATCCGGTAGCCGGCCGCCTCCAGGTTGCCGAGCACCGTCGGACCGGTCCAGCCCGGCCCGGTGTGCGCGGCCACGCCCACGGGCTTGTCGACCACCACGACGTCGTCGTCGTCGTAGAGGATCCGCATGCCGGTGACGGGGGTCGGGGCGGGGCGGTCCTCGGGGATCTCGACCTCGATGAGTCCGCCCTCCGGCAGACGCGAGGACTTCGCACGCGCCTCCCCGTCGACGAGGACGAGCCCCTCCGTGGCCAGCTCCCCCGCGCGTGTCCGGGACAGGCCCAGGAGCCGGGACAGGGCGACGTCCACCCTCTCCCCGACCAGTCCGTCGGGGACGGGCAGCATGCGGGACTCAGCCACGGCCCTCCTCGTGTGTCTCGTCGGCCCGGTGCGTGTCCTCGGGCCCGTGCACGTCGGCCCGGCGCACCTCGGCGCCCTGCGTGTCCTCGGCCCGGTGCGTGTCCTCGGCCTCGTCGTCGCCCTCGTGCGTCGGCGTCGGCGTCGGCGTCGGGCGCAGGGTCCCCGACCCCGCCCGGGCGGTGTCCCCCAGTGGGTCGGAACCGGTGCCGTGCAGGCCGAAGGCGTAGATGACCGCCAACCAGACCGCGGCGCCGACGATCCAGATGTCGGCGACATTGCCCACGAAGAGGCCACCGTAGTTGATGAAGTCGACCACGTGACCCTGGCCGAACGAGGGCGGCTGGACGAGCCGGTCGATGAGGTTGCCGATGGCCCCGCCCGCGAGCAGGCACAGGGCCACGAGGGTGGGCATGTGCTCGGTGCGGGGGAGGACCCAGATGATCGCGACGACCACGCAGGTGGCGAGGACGGTGAAGACCCAGGTCGCGCCCGCGCCCAGGGAGAAGGCCGCTCCGGAGTTGTGGACGAGCTGCAGTGTCAGGACGTCCCCGATGAGGGGGCGGGCCCGGCCTGTCTCGAGGGTGGCCAGCGCCCAGGCCTTGGAGACCTGGTCGAGGGCGACGGCCGCGAGGACCACCCCGAGGGCCACGCACACCCGCAGACCCACGCTGCGGCTCCGGCGGGGGGCGGCGTCGACCACTTCACTCACTGCAACCTCCGTGCCCACGCCGCGGGGGCGCGACTCGTCATGTTCCCGACACACTCGTGGCGACGGCGCCAGGCGCCGCCGCCACGGATGGTGTGGTCGGATGGGACCGCGATCAGTTCGAGGCCCCCTGGTTGACCTCCTTGAGGAGGGTCTCCAGGTGTCCGCGGATCGAGGCCCGGTACTCGGACTCGAAGCCACGCAGCTCGTTGATCTTCGACTCGAGCAGCCCGCGCTCCTGGTCCAGCTGGGCCAGGATCGTCTCGTGCTGCTTCTGCGCGTCGGCGACGATCTCGTCGCCCTTGGCCCGCGCCTCGGCGATGATCCGCTCGGACTCCTCGCGCCCGTCACGCACGTACTCGTCGTGCACACGCTGGGCGAGGGCGAGCATCGAGGTCGCGGACTCCGGCTCCACGGGGGCAGCCGCCGCAGGTGCGGCGACGGGCTCCGGTGCGGCCTGGGGTGCGGGCTCCGGCTCGGGTTCGCGCTCAGGCGTGGGCTCCGGCTCGGGGGCCGCGGGGGCCTCCTCCTGCTGCACGGGGGCACCGGAGGAGAGTTCGGACACGCGACGCTCGGCGGCCTCGAGCTTCTCCTTGAGTTCCTGGTTCTCGACGTTGAGTGCGTAGATGGTGGCGACGACCTCGTCCAGGAATTCGTCGACCTCAACCTGGTCGTAGCCCTCACGGAACTTCACGTACTGGAACTTCTTGTTGAGGACGTCCTCGGTCGTGAGCAGCGCCATTTCCTCACCTCTTGGTATCTGGATCGTCGATCGGTGAATGGGAACGGGCCCCACCCGCCGTCACCGGACCACCGGATTCTCCGGGGGATCCGGCTACAGGCTATTGGAATGATAACTGACTCGTGTGCCACTTGGACAACAGGAGTCACACATCTCCCCCACAGCCCCGCCACAGGAGCGGTCCGACCGCCGTGCGGCATGCTCCCGCGGATCGCCTCCGGTGCCCCTCAACGCCCCACTGACATGAGGAGGATGGCCAGTCGCTGGAGCACGATGACGGCGATGAAGAGCACCATGAACCCCACGTCCAGGGCGAAACCCTGACCCAGGCGCAGGGGCGGGATGTAGCGGCGCAGGAAGCGCAGTGGTGGGTCCGTGAGTGCGTAGAACAGGTTCGCGAGGGTCAGGACCAACCCTGAGGGCCGCCACTGGGGCGAGAAGAAGCGCACCCAGTCCAGGACCATGCGCGCGAGGAGCGCCAGCATGTAGAGGCCGGCGGCGTAGTACAGGACGGTGCCGACCACCGTGAACACGACCACGGATCAGCCCTGGTTGAACAGGGCGCCGCGACGCGAGCCCGTGACGTCCCCGGTCACCTCGACGGTGCGCGGTGAGAGAAGGAACACCCTGTTCGTCACACGCTCGATGACGCCGTGGAGGCCGAAGGTCAGACCGGCGGCGAAGTCGATGACCCGCCTCGCCTCCATGTCGGACATCTCCGTGAGGTTGATGATCACGGGGATCCCCTGGCGGAAGGACTCCCCGATGGGCAGGGCGTCGTTGTAGGAACCCGGGTGCACCGTCACGATGCGCGTCAGGTCCGCCGCCTGTGCGCGGCGGGGCTCGCCCTCGCGACGCAACGGGGTGACGACAGGGGCCTCCACCGGTGCGAGGTCGGTCATCTCGGGCATGTCTTCCTCCGCCACGTCGAACCCGTCGAAATCCTGGTCGTCGTCCTCAGGGGTGTACCACCCCATGAACTTCCGTGCCCTGCTGCCGAACGATCCTGCCATCGTCCTCTCCTCACCTGTGGGTCCGCTGAGCACACGCTAGTGCAGGTCCCTGCACGCCTGCCCGAACTCCTCCGGCATGTCGTGAGGCACCCGTCCGTCCCCGTTCCGGCACCCCTCCACGGGCGCCTCCGACCCGGGCACCACGACGCCGGCCTCCCGGCCGCAGCGGGGGTCACGGCGGTACGAGTGCAGCAACCGGTCCTCGCGGGTGCACCTGCCGTCGCGGCGGACCTCGGCCAGCCCAGGCCGAGCAGTTCCTCCTCCGCCCCGGCGGGCAGGTCCAGCGCAGGTGTCCCCCAGGAGGTCGTGGACCACGACGCCGGGTGACCGGCGGACACGCGCTCACGCATCTCCGCGGGGACCTCGTAGCACCTCCCGCAGATGGAGTGCCCGATGAGGGCGTGGAGGGTGGAGGGCCCACCGACGAGCTCGGCCATCACCGACACGGCCCGCGTGAGGATGCCCCCCTCGAGCCCGGCACGTCCCGCGTGGACGGCAGCCACGACCTGCCCGGAGTCGTCCGCGAGGAGCACGGGCAGGCAATCGGCGACCATGACGGCCGCGCCCGGCGCGTCGGACCAGCCGCGCGCGTCGACCACCACACCGTCGGCCGGGACGTCCCCCTGCTCCCGCGTGGGGGTGTTCCCGTCGCGGGACCCTCCGTCGGGCCGCCGCAGCACGACGACCTCCGTGGAGTGGGTCTGCCGCATCCACACCAGGGGCCGACCGAGGTCGTGGGCGAGGGCGGCCCTGCGTGCGCGCACGAGGTCCGGGTCGTCACCGACGTGCAGGCCCAGGTTCTCCCTCAGGGGGTCCTCCCCCGGCCCGGCGCCGGTGAGCAGCACCCGGGCCCCGCCCAGACGGAGCACGTCCGCTCAGCGCAGGAAGTCGGGGATGTCCAGGTCGTCCCCGCGCTCCTCGTCCTCGTCGAAGATCCGGGGCACCTCGAGTGAGCGGTCCTCCTGGCGTCCGTTCGCGCCGCGTGCTGCCTCGTCGGCCCGCTGGTGGGCCTCGGCCAGCGGGATGGCGCCGGTGCGGGTGGGCACCTCCGGGGCGGCACGGTGGGCCGGACGCGCCACCGGGG
>NZ_CCXH01000042.1 GCF_000820725.1 Actinomyces polynesiensis | reverse complement strand
GCGGACGCTGTCCCGTGGCGTGGGCGACCGGGGCTGCCGGGGCGACGTGCGCGGACGGCGCCGTGGCCGCGGGGGCGGTCGCGGCGGGGGCCTTGGACTCGTGGGCGGCGGTGGAGGACTGGGTCCCCTCGCCCGTGTCGTCGAAGCCAGCGGCGATGATCGTGACCCGGATCTCGTCGCCGAGGGAGTCGTCGATGACATTGCCGAAGATGATGTTCGCCTCCGGGTGGGCGGCCTCGCGCACCAGCAGGGAGGACTGGAAGATCTCCTGGAGGCCCAGGTCGGAGCCACCCTGGAAGAAGATCAGGACACCGTGGGCACCGTCGATGGACGCCTCGAGGAGCGGGGAGGAGATCGCGGTCTCGACGGCCCGCAGCGCGCGGTCCTCGCCGGTGGCGGCGCCGATGCCCATGAGGGCGGAGCCCGCGTCCTTCATCACGGACTTCACGTCGTTGAAGTCCACGTTGATGAGGCCGGGGGTGGTGATGAGCTCGGTGATGCCCTGGACACCGGAGAGGAGCACCTGGTCCGCGGCACGGAACGCGTCGAGCACCGAGATGTTGGAGTCGGAGATCTCCAGGAGCCGGTCGTTGGGGATGACGATCAGCGTGTCGACCTCGGCGCGCAGCGCCTCCACGCCCACATCGGCCTGGGAGGCGCGTCGGTTGCCCTCGAAGGAGAAGGGACGGGTCACGACGCCCACGGTCAGGGCACCCGCGCCCCGGGCGATCCGGGCGACGACGGGGGCGCCACCGGTCCCGGTGCCGCCACCCTCACCCGCGGTGACGAAGACCATGTCGGCCCCCTCCAGGGAGTCCTCGATCTCCTCGGAGTGGTCCTCGGCGGCCTGACGTCCCACGGCGGGATCGGCGCCGGCGCCGAGCCCGTGGGTGAGGTCGCGGCCGATGTCGAGCTTCGTCTCGGCGTCGGACATCAGCAGGGCCTGGGCGTCGGTGTTCACCGCGATGAACTCCACACCCTTGAGCCCGACCTCGATCATGCGGTTGACGGCATTGACACCACCGCCGCCGACCCCGACGACCTTGATGACTGCCAGATGGTTCTGCGGTGTCGCCACTTGGTCCCCCTTGCCACCGTAACCTTCAAGCTCTAGTTCAAGGTTGGTGTTGTGCCTGCATTCTGCCGGGATGAAGGTAGGGAACGGACCCCTCCCCGGCAAGGAGGCTGGCGGGCGTGTCGGCACACGTGCCGGGTGCGGACCCGGGGCATGGGTGCCGGACCCGGTGGTTCAGGACGTGACCGGGCGCGTCGGGTCGGAGACGTCGTAGACCGTCGCCGCGCGCTGGGCCAGCAGCACCGCGAGGACCTCCGCCTTGAGCTCGCCGTCCTCGTCGGTCCCCCACCGCACCGTCCGGCCGCCCGAGAGGGTGAGGGTCACGAGGTTCCCGTCGGCCGACACCTGGGTCACGGACCCGCGCAGGTCCGCGGACAGCGCCGACCACGTCGACGCCGCGGCGGCCGCCGCACGGGCGCGCTCGGCCCCGTCTGCCGGCAGGACCACCACGGGCAGACCTGCGGGGGCCTCCCCCTCGTGGGAGAGGACCACGCCCTCGTCGTCGACGAGGGCGACACCGCTGCCGTCCTTCTCGACGAGTGCGGCCACCCGTTCCTGCACCGTCACCGCGAGACCGTCGGGCCAGGTCCGTGACACCCGGGCGTCGCGGACCATGGTGACGCCCTCCACCGCACTCTCCACCGCCGCGGTGTCGAGCCGCGGGACAGGGGTGCCGAGGAAGGGTCCCACGGCGTGGAGGACCTCGGTGCGCACGTCCCCGTCAGCACCGGTGACCGTGACACGGGCACTGGTCAGGGCGAAGGCCGGGGAGAAGAAGATCCCCCACACGAGCGCGGCCACGGTGGCGAGGGAGCCGAGGAGGACGGCGAGGTGCGTCCCCCGCAGCCGGAGCCGCGCCCTGCGGCGCTCCGCGAGGCGCTCCCCCAGGCCGGTGGAGACGGAGTCCTCGTGCGACCCGAGCAGGCTCGCCGCGTCCTGGGCCTCCAGGGGACGCTCGAGACTGCGCGGTGTCCTGCGTCGGGCGACGTCCCGGGTGGTGCCCGGACCGCGCGTCGCGCGCGTGGTCCTCCCGGTCCGGTCGGCGCCGCGATCCGCGCGCGTCGCGTCGGGTGACGCGCCCGAGGAGGACCCCGGGCGGACCGGGCATGGGCGGTGGCACCGCCGGCAGCGACCTCGTCCGGGGCCACGTCCCCGACGGGGCGGGCACCCGGGGTGGAGGAGGGAACTCCCCGGTCCCCCCCGGCCCGCGCTCCCGTGCCGGGGGACGGATCCGCGTGCGGGCGGGGCGCCCGGGGGCGCGGAGGTTGCCTCACTCCCCCGCCTCCTCCCGGCGCCACTCGTCGAGTGCGTCCTTCCCGGTGGTGGTGATGGACCCGGCGCCCATGGTCACCAGGACACCTCCCGGCCCGGTGAGACGGGCGCCGAGGCGGGAGGCCTCGTGCATGTCGTGGACCAGGTGGGAACCCGGGAGCCGACTGGTGATCAGGCCGGAGTCCACGCCCTCCACCGGGTCCTCCCGGGCGGCGTAGATGTCGGTGACGACCACCGTGTCCGCGGCGGAGAGGGCGCGGGCGAAGCGCTCGGCGAAGACCTTCGTGCGGGAGTAGAGGTGCGGCTGGAACACCACCGTCACCGGTCCGTCCCCGGCCACCACCCGCGCCTCCGCGATCGCCGCGGCGACCTCGGTGGGGTGGTGGGCGTAGTCGTCGAAGACGCGTCGCCCACCGACCTCGCCGCGCAGCTGGAACCGCCGCTCGGTCCCGTGGAAGGTCCGGAGGGCCTGTGCCATCTGCTCGGGGTCGACCCCGAGCTCGGCCCCCACCGTCCATGCACCGGCGGCGTTGACCACGTTCTGCCATCCCGGCACCGACACGGACAGGTCCACGCGGGCCCCGACACCGACCAGGACGGCGGTGGACCCGTCGGGACGTTCCGCGACGTCCTCGATGCGCACGTCCGGGGTGGTCCGGCAGTGCTCCGGACGCCCGTAGGTGAGCACGCGCGTGCCGTGCGCACGGGCCGTCGCGGCGAGCCGCGAGGCGCCCTCGTCCTCCGCGCAGCACACGAGGAGCCCGCCCTCGACGAGACGCTCCGTGAAGTCGACGAAGACCTGTTCGAAGGCCTCCCGGGTGCGGTAGTGGTCGAGGTGGTCGGGTTCGACGTTGGTGACGAGTTCGACGCTGGGTGCGTAGTTGAGGAAGGAGCCGTCGGACTCGTCCGCCTCGGCGACCAGGATGTCCCCGGCCCCCAGGTGGGCGCCCGTGCCGAGCTCGGGGATGATGCCCCCGATGGCCGCCGAGGGGTCGAGGCCCACCCGGTGCAGCGCCACGGCCAGCATCGCGGAGGTCGTCGTCTTCCCGTGGGCACCGGCCACCGCGACGAAGCGCATGCCGGCGGCGGCCAGCGCCAGGGCCTGGGAGCGGTGGATCACCCGCTGCCCGCGGGCCCGTGCCGCCGCGAGCTCCACATTGGAGTCCCGGATGGCGCTGGAGACGACGACCACGGCGTCCGCGGGGACGTTGGCGGGGTCGTGGCCGACGTGGACCGTGATCCCCAGGCCCCTCAGGTGGTCCAGGACGGCGGAGTCCGCCCGGTCGGACCCGGACACCCGCAGGCCGCGGTCGGCGAGGAGCTCGGCGACGACGGACATGCCCGCCCCGCCGATCCCGATGAAGTGGAACGCAGGCGCCGTCGGCGGGGCGTCCTCCTCCCCCGTCGTGGAGGGCCGGTCGTTCGTCTTTGCCATTGCCATTCCCCTTCCGGGATCCTCAGGGCCTGACCTGGGCGAGCACCAGGTCCGCGAGCACGTCGGCCGCGTCGGTGCGCGCGTGCGCCGCCGAGGCCCTCCCCATCCGCACCAGCTCCTCCGAGACGAGGAGCGGCAGCACCTCGCTGCGCGCCACCTGGGGGGTGAAGTCGTGGTCCGCCACCATCCTCGCCCCACCCGAGGCGACGTGGTCGGCGGCATTGAGGCGCTGTTCCCCGTTGCCGATGGGCAGGGGCACGTAGAAGGCGGGCAGTCCCAGGGCCGTCAGCTCGGCGACCGTACCGGCCCCGGAGCGGCACAGCACCAGGTCCGCGACGGCCAGCGCGTCCTCCATGGTCGTCAGGTAGTCCAGGACCTTCCAGCGTCGCGAGACCCCCGCACGGGTGACGGCCTCGCGCACGGGGCCGTCCTTCCCCCGCCCGGTCAGGTGGAGCACCTGGGTGCCCTCGGGGAGGTCGGCCGCCACCTCGCACATCACCTCGTTGAGGTGCTGGGCCCCCAGCGAACCCCCGGTCACCACCAGTGTGCGCAACGTGGGATCGAGTCCGAGGCGGGCGGCGGCCGCGCGCCTGGCCTCCAGACGGCCCCCCTCCGAGGAGCGGATCGCGGCGAGGTCGGCGATGGCGGGACGCAGGGGCAGGCCCGTGACCACGGTCCGTCCGTGGGCGGCCCGCAGCGGGGTGGAGGGGAAGGTGAGGGCGACCACCGCGGCGTGGCGTGCCCCGAGCCGGTTGGCCAAGCCGGGACGTGCGTTCTGCTCCTGGACCACGACGGGTACGCCGAGCACACGCGCGGCCCTGTAGGCCGGCGTGGACACGTAGCCCCCGAACCCGACGAGGACGGAGGCACCCTCCATCGCCGAGCGTGCCTCCCGCACCGCCTCGCGCAGCCGTGACGGGAGGCTGAGGAGGGCCGGGGAGGGACGCCTCGGCAGCGGCACCTTGGGGATCGTCACCAGCCGGTACCCGGCGGCCGGCACGAGGTCGGACTCCAGGCCCTCGGCGGTTCCCAGGACGATGATGTCGCAGCCGCGGGCACGCAGGGCGTCGGCGGTCGCCAGGAGCGGATTGACGTGGCCGGCGGTGCCGCCCCCTGCGAGGACGATGGTGGGGTTCATGGGTGCACCTCGGAGGTCGGAGGGGTGACGTGGTGGGCGGTGGTGGGCCCCCGGCGGGCGGCGCGCCGACGGGGTGCCCTGCGCGGGTCACGCCCCGCGGAGGACTCGTCGGGCCTGCCCAGCATGCGCATCCCGGCCTCGCCGCGCGCGAAGGAGGCGACCATCCCCACCGCCGCCGCGGTGAAGAGCAGGGAGGACCCACCGTAGGAGACCAGTGGGAGCGGCACGCCGATGACGGGACCGAGGCCCGTCACCGACATGACGTTGATGATGCCCTGGGAGGCGATCCAGGCCGCGATGCCGCCGGTGGTGACCCGGGCGAAGGCCGAACTGTGGTTCTGGCACACGCGCACCATCCCCCACACGAGCAACCCCAGGCACGCCAGCACGGTGCAGGTGCCGAGCAGTCCCAGCTCCTCACCGATGATCGCGAGGATGAAGTCGGTGTGGGCGGCGGGCAGGTAGTTCCACTTCTCCCGCGAGGCGCCGGGTCCGAGACCCGTCCACCCTCCCGACCCGAGCGCCCACAGCGCGTGGTCCGTCTGGGTGGGGGCCGAGGTCGAGGGCGGGGTGCCGAGCCCGGGGATCACCTGCTTGACGCGTGCCAGACGCGTCGGGTTGGCGAAGACCAGGTAGACCACGACCGGCACCGCCGCGAGCCCCATCCCCGCGAACCACTTGCCGGGCAGGCCCGCCACCCACGCCGCACCGAAGGCGCAGGCCGCCATGACGATGGCGGTCCCGAGGTCCTGGCCGAGCATCACCGCCCCCAGGGAGAGCACCACGGGGATGCCGGCCGTGACGAGCATCTGCTTCCAGTCCCGGACCCTGGCACCCGGACGGGTGAGCGCCCGGCCGAGGAAGAGGGCGAGGGCGAGCTTGAGGAACTCCGAGGGTTGGACGAGGACGGGGATGCCGGGGATGTGCACCCAGTTGGTGTTGCCACCCTCGGTGGCCCCCAGCGGGGTCATCACGAGGCACTGGAAGATGAGGGCGGCGAGCAGCACCCAGCGCGCCACGGACCACCAGGCCCTCTCCGGGAGCACCTGCAGGACGGCGGCGACGAGCAGCGCGATGACGATGATGGCCAGGGGACGCAGGAACGCGACGTAGGGGTTCTCCCCCTTCGCGATGTTCGTCACCGCGGAGGCGGAGAAGCCCATCACCAGGCCGAAGGCCGTGAGCACCAGCGCCGGGATGACGACGAGGTAGTAGGTGACCACCGGCGAGGGGGCGGAGGCACCGCGCTCGCCGGAGCCGAAACGGACCCGCGGCAGGCTCCGCCACCACGTCCTCACGGCCGACGCCCCCATTGCTCCCCCAGGCGGTGGACGGCAGCGACGAAGGCGTCCCCCCGCTGTCCGTAGTTGTCGAACTGGTCCCAGGAGGCACACGCCGGGGCGAGCACCACGGTGTCGCCCGGTCGTGACAGCCCCACGGCCTCGTTGACCACGGAGAACATCCAGTCGGGGTGCCCGTCGACCTCGACCACCGGCACGCCGGGGGCTTCCTCCGCCAGGACGCCGCGCAGGGGGGCGCGGTCCGCCCCGATGAGGACGACGCCGCGCAGGAGGGGGGCGACGGTGTGCACGAGCTCGTGGAGGTCCTGGCCCTTCGCGTCCCCCCCGACCACCCAGATGGCGGTCCCGGGGCGGATCCCGGCCAACGAGGCGGCGGCCGCATGGGCGTTGGTGGCCTTGGAGTCGTCGATCCAGGTGAGGTCCGCGACCTCACCGATGACGGCCCGGCGGTGGTCGGCGGGGTGGAAGGTCCGCAACCCCTCGGCCACGGCCTCGGGCGCGACGCCGTGGGCACGGGCCAGGGCAGCGGCCGCCAGTGCGTCGGAGACGACGGCGGGCGAGGGCTGGGCACCCGTGATGTGGGTGAGGTCCGCGAGGTCCGCGAGGTGGAGCGCCTCGCGGTGGCGCGTGGGGAGGAAGGCACGGTCGACGACCGTGCCCTCGACCAGGCCGACCTGGGAGACGGCCGGCACCCCGAGGGTGGTGCCGATGGCCCGAGCGCCCTCGACGACGTCGGCCTCCTCGACCATGTGCTCGACGAGGGGGTCGGCGGCCGGGTACACGCACGCGATCCGGGTGTTGTGGTAGACGCGGGCCTTGGCCGCGGCGTACGCCTCCACCGAACCGTGCCAGTCGAGGTGGTCCTCGTCGACGTTGAGGCACACCGAGGCCTCGGGGGAGACGCTCTGCGTGGTCGCCAGCTGGAAGCTGGAGAGCTCGACGGCGAACACCGTCGCCGCGGAGTCGATGGCCCGGGTGATGGGCGTGCCGATGTTGCCGACCTCGAGCGCGTCCTCGCCGGCGGCCCGCAGGATGGACCCGAGCATGCCCACCGTCGTGGTCTTCCCGTTGGTCCC
>NZ_CCXH01000041.1 GCF_000820725.1 Actinomyces polynesiensis | reverse complement strand
CAGCCACGGACGACCTGCGTGGGGGCCCTCCTCCTGGAGGCGCCAGGCGAGTTCGACCTCGCCCCACAGGGGGATGCCGGCCTCGGCGACGCGACGCCACACCGGGGTGTGGGGGGCGATCCCGGGTGAGAGGACGACGAGGCCGGGCGACGCCGCGAGGACGGCGTCGGCGAGGTCCTCGTCACCGGGGACGACGCGGAGGTCCACACCGGCGAGGTCCTCACCCGCGGGCGGGTCCTGGGGCCTCTGGTCGAAGGCGAGCACGCGATGTCCCCGCAGCGCCAGCGCCCCGGCCGCCCCGCGACCGGAGCGGCCCCATCCGATGACTGCGACTGGATCGGTGATGTTCACAGGTGCGATGCCCACTCCGCGTAGAAGAGCCCGACCCCGGTGATCGCGAAGAGTGCGGCGATCAGCCAGAAGCGGACGACGATGGTGATCTCCTCCCACCCCTTCAACTCGAAGTGGTGGTGGAGCGGGGCCATCCGGAAGACGCGCTTGTGCGTGGCCTTGAAGACCCCGATCTGGATGACGTCGGACATGGTGATGACCACGAACATCCCACCGATGACGACGGCGATGAACTCGGTGTTCGTGAGGATCGAGAGCCCCGCGAGGGCGCCGCCGAGGGCGAGTGACCCGGTGTCGCCCATGAAGATCTGGGCCGGTGAGGCGTTCCACCACAGGAACCCGGCCAGGGAGCCGACGATGCCGGCGCTGAGGATCGCCAGGCCCAGCGGGTCCCGCGTCGGGTAGCAGGCCTCGAGGTTGACGGTGGATCCCCAGCAGGACTGGACGTTCTGGAACACCGTGATCATCGTGTAGGCGCCGAAGACGAAGATCGAGCAGCCCGTGGCGAGACCGTCCAGTCCGTCCGTGAGGTTGACCGCGTTCGACCAGGCGGCGACCAGGAAGTTCGACCACAGGAGGAACAGCACCACTCCCACGCCCACCCCGGCGAAGGCCAGGGTGACGCCGGTGGGGCGGAACACCGAGATGGCCATCGACCCGGGGGTGATGCCGTGGCGGTCGGGGAAGACCAGCGCGCCCCAGGCGAAGAGGGACCCGACGAGCAGCTGTCCGGCGAACTTGGCGCCGGCGTGGAGGCCCAGGGACTGTTCGTGGCGCACCTTGAGCACGTCGTCGAGCAGTCCGATCACGCCCAGGCCCACGAAGAGGAAGACGAGCAGGGTCGAGGACCAGTCGGGCACGGACCCGATGGCGAGGTACCCCACCAGCCACGCGATGACCGAGGCCACGATGAACACGACTCCGCCCATGATGGGGGTGCCGCGCTTGGTGAGGTGCTGGGTCGGTCCGTCCTGGCGGACGAACTGGCCGATGTGGTGGTTGACCTGGAAGCGGATGAACACCGGGGTGAGGCCCATGGACAGCACGAGCGCCACGGCGAAGGAGATGATGACACCGATCACCGGGGCACCCCGCTTCCCGCCAGGGCGTCGGCGGTGCGCCACACGCCCGAGCCGTTGGACCCCTTGACCAGGACGACGTCCCCGTCACGCAGGAGGCCCCGCACGAGCTCGGTGGCCTCCTCGGCGGTGGTGGCACGTTCGGTGACCGCCCGGCCCTCCAGCGGGGCGAGGAGCGGGTCGGCCGCCGCCCCGACCGTGACGACCACGTCGATGCCGAGGTCGGCGGCCAACTCCCCCACCCCTCGGTGCAGGTCGTCGGAGGCGTCCCCGAGTTCGAGCATCTCCCCCAGGACGGCCACGGTGCGCCGGCCGTGCGCCAGCGACGCGAGGGCGGCGAGACCTGCGCGCATCGAGTCCGGGTTCGCGTTGTAGGAGTCGTCGACCACGGTGACCCGGTGACCGTCGACCTCCGCCTCGCTCACCGCCATGCGGTGCGGGGACAGGGCCGCGGCGGAGTCCAGCGCCGCGGCGGTCTCCGCGGCCCCCAGGCCGAGCGCGTGGCACACGGTGGCGGCGGCCAGGGCGTTGTGCACGTGGTGCCGGCCCACGAGGCCGAGGTGGACGTGGGCCCGCCCGGAGGGGGTGGACAGCGTGAAGGAGGCGTGGTCGCCCTCGTCGGTGGTGATGTCGAGCGCGTGGACGTCCGCGACGACCGCGGGGTCCACCGAGAAGCGCAGCACGGGGCCCTTCGCGTGGGAGGCCATCGCGCGCACGAGGTCGTCGTCGGCGTTGAGCACGGTGGTGGCGCCGGGGCGCTCCCCGTCGACCAGTTCGACCTTCGCGCGGGCGACGGCCTCGCGGGACCCGAAGCCCCCGAGGTGTGCGCTGCCCACGCGCAGTTCGACGGCGATGTCCGGGGCCGCGATGCCCGTGAGGTAGGTGAGGTGGCCGGGTCCGGAGGCGCCCATCTCGAGGACCAGGTAGCGCGTGGAGGCATCCGCGCGCAGGACGGTCAGGGGCGTGCCGACCTCGTTGTTGAAGGAGAGGCGGGGCGCGACCGTGGCACCACGGGTGGCGAGGACCTGGGCGAGCAGGTCCTTGGTGGTGGTCTTCCCGACCGAGCCGGTGATGGCGACGACGGTGATGTCGGTGTGGGAGCGCAGGTCCTCCAGGTGCGCGTGGGCGAGTTCGCCCAGGGCCCGCGTGGAGTCCCCGACGACGACCTGCGTGATGGCCGCGTCCTCGACCGGGTGCTCGACGATGGCACAGACGGCGCCGGCGTCCGCAGCGGCACGGGTGTACGCGTGGCCGTCGGTGGTCCCACCGCGGCGCGCGACGTAGAGGGAGCCCGGCGCGGCCTCACGGGAGTCGGTGACCACGGGGCCCGTGATGTCCACGTCCGGACCCACCACGTCCCCCGACACGGCCTCGGCCACCCAGCTGGCGTGCCTGTCCATCGTCCTCCCTCCGGGAGCCACCGGGGCTCCCTGTTCTGCCCGTTGTCTCACTGCCCGGGGGCGATCGGGTAGAGGTCCGCGGCCTCCGAGGAGGCCGGGACTCCGAGGTTGCGCACGGCCTGCGTGACGACCTCGCCGAAGAGTGGTGCCGCCGAGTCCGACGACAGCCATCCGACCTTGGGATTGTAGAGCACCACCGCGACGGCCAGACGAGGCGCGTCCGCCGGCACCACACCAGCCACGGTCGAGACCGTGCCGCCGGTGATCTCGGCGGTACCCGTCTTCACGGCGAGGCGGTAGCCGTCGACCTTCGCCGTCTGCCCCGTGCCCTGGTCCGTGTCGACCGTCGACTCCATCATCCGCAGCAGCTCGGAGGCGGTCTTGGAATTCATCGCCTGGACGGGCTCGACCGGGTCGGCCTCGTGGACGGTCCCGTCGGCCAGCGTCCAGGACTCGACGAGGCGTGGGGCCATCCTCACACCGCCGTTGCCGATGGTGGCCATGATGCTGGACTCCTGGAGGGCGGTCATCATGTAGGACTGCCCGAACATCGACACGTACTTGTCGCGCCCCTGCCACTCGGAGGGGGTGCGCAGCACGCCGGCGGACTCCCCCGCCAGTTCCACACCCGTGGTCTGTCCCAGGCCGAGCGCCTTCATCATGTCGTAGCGCTCCTGGTCCGTGACGGTCTTGCCGATCAGCACGGTGCCGGTGTTGGAGGACTCGGCGAGGATGCCGGTCGCGGTGAGCTGCTCGGTGGCGTGCTCGTGGAAGTCCGTGATGGGCAGTGTCTCGCCGGGGATGTCCAGGGAGTAGGGCACGGTGAAGACCGTGGTCGGGGTGACGGTGCCCTTCTCGAGGGCCGTGGCCATGGTGATGACCTTGCCCACGGAGCCGGGTTCGAAGGCGTACTGGACGCCGGCCACCGCCTGGGGGGCCGAGTTGTCGGGTGACTCGGACCCGGAGTCGGCCATGACCAGCACCTTGCCCGTGGCGACGTCCTGGATGACGACCGCGCCCCACTCCGCCTGGTGGGCCTCGACACTGGTGTCGAGCGCCTCCTGGACCGAGTGCTGGAGGTCGGCGTGGATGGTGGTGGTGACCGTCGCCCCGTTCTCGGGCTCCTGGGTGGTCTGCTTGCCACCGGGCATGATCGCGCCGTTGGGGGCGATCTCGTAGGCCTCCTTGCCGGGTGTGCCCTTGAGCAGCTCGTCGAAGCTGGCCTCCAGCCCGGAGGAGCCGGAGCCGTCCTGGTCGACGGTCCCGATCAGGGGCGCGGCGGTGTTGCCGTTGGGGTACTCGCGCTGGAAGACGGACTCCCACTCGATGCCGTAGATGCCCAGCGCCCGGATCTTGCGGTACGTCACCGCGTCGACGTTCTTCTTGAGGTAGACGTAGGTGCCGTCCCCGACCATCTCACCGCCGAGCTCGACCGCGTCGATCCCGAGGAGCGGGGCGAGCTGGCGTGCGGCCTCCGCGGGACCCTTGCCGACGAGCACCGATCTCGTGGTGCCGTCCGCCTGCTCCTGGTCCTCGTAGTGGCGCCACTTGAGGATGTTCACCTGGTTGACCGCGATGTGGTAGGTCTGCACCGAGTCGGCCAGCACCAGTCCGGTGGCGTCGACGATCGACCCACGCTGGGCGGCGACCTCGGAGACGGAGGTGCGCACCTCCTGCCCCTCCTCGGCGAGGGCGGGACCCTGGACGATCTGGACGTAGAACAGCCGGGTCACGCACAGGACCAGGAACAGCGTCGAGACGACCAGGATCCACCGGGCACGTCGTGCCGAGACCATGTCCGCTCCTCCCGTGCTCATTGCGCCGGCTGTCCGCCCTCGACGCTGCCGTCGGACAGTGAGATCAGTCCCGTCGTCCCGGCGGGAACCATCCCCTGCTCTCGCGCGGCCTTCTCCAGCGCGATCGGCGAGGAGAGCTGCTGGAGCTGGGTCTGCAGCGTCCAGGACTCGGCCTCCAGGGCGTTGAGCTTGAGCTGCTGGTCACGGATGGCGAAGGAGGTCTCCGCCATCTGCGTGTTGATGACCATGGGGGCGATGATCGCCGCCACGAGCACGAGCAGGGCGATGACGACCAGGGGGACGACCGACCTGCGCGGGCTGCGTCCCTCGACGACCCGCAGGTCGGGACGGACCGTCTCCCGGAGGCGCTCGGGCCTCGAGGCGGGGCGTGTCCGTGCGGCTGCGGTGCTCATGATCGGGTCCTCCAGGGTGAGATGATCTCGACGCCGCGCAGCCTCACGGATGCGGAGCGGGGGTTGCGGGCGAGTTCGGCCTGGTCCGCGCGGCCCGCGCCACGCGTCAGGAGTCGGAGTGGGGCGTCCGTGTGGTCCGGCAGCACGGGGAGCCCGGGTGGGGTCGTGTCCCGGCTGCCCTCACGGAAGACGGCCTTGACGATGCGGTCCTCCAGGGACTGGTAGGACTCCACGACCACGCGTCCTCCCACACGCACCGACGCCAGTGCGCGGGGCAGGGCGTCCTCCAGGATGTGCAGCTCGTCGTTGACCGCGACGCGCAGCGCCTGGAAGGTGCGCTTGGAGGGGTTGCCGCCCGTGCGGCGCGCCGGGGCCGGGATGGCCCGACGCACCAGGTCCGCCAGCTGTGAGGTGCGGGTCAGTGGCGTCCCCGCGCGCTCGGAGACGATGAGCCGGGCGATGCGCTGGGCGAAGCGCTCCTCACCGTAGGTGCGCAGGATGCGGGTGAGTTCGTGCTCGTCGGCGGTGGCCAGGAGCTCGGCCGCGGAGATCCCGCTGGTCGGGTCCATGCGCATGTCGAGCGGCGCGTCGTGGGAGTAGGAGAAGCCCCGCT
>NZ_CCXH01000040.1 GCF_000820725.1 Actinomyces polynesiensis | reverse complement strand
GCGCATGTCGAGCGGCGCGTCGTGGGAGTAGGAGAAGCCCCGCTCCCCGTCGTCGAGTTGGAGGCTGGAGACGCCCAGGTCCATGAGGACACCGTCGACCAGGCCGTCGGACCCGTGCTCCGCGGCGACCTCGTCGATGTGGTCGTAGGTGGTGGTCACGGCCGTGAAGCGTCCGCCGAACGGGGCCAGGCGCGCCGAGGCGAGGGCGATCGCCTCGGGGTCACGGTCGATGCCGACCACGTGGAGGTCGGGGAAGCGGGTGAGGGCTCCCTCGGTGTGTCCACCCATCCCGAGGGTGGCGTCGATGAGCACGGCTCCGGGGTGCTGGACAGCGGGCGCCAGCATGTCCAGGCACTCCTCGAGGAGCACCGGCACGTGCAGGTCCGCCGCCCGGCGGGGTTCTCCCCCGCGGGAGTGCTGCTGCTCGTCGTCAGCACTGGTGTCGACGTGGGAGTGCACGGACGCGTCCTCGTCGATGTGCACGGGTCCGCCCTCGTGCCCCTCCCCGGAGCCCCCGGCTCCCCCGGTCCTGACCACCTGTCCACCCCCTCCCGTGCCCGTCCCGGCCTCCTGTGCACGGACCGGGGTCCCCCACCGTGATCTGCCATCGGGGAAGTGATGTCAGAGCAGCGGGCGGAGACCTCGGCCCATGCCTCAGAACATGCCGGGGATGATCTCTTCTGCGGTGTTGGAGAACACGTCCTCCTGGACGGCGAGGTACTCGCGCCAGGCGGCCGCGTCCCAGATCTCGGCTCGGGAACCCGCGCCGATGACGGCGAGTTCCTTGCCCAGGCCTGCGTAGGTGCGCAGGTCGGTGGGGACGACGATGCGTCCCTGCTTGTCGGGGACCTCCTTGTAGGCGCCCGAGAGCATCACGCGGACCCAGTCACGGGCCTGCTTGGAGGACAGGGGCGCGCGACGGAGCTCCACGGTCATGGACTCGAACTCCTGGGCCGGGAACGCGTAGATGCAGCGCTCCTGACCACGTGTGAGGACGATGCCGCCCTCCATGTCGTCACGGAAACGGGCGGGCAGGATGACACGTCCCTTCTCGTCGAGCTTCGGCTCGTACGTCCCGAGGAACATGTCTCACCGCCTTCCCCTCCGTGACACGTGGCCCCACTTTAACCCACTTCCCTCCCCACAGAGCCAGGAATTGCCTCCGATCGGCCGGCGTGTCGACCTTGAATCGGCGGAACTTCGGCGAAAAGTCTCGGTGGAGTGAGGTGGAGGGAAATTCCGCGGGTCTCCTCCGTGGCGCCGACGAGGGCGGGTCCGTGACGTCGACCCGGGCTCGGGTGGAGGACGGTGGAGGCCACGGCGAGGAGGGCGCCACAGGGGTCCGGGCGTGGGACGGATGCCCTGCTTGGACACACCGAAGGGCCGTTGAACTGCGGTGATGCCTGGCCCCTGGTGACCGACGGCAGCGGAGCCGTGGAGGAGTCCCACCGGTCGGCCACCGCTGGCGGTCGGAGGGTCGACCTCGCCGCGACGGCTCGGGACCCGAGGGATCCCGGCGGATCCCGGCGGTGGAGGGAAGTGGGGGGACGTGGAGCGCGGTGGGGACGGTGGAGGGACGTGGGGA
>NZ_CCXH01000039.1 GCF_000820725.1 Actinomyces polynesiensis | reverse complement strand
CGGTGGGGACGGTGGAGGGACGTGGGGAGGGTGGAGCGGAGTGGGGACGGTGGAGGGACGTGGGGAGGGTGGAGCGCGGTGGGGACGGTGGAGGGACGTGGGGAGGGTGGAGCGGAGTGGGTGGTGGAGGGTGGTGGGAGGAGTCTCCGGGGCCCCTGGCGCCGGCGCCGGCGCCGGGACGGGGCGGGGGGGCTCGCGCCGTGCCGACACGGCTGCGCGAGCGGGCGCCACTGCCCGGTCGGTGGTCGGCCCCGGCACCACTGCCCGACTCGGTCGTCGCTCCTGGCACCGCTGCCTGTTCGGTCGCACGTCCCGTCACCGGTACGTGCCTGCCGTCCGCGGCGGATCTGCCCGGAGGCACCACGCTCACGCGTCGACCCGCACGCGCTCGTCGACGGGCCCCGTCCCGAGGGATGACTTCGCTGCGCCGCCGCGCGGACGCCCGGATCGATCTCGCCCCGGGTCAGGAACACCGGAGATCGGGAACAGCGACCGAGGCACCCCCGGCCCGGGTCCACACGAGCCGAACGGAATCCGCTCTCAGCGGTCCTGGCGCCTGTCCCAGCGACGCTCCTGGCTGGACATGAACGCCGACCAGCCCTTCGGCTTCTGGGGGCCGTTGCGGTGACCACCGTCGGTGGACCGACCGTTGCCCGGGTCCGTGCGCAGGGCCAGGAGCACTCCCCCGACCATCATCGCGAAGCCGATGATCCCCAGCACGATGGCCCAGACGAGCTCACCGACGGAGACCCCCGCCAGGACCACTCCGAGGCCCGCGAGCGCGAGGACCGAGCCCGCGGCCAGTCGTCGCGCGTTGAGCCGACCGGGAGCGGTCGGGGTCTCCGACTGGTCCGGTGTGGAGGACATCGTCGAGGCCAGGTCCGGATCGGCGCGCCGGAGTTCGGCCTCCATCTGTTCGAGGACCTGCTTCTCGTAGTCGGACAGCGCCACCGGGCACCTCCTTCACGGGTTCGAAGGGTCGCGTGACGCCAGTCTACTGTGCGGAAGCCCGCCGCGACCATTCCAGTCAGGCTCCGTCGTCGAGAAGCGATGCGGGCCGGACGGACCCCCCTCCGAAGCGCTCGGTGATGGCGTCCATCGCCCGTTCGGCCGCCAGCGGCCGGCCGTCCTCGTCCAGGGTGACGGCCACGCCCTCGCTGCGCCTCCGCAGGCCCTCGACCCGCACGCCGAGCAGACGCACCCCACCGGTGGGGATGGTCTCACGGGCGAACAGCGTCCCCGCCGCCCGCGCGATCTCCCGCCCCACGTCGGTGGGTGCGGGAAGGGTGGACGAGCGCGTGATCGTCGCGAAGTCAGCCCCACGCATCTTGATGCCCACGGTCCACGCCACGCATCCCGCCGCCCGCAGACGCACGGCGCACTGGTGGGAGGCCCGCAGGATGAAGCGTTCGAGGGAGGCGCGGTCGACCACGTCCTCGGAGAAGGTCGACTCCGTCCCGATCGACTTCTCCTCGCGCCCCGGTGTCACGCTGCGTCGGTCGATGCCCCACGCCAGGTCGTGGAGGTGGTGGCCCGAAGCCTGTCCCACCAGTCGCACCAGCCGCGCCACGTCCGTGTGCGCGAGGTCCCCGACCGTGGTGATCCCCTCACGGTCCAGCACCTCCCCGGTCCTGCCGCCGACCCCCCACAGTGCCCCCACGGGCAGGCCGTGGAGGAAGTCGACGGTCGCACCGGCCGGGACCAGCAGCAGTCCGTCGGGCTTCGCGTGGGAGGAGGCGATCTTCGCGACGCTCTTCGTCGCGGCGATGCCCACCGACGCGGGCAGGCCGACCTCCTCGCGGATGCGACGGCGGATCCCGGTGCCGATGCGCACGGGGGTGCCGAGCCGGAGCCTGGCGCCCGACACGTCCAGGAAGGCCTCGTCGACGCTGACCTGTTCGAGGGCGGGGGTCACGTCCGCCAGGACCGCCATCACCCGCCGTGAGTACTCCCCGTAGACACCGTGGCGTCCCTGCACCACCCGGGCCTGGGGGCACAGGGCCCGCGCACGACCGGTCGGCATGCCCGCACGGACCCCGCAGGCCCGGGCCGGGTAGGTCGCGGAGGTGACCACGCCCCGGGGGCCGGTGCCACCCACGATGAGCGGTCTGTCGGCCAGTGAGGGATCCTCCACGAGCTCGACGGAGGCGAAGAACGAGTCCATGTCGACGTGCAGGATGTCCGTGCCGGAGTCGTCGTCACCCCAGTCCCGGCGGGCACGTGAGTCCCGCGGTGCGTTCGACATCGTGACCCACCTCCCTCCCGCCAATCGTAGGGGCGTGCGGGGGCACCTCGCGCACTACAGTGGCCCCCATGTCGAGACGCGCCGTCCCCCGGGGAAGTGAGAGTTTCGAGGTCTCCTCCGGCACCGCCACCCTGCGCTGGGACGGGACGAGGGCGACGCTCCTGCTCGACGACGTGGAGTCCTCCAACGTCGACATCGCGGACCCCTCCCACCTCGAGTTCGAGTACATGCAGCACATGGACGCGGCGCTCGACACCCTCCTGCCCGCGCCGACGCCCGTGCGCGCACTCCACCTCGGTGCGGCCGCCTGCGCCCTGCCCTGGGCGTGGGCCACCGTGCGCCCGGGATCCCGTCAGGTCGCGGTCGAGGTCGACGCCCGGCTCGCGGACTGCGTCCGCGACTGGTTCGACCTGCCCCGGTCCCCGGAACTGCGGATCCGGGTCGGGAACGGGCGCGAGGTGCTGTCGCACGTCCGGCCGGGAAGCTTCGACGTCGTGGTGCGCGACGCATTCGACCACGGGTCGGTCCCGACCTCCCTGGGCACCGTCGGGGCCGCGCGGGAGGCGGCTGCCGCCCTGCGGCCGGGCGGCCTCTACCTGGTCAACGCCGCCCACGGTGGCCTGCGGACGCCCGCCCTGACGCCGCTGCCCTGAGGGAGGTCTTCCCCCTGGTCTGTGCCGTGACGGACCCGAAGGTGGGACGCTCCCAGCGGCGTGGCAACGTCGTCCTCGTGGCCCAGTCCGACCCCCGCGGCGCGGGGGCCGACGAGGGCGGACACGGTGACGCGGGCGGACCCGGGCGCGAGGGCTTCCTCAACCTCGACGAACTCGACCGCCATCTCCGCCGGCTTCCCCTGCCGGCACGCGTCCTGCGGGGAAGGG
>NZ_CCXH01000038.1 GCF_000820725.1 Actinomyces polynesiensis | reverse complement strand
CACACACCCAGGGCGGCGCCGACGGGTGCGGGACGGAAGGGACTGTTGGTGCTCACCGGGGCGCGTCCCCCGGTGTGCTCACCGTGAGGGTGCCGCCGGGGAGGCGCCGGGGCTCAGTCGGTGCCGGGTGTCCCCCACTGGTCGTCGGCGCGGTGACGCGGCTGGCGGGGGTGGCGCAGGGAGTCGCGGTCCTCGCGGTCGCGTCCGGCCACCCGCTCGAGGGCGTCCTGCACGGAGTCCGTGACGGTGTCCTGGTCCTCGTCGGTGGCAGCGGTGTCGCCGTCGTCCTCGGCACTCCCCCCGCCTCCTGCCTGTCGGGCCTGGTTGGCGAGGTAGGTCTCGATGACGTCACCGATGTCGCGTCCCTCGGACGCATCCCACTCACCGTCGGAGATCGAGGGCGCGGAACCCCCCTCCGCCATCGCATCGTAGTGCCGTTCGAGTGCCTGGACCGTCCGCTCCACCTCCGGGTTGCCCTCGACGAGGGCGGAGACCTGGGCGATGTCCTCGGTGGCCCCCCGCTCCAGGTCACCGACGGGCAGGGCGAGGCCCGCGAGGTCGGAGAGCCCGCCGAGCAGGGCCGAGGCGGCACGCGGGTAGGCGTTGTCCGCCATGTAGTAGGGGACGGCGGCCAGCAGGGTGACGCCCTCCACCCCGGTGGTCGACAGCCGCTCCTGCAGGAAGGCCGACAGGGGTGCCGGGAACTGCATGGTCCCCGCCATCTGCGGCTGGTCCGGGACGAGGGCCGGGTCGGTGGCCTGGACGTGCACGGGTGTCGGGCGGGTGTGGGGGACCCCGGCGGGGATCCCGTGGATGGAGAAGGAGACCTCGACCCCGGCGTCATGGGCGAGCTCGGCCACCGTCTGGGAGAAGGTCTCCCACTTGGCGTCCGGTTCGGGTCCGTGGAGGAAGAGCACCGGGTTGCCCAGGTCGTCGTGGACCAGGTCCAGGGCGATCTCGGGAACCTCGACACCGGTGGTCACCCAGTCCTCGACCGTCATGACGGGACGGTGGGAGCGGTAGTCGATGAACTCGTCGGAGTCGAAGGTCGCGACGCGCTCACCGCCCAGGGTGCGCAGCACCTGCATCACGGCCAGGGAACCGGCCGCACCGGCGTCCAGCGCGCCGTCGAAGTGGGTGACGAGGATCGGTGCGCGCGCACCCGATGCGGGTCCCTCGTCGTAGAGTCCGTTGCGTTGTCCGTCCGACATCCCCGTCCTCCTCCCCGTCCGTGGCCACCCGGGGCGACCTCCTCAGTTGTTGACCCCCACGCTACCCGCGCACCCGGGCGCGGGCGAGGGGTGACCCACCGATTGCGCCACGGGTGGAATCGGGAATGTGGGCCGGGCCGCAGCCCCCCACTTGCACGTGTCCGCAGCGTGGTGTCCCCCACCGGTGCCGGAGTGATGGGGCACAATGGACAACCGGTTTTCGTCGAGGGAGGCACGCATGAGCGAGGACGGCACCCAGGTGCGCCAGTACGACAGCGAGCTCAGCACGGAGCAGGCGTTCCTGGACCGGGCCTACGAACGGTTGGACGACACCCGCAACCGCTACCGCGCCAACCAGCGCGCCGCCGAGGCCAGCCCCGGGGTCGGCAACGCCCAGGGTCTCACCGAACGCGACGCCATCGCCGCCCACTACGGCGACCAGGCGACCAGGTTGGAGCAGGTCGGTGAACGCCTCGTCTTCGGGCGCATCGACTCCCGCGACGACGAGGTCCGCTACATCGGCCGCATCGGTCTGCGCGACGAGGACGGCTCCCGCCTGCTCGTCGACTGGCGGGCCCCGGCCGCACGCCCCTTCTACCAGGCCACGGCCGTCGACCCCCAGGGCGTGGTGCGCCGCCGCCACATCGCCACCCGCCTGCGCAGGGTCACCGGTGTGGAGGACGAGCTCCTCGACGCCGCCCACGCGGGCTCCAACGGCATGTCCCTCCAGGGTGAGGGCGCCCTGATGTCAGCCCTCACCCAGGCCCGCGACGGACGCATGGGCGACATCGTCGCCACCATCCAGGGCGAGCAGGACCGCGTGATCCGCGCCGCCGACGAGGGGATCATGGTGGTCCAGGGAGGTCCCGGCACGGGCAAGACGGCTGTCGCCCTGCACCGCGCCGCCTACCTCCTCTACGCCGAGCGGGAGCGCCTGGAACGGACCGGGGTCCTCGTGGTGGGACCCTCCCGGGTCTTCCTGCGCTACATCGAGCAGGTGCTCCCCTCCCTCGGTGAGTCCGGCGTGGTGGCACTGACCATCGGGGACCTGGTCCCCGGCATCCACGCCACCGCCCAGGACACCGAGGAGGTGGAGGCCGCCAAGGGTGACGAGGCCTGGGCCGGGATCCTGCGCGCCGCGGTGCGCGGACTGGCGCGGGTGCCCGCCCAGGACGAGACGCTGCAGGTGTGGAACCGCACGGTCGTCCTCCACCCCGCCGACGTCGCCGAGGCACGCACCCGCGCCCGGCGCACGGGAAAGCCCCACAACGTCGCGCGGGAGGGGTTCGCCCTCGAGCTCGTCGACGTCCTCGCCCGCAGGCTCGTGGACCAGGCCGGGGACGCCGATCCCTCCGACGCCGAGGCCTACCGCGAGGAGGTCGAGACCTGGCGCGCCGAGGTGCGCGACTCGGTCGACGCACGCCGGGCGATCAACCTCGCCTGGATGCCCACCCCCGCCACCAGGCTGCTCGAGCGCCTCTACGCACGCCCGGAACTCCTCGCGGAGCTCAACGCCTCGGTCTCGCCGCGTCTGTCCCCGCACCAGCTCGGGCTGGTGGGGCGGCCGCGCGGCTCGCGCCTGACGGTGTCCGACGTCCCTCTCCTCGACGAACTCGAGGAGTTGCTGGGGAGTTCCTCGGCCGTGCAGGCCCGCAGCGAGGCCGAGCAGCGCAGGCGCGAGGACGAGGAGGTGGCGCGTGCGCGCGAGGCCATCGCCGCCCAGGGCCTGGGCGGGGGGATCGTCTCCGCCGAGATGCTCGCCGACTCCGCCCGCGGTCAGGTGGAACTCGCACCCCTGGCGGAACGCGCCGCCACGGACCGGACCTGGACCTACGGGCACGTGGTCGTCGACGAGGCCCAGGAACTCGCACCGATGGCGTGGCGCGCCCTGCTGCGCCGTTGCCCGTCCCGGTCCTTCACGGTGGTCGGGGACCTCGACCAGCGCCGCGGCCACGACCGCCCCTCCACCTGGGAGCAGGCACTGGGACCGGCAGCGAGGGCCCTGTCCTCCGAACACGTGCTCTCGGTGTCCTACCGCACCCCGCGCACCCTCATGGAGCTGGCCGAGCACACGATGGCCGCGCTCGGGGAGCCGGTGCGGTTCCCCCTGCGCGCCGTGCGCGACGCCCGGGACGCCTACGAGGTGACCCTCCTCGGGGGCGGGTACACCGCACCGACCGGGAAGGACTCCGACCCGCTGTGGGCGCGGGTCCGCCGGGTCGTCGAGGATGAGACCGCGCACCTGGACGCCCTGGACGGGGAGGGACGGGGGCGACTGGCCGTCCTCGTCGCGACGGGACGGGCACTCGCCTGGGGCGCCGACACCGAGGGCTTCACGGGCCTGGACCAGCGGGTGAGCCTCCTGGGGGCGGTGGGCGCCAAGGGCCTGGAGTTCGACACCGTGGTCCTCGTCGAGCCCTCGGAGGTCCTCGCGGACGGCCCCGGCGACCTCTTCGTCGCCCTGACGCGCTCGACCCAGCGGCTCCACGTCGTGGCGGCCGGTGAGCTGCCCCCGGGGATGGACCCCTGACCCACCCCTCGCCGAAGTCCGCTCAGTTCCGGCCTCGAGGTCCGCTCACCCATCCCAGCCGGGCGGCACCCCGCACGGAACTGCCCGGTCAGAGGTCTCCGGTCAGAGGCGTCCGGGACGGACACACACCGGTCGGGCGAGCACCGGTCGGACACACGGGGGCGCTGGTCGCCCCACCGTGTCGGCGGCACACCGGAGGCGCCCTCGTACGCCCCCGGACGTGGCCACCACCACGTCCACGCGCTGGGCCCGGGGACTGCCGGCGGCGTCTTTCTGCCACGATGGGGGCCATGACGCGCGCGCTGCTCCTCGAGAACCCCCACATCGACGCCGACTCGATCTTCACCTCCAACGACATCCAGGTGACCCGCATCAAGGGGGCGTTGGACGAGGAGGAGCTGCTCAAGGCACTCACCGGCTTCGAGATCCTCGGCATCCGCTCCAAGACCACCGTCTCGCGGCGCGTCATCGAGGCCCACCCCCAGCTCACCGCCATCGGCGCGTTCTGCATCGGCACCAACCAGATCGACCTGGCCGCCGCGACCGAGCGCGGGGTGGCGGTCTTCAACGCCCCCTACTCCAACACGCGTTCCGTCGTGGAGCTCGCCATCGGGGAGATCATCGACCTCACCCGGCGGGTGACGGTGAAGAACTCCAAGCTGCACCGCGGGATCTGGGACAAGTCCGCCGACGGCGCCCACGAGGTGCGCGGCCACACCCTGGGCATCATCGGCTACGGAAACATCGGCACCCAGCTGTCGGTCCTCGCCGAGGCACTGGGGCTGAACGTCATCTTCTACGACGTCGCCGAGCGCCTGGCCCTGGGCAATGCCACGCGCATGCCCGACCTCGACTCCGTTCTGCGCGAGTCCGACATCGTCTCCATCCACGTGGACGGGTCGCGCTCGAATGCGCGCCTCTTCGGGGACCGTGAGTTCTCCCTGATGAAGAAGGGTGCGCTGTTCATCAACCTCTCCCGTGGCTTCGTCGTGGACATCGAGGCCCTGCGCTCCCACCTGGTCTCCGGCCACCTCGGCGGCGCGGCGATCGACGTGTTCCCCGAGGAGCCCAAGGCCAACGGCGACGAGTTCATCTCCCCCCTGGCCGGCCTGGACAACGTGATCCTCACGCCCCACGTGGGCGGTTCCACCGAGGAGGCCCAGCTCGACATCGGCCGCTTCGTCTCCACGAAGGTCTCGGAGTACGTGCACACCGGGTCCACCGACATGTCGGTCAACCTGCCCAACCTCACGCTGGCCGTGTCACCCTCG
Source organism: Actinomyces polynesiensis (assembly GCF_000820725.1). Lineage (GTDB taxonomy): Bacteria > Actinomycetota > Actinomycetes > Actinomycetales > Actinomycetaceae > Pauljensenia > Pauljensenia polynesiensis. Next base: position 2,256 of record NZ_CCXH01000038.1, on the reverse strand, counting down.
AGCCGCTACCGGATCCGCCTCATCCACCGCAACACCCCCGGCGTCCTGGCCCTGGTCAACCAGACCTTCGCCGAGTCGGGTGCGAACATCAACGGACAGATCCTGGGGACGGCGGGTCCCATCGGCTACGTGATCACCGACATCTCCTCGGAGCTGCCCCTGGAGGCGCTCGACGCGATCTCCACCATGGCCGACACGGTGAGGCTGGTCGTCGACCCTCTGTGACGTCGGAGGCACCCGTCATCCTCCACGGGTGCGTGGCGGCTCAGGGAGCGGTGCGGACCTACGGTGTCGTAGGCTCAGGGGTGTGGACGTGAACCCTGGGGGACAGATGACGCTGACCGAGAGACTTCGACAGGGGTACGCACCCGGCGTGGCCTACACCGTGCCCGTGGGCGGGGAGAGGGTCACCGACCTGCTCGAGGCGGTCGCCTCCCGCTACCCCGACCGCGCGGCACTCGACTTCTTCTCCCGTTCCACGAGCTACGCGGAGCTGGTCGAGCAGTCCCGACGAGGTGCCTCGGCGCTGGCCGCGGCGGGCGTGCACGCGGGCGACCGCGTCGCCCTCGTGATGCCGAACTGCCCCCAGCACGTCGTCGCGATCTTCGCCACGATGTACCTCGGGGCCGTCGTCGTGGAACACAATCCCCTCGCACCCACCGGGGAACTGCGCGAGGAGTTCAGCCGACACGGCGCACGCGTGGTCATCGCCTGGGAGAACTCGATCGAACGCCTCGACTTCCTCGGCCCCTCGGTGAGGGTCTTCGGCATGGACCTCTCACGCGCCCTTCCCCGCGCCTCCCGCACGCTCCTGAGCCTGCCGGTACCGGCCGCCCGTCGCAAGAGGGCGGAGCTCTCCGCCCCCACCCCGCCCAGCGTCGTCTCCTGGGACCGGGCCGTCTCGCGGGCTCGTCCCTGGGAGGGTGAGTGCCCGGTCGACGCCGAGGAGCCGGCACTCCTCATCCACACCGGCGGGACCACCGGGATCCCCAAGGCGGCGATCCTCTCCCACCGCAACCTGTGCGCCAACGTGGCCCAGTGCGTCGCCTGGGTGCCCGAGCTCCACGAGGGCTACGAGGTCTTCGACTCCGTCCTCCCCCTGTTCCACGCCTTCGGCTTCACGGTCAGCTTCCTCGCGGGCATCGCGCTCGGTGCCACGGTCGCCCTGTTCCCGAAGTTCGACACCGCCCTCGTCCTCACCTCACAGCGTCGCCTGCCGTGCACGTTCTTCCTCGGGGTCCCCCCGATGTTCGACCGCCTCCTGAAGGCGGCCCGCGAGCTCGATGTCGACCTGACCTCCATGCGCTTCACGATCTCGGGTGCCATGGCACTCCAGCCGGATCTCGCCCGGAAGTGGGAGGCGGCGACGAAGGGCTTCGTCATCGAGGGGTACGGCATGACCGAGGCCTCCCCCATCCTCCTCGGTTCCCCCCTGTCGCCCACGCGCCGGCCGAGCACCCTCGGTCTCCCGTTCCCCTCCACCGAGATCCGCATCGTCGACCCGGAGGACATCTCCCGCGATGTCGACGAGGGCGACATCGGTGAGCTCATCGCCCGTGGACCGCAGGTCTTCTCGGGGTACTGGGGTCGGCCGGACGAGACCGCACAGGCCCTCCAGGACGGGTGGCTCCGCACGGGCGACCTGGTGCGCGTCAAGGACGACTTCGTCGTCATGGCGGACCGCCGCAAGGAGATGATCAACTCCTCCGGCTTCAACGTCTACCCCTCCCAGGTGGAGGACGCGGTGCGCTCCATGCCCGGTGTCAGCGACGTGGCGGTGGTGGGTGTCCCGGCCGGGTCCTTCGGCGAGTCCGTCGTCGCGGCCATCGTCCTGGAGGCGGGAGCGTCGGTGACCCTGGAGGACGTGCGCACCTGGGCGGAGAAGTCCCTCGCCCACTACGCACTGCCCCGCCAGATCGTCGTGATGTCGGAGCTCCCCCACTCCCAGATCGGAAAGGTGATGCGCCGGCGCGTGCGCGAGGAGCTCCTCGCCGTGCCCGCCCGTGTCGCCGAGCTCGCCGGGCAGGCCCAGGTCGCCGTGGACCAGGCGCAGAGCGCGGTCTCCGCGGCCGCCGCCGATGCCAAGGAGCGTCTGCGCGACCTGCGCGCCCAGTCCGAGCGTCGGGGCGCCGGCCAGGAACAGTCCACGCCGGGCGGGCACGACGGTGGAGCGGCACCGGAGCCCGGTCGGACGGGTGCTGAGGGCGACGGGACCGCACCCGAGGACTGAGCGCAGGCGTCCGCGCCGTCCCGCGC
>NZ_CCXH01000037.1 GCF_000820725.1 Actinomyces polynesiensis | reverse complement strand
CCGGGTGTCGGTCGCAGCCTGGGTGTCCGGGTCGGGGTCCCCGCTGCGACCGCCCTCGCGGGCGTCACGGGAGCGCAGCTCGGAGATGGCCTCCTCGAAGTCGTCCAGCGACTTGAAGCCACGGTAGACGGAGGCGAACCGCAGGTACGCGATCTCGTCCAGTTCGGAGAGGAACGGCAGGATCGCCTTGCCCACCTCCGCGGTGGACACGCTCGACACGCCGCTGGAACGCAGGACCTCCTCCACCTGCTGTGCCAGCAGGGCGAGGTCGTGCTCGGAGACAGGTCTGCCCTGACAGGCCTTGCGCACCCCGGAGACGACCTTCTCCCGGGAGAAGGGTTCGACCACACCGGAGCGCTTGACGACCTGGAACGAGGAGGTCTCCAGGGTGGTGAAACGGCGCTTGCACCTCGTGCACTCCCGGCGCCGACGGATGGAGGCGCCATCATCGGCGATCCGCGTGTCGACGACACGCGAGTCCTCGTTGTGGCAGAAGGGGCAGTGCACGGTGACCTCCGTCGGGAAACTGCCCCAACGCTACGTTCCCGTCAGTCCCGCGTGCAACACCAGTCGCAGTGTCACCGGGTCAGGGGCAGGCGGCCCCACCCCTCCGGCGGCACCCGGCCCCTCACTGGACGGGCAGGACCAGCTCCGTGCCTGGCGTCAGCGTCATTGAGGAGTCGTCGAGACCGTTGAGGGACTTGATGTCGAGGACCACCTGCTCGAGGGGCCGCTGCGAACCGACCTCGCCCGCGAGTTCCCAGACGGATTCACCGGCGGTCACGTCGTGGACCCGTGTCGGGCCCGCATACGGATCGGGTTGCGCGAGCAGGCCCGCCCCGGCACCGATGCCCCCGGCGACGAGCACCGCGAGCACCCCCAGCACGACCCGTCGCACCAGAACGGCGGGAGAGGGAACCTCGGCAGGAGCCCGGACGACCTGCCCGCGCAGCACGGGGCGACGGCGCATGGCCGGGTCCTCCCGCACCTGGGCGTCGCGACGGCGACGGGCGGAGGGGGCGGAGGAGATCTCACGCACCTCCGCGACCTCGGGCTCGGGCAACGGCCGGAGCCGAGGACGTCCACCCAGTCCGCGTACCGACCCGGCGGGGACCACATTGATCGCACTCATGACCTTCTCCTCCGCTCGTCCACATCGAACATGCGTTCGTCGAACACCTGTACGATACAGTGTCTCCCGGGTGATGTCGAGACCCGCTCGAACATGTGTTTCACATCCGCGCCGGACTCGCATAACCTGAGGACACCAGTGGAACAGCACCCATGTGCACCTGCGGTCGGCGACGACCGCAGCAGTTCCCGGACGACCAGGAGGGCCACCGTGCACGAGCAGCCGAACCTCTCACCGCGACAGCTCCAGATCCTCGAAGTCGTCCGCGACTCCGTGGACGACCACGGCTACCCGCCGTCGGTGCGGGAGATCGCCGACCGGGTGGGCCTCGCCTCCCCGTCCACCGTCAAGCACCACCTGGACGCCCTCGAACGTGCCGGATGCCTCCAGCGGGTCCCCGGACGCCCTCGTGCCCTCGAGGTCGCCCCCCTCGGGCGCAGCGCCCTGCCCTCCCCTGCGCCCACGCGGACCGCCCTCCCGGAGGGCCGGCCGACCGCCGACGACCACGGGGCCGCCGACCTCCCGCCTGCCCTCGTCACCGTCGAGGTGCCCGTCACCCATGCCGAGGAGGCCGCCTCGCCGGTCCCCCTCGTCGGTCGCATCGCCGCGGGCTCCCCCATCACGGCCGAACAGCACGTCGAGGACGTGTTCGAGCTGCCCACCTCGCTGACCGGTCGCGGGGACCTCTTCATGCTCGAGGTCAGCGGCGAGTCCATGGTGGAGGCGGGCATCCTCGACGGTGACTACGTCGTCGTCCGGGCCCAGGCCACCGCCGACGACGGACAGGTGGTCGCCGCGATGATCGACGGGGAGGCCACCGTCAAGGTCCTCTCGCACTCGGACGGCCACGTGTGGCTGCTGCCGCGCAATGCCGACTACTCCCCCATCCCCGGCGACGAGGCCACGGTCCTGGGACGTGTGGTCACGGTGATCCGCTCCCTGTGACGGGCCGCCCTCCGGCGTCGCTCCACCGCGGCGCGGGGGCGCACCGAGAGCCCCCGTCGTCCCGGGGGAGGGTCAGCCGCCCGACCGACACGCAGCCGCCGCACCGGACACGCAGCCGCCGCACCGGACACGCAGCCGCCGCACCGGACACGCAGCCGCCCCGCAGACCCGAGGGCCTGCGGGGCGTCTCCGTGTCCCAGGAGCGACTCAGAAGCCCAGGTCGCGGGCAACCTGACGGAGCCGCTGGGCGGAGGCCGTGAGGCCGTCGCGCTCGGCCAGGGTCAGCGGCGGGTTGAGGACACGCCCCGCCCCGTTGCGTCCCACCAGCGTCGGGGCCGCCATGCAGACGTCCGAGATGCCCTCCCAGTCCTCCAACAGGCTGGAGACGGTGAGGACCCGGTTCTCGTCACGCAGGACCGCGCCGGCGATGTTCGAGGCGGACAGGCCGATGGCGTAGTTCGTCGCGCCCTTGCCCTCGATGATCTTGTACGCGGACTGGACGACCTCCGTGGCCAGCTCCTTGCGGAGGGCGGAGTCGAAGGTGCGCCCCGACAGGGTCGGTCCCCACTGGGCCAGGGGCACGTTGCCGATCTCCGCGGAGGACCACAGGGCCACCTCGGAGTCCCCGTGCTCACCGGCGACGTAGGCGTGGATGTTCTGCGTGGCCACACCCGTCTCCAGGGAGACGAGGTAGCGCAGGCGGGACGTGTCGAGCACCGTGCCGGAGCCGAACACCTGGTTGCGCGGCAGGTCCATCAGCTTCAGCGCCACGTAGGTGACGACGTCCACCGGGTTCGTGATGAACATGAAGACCGCGTTGGGGGCGACCTTCTGCAGGTTCGGCACGATCTTCTTCATGAGGCTCACGGTGGAGCCCGCGAGTTCCAGACGCGACTGTCCCGGCTTCTGCTTGGCCCCGGCCGTCACGATGACGAGGTCGGCCCCCGCCACGATCTCCACGTCGTCAGATCCCTCCACGCTCCCGCAGGGCGTGAACTGGATGCCGTGGGCGATGTCGAGTGCCTCGGCCTCGACCTTGGGCTTGTTGATGTCCTGCAGCACGATGCTGCGGGCGTCGCCACGCATCGCGCAGGCGTACGCCACGGCGGTCCCGACCGCCCCGGCGCCGATGATGGCGATCTTCGAGGGGCGTCCTGTGGACGCCGACGGATAGAGACTCTTGGCTGTTGTCTGGGGCACGTTGTCCTCCTGTTGCCGATGGTCGACACCATCTTCTCAGATCCGACGCCGATCAGTGTGGGTCCTCCGGCTCGGGTCCCGAAGCTCCGACCGCAGCCGCGAGCCTGCGCAGGCAGGCGCGGGCCACCTCCGGGTCGGTCGTCGGCCACATCGACGGCATGGACGCACGGATGAAGGACCCGTACCCCTTCGTCAGCAGGCGTCGGTCCAGCACCGCCACCATCCCCCGGTCCTCCGTGCTGCGCAGGAGACGCCCCGCTCCCTGGGCCATGAGCAGCGCGGCGTGGGTGAGGTGCACCGAGCGGAAGCCGCCGTGACCGCGGCGCTCGGCGTCGATCGAGCGCGCCTTGGCCACCGGGTTGTGCGGATGGGGGAACGGGATGCGGCCGATGACCACCAGACGGCAGGAACTGCCGACGACGTCCACCCCCTGCCACAGGGACATGGTCCCCACCAGGCAGGAGTCGCGGTGGTCGCGGAAGCGTTGGACCAGGGAGGAGATCGTCTCCTCCCCCTGGACGAGCACCTCCAGGTCAGTCCCCGCGCGCAGGGCCGCGGCGCCGGCCTGGGCACCCCGCCAGGAGGAGAACAGGGCGAGCACGCCGCCGCCACTCGCCCCGGCCAGGTCCACGAGCTCTGCGAGTGCCTCCTCGCCGGGTCCTCCCGGACCCGGGTCGGGCAGGTGGCGAGCGACGTAGAGGATCCCCTGCGACGCGGTGTCGAAGGGGGTCCCGACATCCACCCCGTGCCACGGCGCCTTGGACACCATGAGACCGGTCTCACGTGCCATCGCGTCGAAGGAGCCGCCCAGCGCGAGCGTGGCGGAGGTCAGGACGGCCGGTCGCTCCCCCAGGCCGACGGCTCCGATCGGCCCGGCCACGTCCAGCGGCGCGATGACGAGCTGCTGGGTGCCCTCACGCTCGTTGCGTGAGACCCAGGTGATGGACTGGGCGGGCTCGCGGTCCCAGGCGTCCATCGCGACGACCAACTCGTCGAGCGCGCCCTTCGCCAGCAGCTTCGAGGCCTGGTCCGCCGAGGAGTCGGCCACCCGCTGCAGCGCCTCGCGCACCGCCGTGTCCAGCGTCGACATCGCCACCCGCAGCTTCTCCGGGCGCTGCAGGAGCAGCCCCTCCTCCAATGAGGAGACGACGACGCCCAGGGCTGCGCCCGCCTGGTCGAGGGTCTCGGTGGGGACCTTCGCATGGGTCCTCGCCGAACGCGCCACGCGCTGGACGAGCCCCTGTGAGACCTCGACGCTGGCCTGGTCGCGCACGCGGTCGGCGAGCTCGTGTGCCTCGTCCACCACCACGACGTCGGTCTCGGGGAACAGGTCCAGGCCGCCGGTCGCCTGGATGCCGAGCAGGGAGTGGTTGGAGACGACCAGGTCCGCCTTGGTGGCCCGGTCGCGGGCGTGCTGGGCGAAGCACTCCTCGATCATGGGACAGGCCTTCCCCAGGCACTCGCGCTTGGAGACCGACACCTGCCGCCAGGCACGGTCGGAGACCCCCGGGACCAGGTCGTCGCGGTCACCGGTGTCGGTGTCCGCGGCCCACTCCCGCACCCGCAGGACCTCCTGGCCGAGATCCGTGACGGGTCCGGCCT
>NZ_CCXH01000036.1 GCF_000820725.1 Actinomyces polynesiensis | reverse complement strand
GCCGAGATCCGTGACGGGTCCGGCCTCCGCGACGTCGAGGAGGGTCCCGGAGGTCGCGTCCGAGCCACCGCCCACCCGGTGCAGGCACACGTAGTTGCTCCAGCCCTTCAGCAGGGCGACCTCGGGACGCACGCCGAGCTCCGCCTCGACGGCGTCGACAACGGCGGGGGCGTCCTTGACGAGGATCTGGCGCTGGAGGGCCAGGGTCGCGGTGGTCACCAGGGCACGGTGCCCGTTCTCGACGCAGTCGGTGAGAACGGGGACGAGGTAGCCCAGGGACTTCCCCGTTCCCGTGCCGGCCTGGACCATCACATGTGAGTGCCCGGCGATGGCTGCGGCGACCTCGTCGACCATGCGCTCCTGTCCGGGGCGCGCAGAACCGCCCATGGCGGTCACGACCCGCGTGAGGACCCGCCGGGCGACCTCGGCCCGTGGGACCTCACCCCCGGGGACCTCGGCCCTGGGGGCGGCCTCACTCACCGGCCGTGTCCCCCTCCGGTGCGTCCGGGGACGCAGGGGCACCGGCAAGGGCGGCTCCTGCGGGGCTGCCGGCCTCCGCGGTCGGTCCGGCCGTCGGCTCCCGGTGCGGGTCGGGCGTTCCCCTCCCGGCAAGGTGCGCGGCGCCGCCCTCGTCGATGTCCGGGCGCCCGGTGGAGGGGGCGGACGCGGGCACCGCGGTCGCGACGTTGACGGCGCCCAGCCGGGAGGCGAGGGCGTCGTCGACCCTCGCCACGAGGTGTGTGCCCTCGTCGACGTAGTCCTCGGAGACCACCTCCCCGTCCTCGTGGACCTGGTGGACCAACTCGCCGCGGGAGTAGGGGACGACGACGTCGACGAGCACCCGGGGACGCGGCAGGACGTCCTGGATGCGCAGGAGCAGGTCCTCGATGCCGGCACCGGTCCAGGCGGAGACCTCGACCGCCTCGGGATAGGTGCTGCGCAGGAGGGCGAGCTGTTCCGGGCTGGCCAGGTCGGCCTTGTTCAGGGCGATGATCTCGGGGATGTCGCGGGCGCCCTCGATGGTGTCGAGGACGGTGTGGACGGCCTCCACCTGGCCGACCGGGTCCGGGTGGGCGGCGTCGACGACGTGGAGGACCACGTCGGACTCCCCCACCTCCTCCAGGGTCGAGCGGAACGCCTCCACGAGCTGGGTCGGCAGGTTGCGCACGAAGCCGACGGTGTCGGTGAGGGTGTACACACGCCCGTCCGGGGTGGTCGCCCGGCGCACCGTCGGGTCCAGGGTCGCGAAGAGCTGGTCCTCCACCAGGACCCCCGCTCCGGTGAGCCTGTTGAGCAGCGTGGACTTGCCGGCGTTCGTGTAGCCGGCGATCGCGACGGAGGGGACGCCGCCGCGTCGACGCGATGCGCGCTGGGTGCGTCGCGACGGCTCCATCGCGCGGATCTGCGTGCGCAGACGGGCCATGCGGGTGCGGATACGTCGGCGGTCGAGCTCGATCTTCGTCTCGCCGGGGCCACGGGAGCCGATGCCCTCACCACCGGCGACCCGGCCGCCGGCCTGTCGGGACATCGACTCGCCCCAGCCGCGCAGTCTGGGGAGCAGGTACTCCAACTGGGCGAGTTCGACCTGCGCCTTGCCCTCACGGGACTTCGCGTGCTGGGCGAAGATGTCAGGATCAGCGCGGTGCGGTCCACCACCTTGACCTTGACGACGTCCTCCAGGCCTCGGCGCTGGGAGGGGGCGAGCTCCCCGTCGACGATCACGGTGTCCGCGCCCGTCTCGGCCACGATCCCGGCGAGCTCCTTCGCCTTGCCCGATCCCAGGAAGGTGGCGGGGTCGGGGGTCTCGCGGCGCTGGATCAGCCCGTCGAGGACCTCGGACCCGGCGGTCTCGGCCAGTGCCGCGAGTTCGCGCAGTGAGACCTCCGCGTCCTCCTCACTGCCCTGGGTGCGCAGGCCGACGAGGACCACGCGCTCCAGGCGGACCTGACGGTACTCGACCTCGGAGACGTCCTCCAGCTCGGTGGACAGTCCCTGGACGCGGCGCGTGCCGGCACGGGCGTCGCGCTCCAGGGCGCCCGCGTCGTGACTGTGGTCCTGTTCCTCCGTGGAGGCCAGTGCGGTGCCACGGCGGGCGAGGATGCGCGCGACCACGTCCTCCGCGCGACGCAGTCCCTCCTCGGAGCCGTGCCCGTGCCCGGTGCCGGGCCGGTCCGGGGTGTCCTGGTCCGGGGTGTGCTGCTCGGACCCTGTCACGGCACCTGTGGGTCGGTCGGTGTCATCTGACATGGGGTCCTCCTCGGGGACGTGGTGTGGCCGCGCGGTCGGCGCGCGTCGGCGCCGGGCGCTGCGGGGACCGCCGGTGGGTGCGCCCACGGCGGTCGCAGTGCCCCTCCAGTCTGGCACGTCGGGACCGGGCTGCCCCTCCGACTACGCTGAGGGCTGTGGAAGACCAGTACTTCACCGACTCAGCCCCCGCGACCGACGGCGAACTCCGTCAGGTCCACGTCACCGCCCGCGGACGTGACCTCGACATGTGGGTGTCCAACCGCGTGTTCTCCGGTGGGCGCCTGGACCTCGGGACCCGCCAGCTCCTGGCGGAGGCACCCGCCGTGCCCGCCGACGGCACCTTCCTGGACCTCGGCTGCGGCTGGGGTCCCCTCGCCGTGACGCTGTCCCTGGAGGCGCCCGGGGCGACGGTCTGGGCGGTGGACGTGAACACCCGCGCCCTGGACCTCACCCAGCGCAATGCGCGGGCCAACGGCGCCGCCGGTGTCCTCGCACTGCCGGCCGCGGAGGCCCTGGAGCGGGCACGCACGCAGGACGTGCGCTTCGACCTCATCTGGTCCAACCCGCCCGTGCGGATCGGCAAGGGGGCGCTCCACCAGATGCTCGGTGACTGGTTGTCTCTGCTCGCCGACGGTGGCGTGGCCTACCTGGTGGTCCAGCGCAACCTCGGGGCGGACTCCCTCATCTCCTGGCTGCAGGGCCAGGGGTGGCCGGCACACAAGGTCGCCTCGAAGAAGGGTTACCGCATCATCGAGGTCCGCTCACTCTTCCCCGCGAAGTCCGCTCAGTCCGAGGGCTGAGGTCCGCTCACCTCTCCGACCGCAGGTGACCTGTCCCGCCGGACGGGCAGGGCACTGACCATCCCGGCCCCACCCCCTCACCGTGTCCCTCGGTGTCCACAGGTCTGCGAGCCTCGCGACCCTCGTCCACAGTGGGCCGTGTCAGTGGTTCCAGGGCGTTTCCTCCCCCAGGCAGGCTGCACCCATGGACGCAGCTGCGGACGACACGCGCACACCCGACACGCCGGCCGGACCCGACCTCACGGTGAGGGTCCGACCGGGTGAGTACCTGCTGCTCGGGGAGGAACTCGAGTGGTGGGAACGAGCCGAACAGGTGCACCGTGCCAGGCTCGGTTCGGCCGTGGAGCACATGACCGGGGCAGTCGCAGTTCTCGAGAGCGCCGCCCTCGTCCACGGGGCCCGGCTCAAGGTCGTGCCCGAACAGGCGCACCTGTGGGTCCCGTGGCGGCGCAAGGCGACGCCGGGTCGCACCGGGCGCCTCTGGGACCTGCCACGACGTGACCGCGAGGCGCGACTGGCGACGCGACCCGTGGTCAACCACCGCATGGACCTGGACACCGACGAGCTCACGGTCCGCGACGGCGTGCTCGTCACGGACCTCATCCAGACGACACTCCACTGTGCCCGGTTCCTCCCGCCCGACCGTGCCTTCGCGGTCGTGGAGTCCCTGGTGGCCATTGCCTCCGACCGTGGTGACAACTGGCGGGAGGAGCGCGCGGAGGTCGCGGAAGCGGCCCGACGCTTCCGTCTCGAGGCCCTGCGCAGCCTGTCCGACCTGCGCGGACAGCGAGGAGTCGCACAGGCGAAGTCGATCCTGCACTGGGCGAGCCCACTGTCGGAATCTGTGTGGGAGTCCGAGATGCGTCGCGTGGCCCTCGCAGCCGGGTACCTCGAAGTGGAGGCCCAGATGGAGGTGCGCACCGCCCGGGGCGCCCGCTGGGCCGACATGGGGGTCCGACGCGCACGGTGCTGCTTCGAGGCGAACGGGGAGGTGAAGTACGCGGGTACCACCGGCCCGGGGAAGCGCCGGGCCCAGGCCATGCGCACCCACGAGATCACCGGAGCCGGGTACCGCGTCGTGGACCTGTCCGTCCCGGAGATCCGGGACACCGGCGCTCTGCTCGAGACCCTCGACCTGCACATCGGCGACACGCGCCAGCGCAGCGGCGTCCGCGCCCTGTGGACCCCCTCCGAGCGGCACCGCTTCACCTGAGGTTCCGCGGGCGGGTGGGGTTGCCGCCCGGAAGGGGCACGACCGACGAGGGCGACGCCGTCCTCCTCCGGTGGTTCGCCCAGGTCTGGGGCATTCCGCGCGCGATGTGTGCGGCGCAGTGGAGCGTCGCGGTCTGTGGACGGAGCGCCCGGGAGCCGCCACGCTCCGCAGACGTCGCGCCCGGGAGACGGGGTGGAAGACACCCAGAGAAGCACTCACACAGTTCATCAACACAGGTGTTGCACTCACCGCTTGAAACCACCGGCGGACCTCACGCCTCGAACAGAGCGGACCTCACCGGTCGAACAGAGCGGACTTCGGCGACGGGGGTGGCGGGGCCGGAGAGGGTGACACCCGACGAGGCGTCCTCGCCCAGGTCGACCCGCACGCTCCCGCCGGGGACCTCCACGATCCACGTCCCGGGTGCACCCGCGCCCCGTCGGGCGGCACTGGCCACCGCGGCCGCGCAGCACCCGGTGCCACAGGACCGGGTCTCCCCCACCCCGCGCTCCAGGACGCGCATCAGGAGGTGTCCGACCTGTGCTCCCGGCTCGGTGACGTCGACCACGAGCTCCAGGTTGGTGCCCCCGGCCGGGTCGGGGTCGTACGTCGGTCGGAGCCCCGCGGGGGCGGCGTGGATGTCGGTGGTCGGCAGGACGGCGGCGCACAGCGCCTCCCGGGTGGCCACGTCGATGACGACGTGGGGATTGGGCATGGCCACCCGGATCCCCTCGAAGACCCCCTCCAGGCCGACCACGGTCACGGAGGTGTCCGCACGGCCCGTGGTCACTGCGGGGCCCATGTCGATGGAGTACCACTGCTCGGTCCCACCCGTGTCGGCGGGTGCCGCCCCGGTCGGACCGTCCCTCCCGTCCGAACCCGTCACCCCGCGCTCCCACACCGGGCCCGGCACCTGAGCGGGACGCGGCCCGAGTGTGCGGACCCTCTTGGTGCCGCCACGGGTGCCGACCTCCAGGACCTCCCCCTCGGCGAGGTCCACCAGTCCCACGCGACGCAGGTGGTCGACGAAGACCCTCACCCCGTTGCCGCACATCTCGGCCAGTGACCCGTCGGCATTGCGGTAGTCCATGAACCACCGCCCGTCCACGCGCACGCAGCGGATCAGCCCGTCGGCCCCGATCCCCCGGGAGACGTCGCACAGGGACGCCACGGTCGCCGGGGTCACGTCCACGAGCCCCTCGGGGTCGTCGAGGAGCAGGAAGGAGTTGCCCGTGCCGTGGGCCTTCCACAGGACGGTGCCCCCCGGCAGAGCGGATCCCCCGGTCGCCGCGCTCCGCCCGGACGGGCCAGTCGGTGTCGCGGGTGCGTCCCCGGCAGGCGCCCCGTGCTCGGTCGAATGTGTGGTCACGTCGACACGCTATCCAGCTGCTCGGCCTCCCGGCGCACGATGTCCACGGCCCGGTCCAGGAGGCTGCGGCGCGCCGACCCTCCGTCCGACCCGCCACGGGTCCCGCCAGCCCTGCCCTCAGCCGTGTCGCCGGCGCTCCCTCCTGCCCCGGCCCCCGTGTCCGCACCCGTCGTTCCCGGCCCCTCCGCGTCGAGCCAGTGGATGCGCGGCTCGGGCCGGAACCACTTGACCTGACGTCGTGCGAGCTGGCGGGTGGCCAGGGCGACCGAGTCCGCCGCCTCGGCCTCGTCCATGTCACCGTCGATGACCGCGAGCGCCTGGGCGTACCCGGTGGCCCTGCGCGCGGTGCGCCCCTCGCGCAGCCCCGCCCCGATGAGCCCGCGCGTCTCCTCGACCAGGCCCTCGCGGAACATGGCGGCCGTGCGCGCGCCGATGCGCGCGTCGAGCTCCTCCATGGGCCTGCGCACACCGATCATCACCGCGGGCCGGTGGAACACCCGACGCGGCATGTGCGCCGAGTAGGGCGCGCCGGTCAGTTCGATGACCTCCAGGGCGCGGATGATCCGGCGTGCGTTGTGGGGGTCGATGCGGGAGGCGGACTCGGGGTCGAGCGCGCCCAGGCGCTCGTGCAGGGCGCGCGACCCACCGGGCCCCTCGGCCTCGGCCTCCAGTCGCGCCCGCACGGAGGGGTCGGTGCCGGGGAAGTCGATGACGTCGAGCAGGGCGCGCACGTACAGTCCCGACCCGCCGCACACGAGGGCGACGCCGCCGCGCTGGTGGATGGCCGCGACGTCGTGGCGGGCATCGGCCTGGTAGTGGGCGACCGAGGCCTCGTCGGTGACGTCCAGGACGTCGATCTGGTGGTGGACGATGCCCCGGCGTTTGGGCACCGGTGTCTTCGCCGTGCCGATGTCCATGCCCCGGTAGAGCTGCATGGCGTCCGCCCCGATCAGCTCGGCCGGTCCGGGGGCGGTGGCGCCGAGCACGCCGGGAAGGACCTCGGCCAGGTCCAGCGCGAGGTCCGTCTTGCCGGAGGCCGTGGGCCCGACCACGGCGACGACGAGGTCGGAGGGGCGTGCCCCGTCCCCCACCTGCTCACTCATCGCGACCGTCCGTCCCGCGACCAGGGACCCCCAGCTGCTTCTCCCAGCCGACCTCGACCAGTGACGGTCGGAAACCGAGCCTGCGGTTCAGGGCGATGACGGGGGCATTGGCCCCGTCGGTCCAGGTGTGGATGCGTCGGACCCGGGGGTGGCGGGCCCTCAGCTCGGCGAGGTTGACCCGTTTCATCCAGGAGGCCAGGCCGTGCCCGCGGTGGTCCGCGCGCACCAGGGTGCCCTCCTGGTAGGCGATCTCGGGCACCGTCGGGGAGAGGACGAGGGTGGTCCACCCCACCAGCTCGCCGCCGACGGGCCTCACCGCGGTGAGCACCCATTCCTGGTGCGAGCGCTCCACGAGGGCCTCCTTGCGCAGGACCCGCTGGGAGTCCCACACCTGGGGCTCCTCGGAGAGTTCGCCCGACGGCATGTCGGTGGAGGCCAGGGCGTAGATCCGGGCCAGCTGGTCGAGCAGGTTCTCGGGGGAGCGCGGGGAGGACCAGGACACCAGCTCGTAGCCCGGCACGGGGGTCGGGTCGACCGACAGCGCCTCCCCGACGTCCAGGGTCGTCACCCACTCGCTGTGGAGGGGCCGGTACCCGGCCGCGGCGACCATGTCGGTCTCGTGGGTGCGCACGGGCGCCGCCTGCTCGTCCGTCCCGGGGACCGGGATGCGAAGACCCGACACGGCCCGGGGGCTGTCCACCCCGGCCCACCCCGGGCAGTCGGTCCAGTACCAGGCCGTGGTGCGCCCCCAGGAGCGTGCGATGGCCTCACCCAGACCCAGCATGAGGAGGTCCAGTCCCGAGTGCCGCCACGAGGCGGCGACCTCCACCGAGATCTCCGCGCGGTGCGTGTTGTCACCGAGGGGAGCATGCAGGACGAGGTGGCCGACCACGGCATCGCGACCGGGGACACCGTGGGAGGGCATGGCGGGGGCGATGAGGTCCGGGACCCAACGGGGGCCGCCCTCGTCCTCGTTCCCCCCGTGGGCCCGACTGCCGCCGGGCACCATGCCCCGCAACTCCTCGATACGCCGCCCGCCCCCGTCGGCCACCGCCACGATGCGCGTGACGCGACGGTCCTCGTCGGAGGTGACGGCGGCGAACTCCTCGGAGGAGGTCACGAAGTCCTCCGAGCCGATGACCTCCAGCGAGTGCGCCCGGCTGAGTGCCTCCAGTCCTTCGAAGAGCCCCGCCGCGGGCGTGCCCGCCGGGTGGGCGGGCAGGGTGAACAGGCGGACCAGGGCAGTCATGGGGGCAAGTCTAGGGTGCCCCTCCCCACTGTCCCTCCCCGCTGTCCCTCCCCCGTACCCCTCCCCCGTGACCGGACCCCGCGACGAGACCCTGACCCGCCCCCGGCAACGCACCGCCTCCCACCCGGAACTAAGCTGTGGTCATGTCCCCCACCACCACTCCCGTCACCCGCGCGCGGGTGGAGGGCGCGATGCGCAAGCTGGGCCTCATCCCCTTCCTGGGGGACCAGGACCAGGTCGCCGCCATCCTGCCCTCCCACGTCCTGCGCATCGTGCTGCCCCCCGACCGCCCCGTCCAGGGGATCGGCGAGTGGTCACGTGTCCTCGACATCCGCTTCGCCCCGCAGGCCGCGGAGTTCACGGCCTCCTTCAACGCGGCGACGTACCTGCCCAAGATGGCCACGGCCGTCACCGATGACGGCAACATCCGCTTCCGCCTGCAGCACACCTTCACGTGGGTGGCGGGTGCCGATGACGAGCAGGTGGACCAGGAGGTCGCCCAGTTCGTCATGGCGTCCCTGGCCGCGTTCACCCGTCTGGGTGAGCGTTTCCCCGACCGCTGGGCGCAGGAGGCAGACGATGAGTGAGTGGAAGACCTGGTCCCTGGGCGGCACGCCCGAGGAGCCCGAGGGGACGCCCGGTGAGGGATCCGGCCCGGGCACCGGCGGGCCCTCCTCCGAGGAGGCCCCCCAGCAGGGCATCGACGAGGGCGGCTCCGCACGCGGTTCCCAGGAGGCGTCCGGCTCGACGGACGGTCCGGGCGACGAGGACCAGCTCAGGTGGGGCACGGAGGTGCTCCCCCTGGACCTGGACCGCCTCGAGCACGTGATGGCCGAGGACGGTTTCCCCCTGGCGCGCGCGGAGTTCAGCCTGACCACCTCCGTCGACGACACGACGGTGCGGGTGCACCGCGAGCCCGCCGACTCCCCCTGGATGCAGGTCGAGACGCGGATGGCCCTCCCGGAGACGACCGCCGCCTCCCTCGACTCGGGCGGGATCACGCCCTTCGACCTGCAGCAGGTGGCGAACACCTGGAACACCACCCACCTGCAGCCCACCGTGTTCCCCGGTCGGCTGGACGAGAAGTGGTACTTCTTCCTGGTCAGCCGCTTCTTCGTGGGTGCCGGGCTGTCGGACCGTCAGGTCCACCTGCTCCTCCGGCGTGCCGTGGTCGTGGGCCTGCAGGCCGTGCGTGACCTGCCCGGCCTCGTCCCCCCGACCGCCACGGAGTAGTCGGGCGGACGCCCCTGTGGGTGCGGGACGGTTCCAAGGCGCACCCCTCAGGAGACGACGGGCACCGACCCGGCACCGGACCGGGACCGAACACCTGCGCCGGGTCGGCGCCCCTCACTCCCCGGCGTCGTCCACGACCTCGACGTAGCCGACGACGAGGTCGCCCCCGCTCTGGGGCTCCCAGAACGGGTCCGTGTGCAGGACGTACTGGGTGTCGTCCATGATCAGTGGGAGCCCGTCATCGCCGCAGGCCGCCGCCCACGGGACGACGGAGTCCTTCTCCGCCCCACCGGGGACCGACGGGTCGCCGGGACCGGTCCGGTCGACGACCAGGCAGAGGACCGCATCGTCGGAGGGTGAGCGCGCGATGTAGAAGCGCGTGCCCGAGGACTCCCCGATGAAGCGCGACGTGGACGCGTCGATGTCCGTGGTCACGGTGCCGGGGATGTCCTCACCGGTCTGTGCGCGCTCGAAGAGCGCGGTGATGTCGCTGCCGGTCGCGGTGTCGCTCCCGCCCGTGGCCCCGGACGACGTCTGCGCGCCCGCTCCGCTCCCCTCCGACTGCGCGGTGGAGGCGGGGGTGTCGGCGGTGCACGCCGCCGTCCCCACGGCGAGGACCGCCGCCACCAGGCCGGTCGCCGCTGCCCGTCCCAGACCCATGTGTGCGCCCTTCCCCCGTCGGTGTCGCTGTCGGTGTCGCTGTCGGTGTCGCTGCCCCGAGACTGTCGGCGCGGATCCGCGCCGGAGGGGTCTCGGAGGACGCACCGGCTGACCCGGGCGGTACCTCAGCGGGCCCGCAGGACCTCGACGTCCTCGGTGACCTCGGCGAGGACGTCCTCCAGGGGCGCGGCCCCCAGGCCGGGGCGGTCGGGCACCTCGATCCACCCGTCGACCATCCGGACGGGTTCGGTGATGTCCCGGCGGTAGAAGCGGTCCGAGGCCGAGATGTCCCCGGGCAGGGTGAACCCCGGCAGCGCCGCGAGTGCCGCATTCGCGGCGCGCCCGATCCCGGTCTCCAGCATCCCCCCGCACCACACGGGCACGCCGTTGGCCCGGGCGATGTCGTGGATGCGTCGGGCCTCCACGTAACCGCCCACACGTCCCGGCTTGACGTTGATGACGCGGGTGGCGCCCAGGGCGATGGCGTCAGCGGCGGCGCGGGCGGAGACGACCGACTCGTCCAGGCACACGGGTGTCTCCAGCATCTCGGCGAGCTGGGCGTGCTGGCGCAGGTCGTCCTCGTAAAGGGGCTGCTCGATGAGCAGGAGCCCGAAGCGGTCGAGCTCGCGCAGCGTGGCGGCGTCGGCCAGGGTGTAGGCGGAGTTCGCGTCGACCTGGAGGGGGATGTCGCCGTAGGCCTCGCGCAGCGCGGCCACCGGCTCCACGTCCCAGCCTGGCCTGATCTTGATCTTGATGCGGACGTAGCCCTGGTCCAGGTACTCCCCGACCTGGTCGACCAGCTGTGGGATGCCCGCCTGGATGCCGACCGAGACCCCGGAGGGCACGCGGGTGCGCGTGGCACCCAGCCAGGTGGCGAAGGACTGGCCGAGTTCGCGCAGCTCCGCGTCGAGGACCGCCATCTCGAGGGCGGCCTTGGCCATGCGGTGACCCACGACGTGCTCCAGCAACGGGGCGACGGTCTGCGGGTGCACGTCCGGGGCGCCCATGAGCAGGGGGGCCGAGGTAGTCCCGGATCACCACCTGTGCGCCGGCGACGTGCTCGCTGGAGTAGAACGGGTCGGCCAGGGCCACGCACTCACCCCACCCGGCGGGCGCGTCCGCGGGCACGACCCGCACCAGGAGCGCCACCCGCTCCTCCTGGGTGCCGAAGGAGGTCGTGAACGGGGACACCAGGGGCAGCCTCACCCGGTGCACCTCCACCGCGTCAATCCTCATGTCCGTCCCCTCCCGGTCGCATCCGCCACTGTCCGTGTCCGCCACTGTCCGTACACCCGTCACCACCCGTGCACCCGTCACCACCCCACCCGGGGGTGTCCCTCCCCCGGCGTGCCCCGCTTCAGGGACGCCGCTCGAGGAGGTAGCCGCGACCGCGTGCGAACCCGGCCACCTCCCAGCCGTGTTCCAGGAGCGGCAGCATCGCGGCGCGCAGGGCGAGGCGCCACGCGTGGGCGGCCCCGGGGTCCCGGTGCCGCAGCCCCTCGATGTCTGCGGGTACGGCGACGAGTGCGCGCCCCGCTCCGTCCTGCGCCAGTGCCGTCGCCGTGCTCGCTCCCGGCCGGGGAGCACCGCCCGGTCCCTCACCGAGGAGGACGGCCAGCCCGGGGTCGCCCGCGCCCCCGGTGCGTGGAGCGGCACGCGTCGCGCCGTGTGGTCCGGCATCCCCCTCGCCTGCACCGTGCGCGCCGGCGAGGGCGACCACGCGGGGGTCGTCGAGGACCCACCGCACGAGGGCCCGGTCGGAGGGCTCCGCGAGGTTCACACCGTCCTCCAGCGGCCCGTAGAAGTCGACGAGGTACTCCTCGAGGCGGGCGCCGAGGCGTTCGAGGTTGAAGTGGGCGTTGCGCGACACGAGCGGGTCGTACGTCCAGGTGATCGAGGTGAGGCCGTGCTCCAACGCCCAGGCACGCTGGTGCAGCTTGAGTGCACGCCCGACTCCGCGCCCCACGGAACCGGCCACCAGTCCCGCGACGTGGGAGTGCAGGGACAGGTCGGTGGGCGCGCCGCAGAAGCCGACACAGACCCCGACGAGCGGGTCGGAGGGGCCTGCGGACGGGAGGAGCGGCGGCGCTGACTCCACTTCCGGGACCGCGGCAACCGCGGCCGCGGCCGCAGGCGCAGCCGCAGCAGCAACGGGGAGTGCACCGGCTGGCGAGGGGGCGGCCACAGCGGCAACGGGGAGTGCACCGGCTGGCGAGGGCGCCTCGGCCGCCGGGGCAGGTCCCTGCCCTCCCGCGGAGTGCACGCCGTCCCCTCCCGGGGAGTGCACGCCGGCCACGTATCCGCCCGCGTGCTCGATCGCCCGCATCATGGCCGGTGTCACGATGGAGGAGTCGGTGGGGCGTGCCCCCCACACGCGGCGCAGGACCTGCTCCGCCTCCGCGAGCTCCGCGGGGGTCTCCAGCAGGGTGATGCGCACGCCCGCACGCCGGGCCGCCCGCTCCGCGTCGGCGTGCGCCCGCACCACGATGGCCTGATCAGGGTCGGTCCCCGGAGCGGTCGTGGCGGGGCCCGCGGTCGGCGCGGGGGTCGGCAGCGGCCCACGGCCGGCCCCCAGCGGGCTCACCGCGCTCACAGCGGGTCCCCTGTGAGGGACCGCAGCAGGCCGGTGACGAGGGCGGCCCTGCGCGGCATCTCCTCGACGACGACGTGCTCGTCGGCGGCGTGCGCCCCACCTCCCACCGCACCCAGTCCGTCGAGGACGCGGGAGCCCGCGGACGCCGCGATGTTCCCGTCGGAGGCCCCACCCACCGCGGCCCGGCCGAGCGGTCCGAGGCCGAGCTCGCGCGCGACTGCGACGGCGCGACCGTACAGCGCCTCGCTGGAGGAGGGCTCAAGTGGCGGGTGCGTCACTCCCCCACTGAGCTCCAGGAGCGCACCGGGCAGGACGGGTCTCAGGTCCGCGAGGCCCTGTTCGACCCGCTCCTGCTCGGAGAGTGAGGGGGTGCGCACGTCGATGGCCACGGCCGCGAAGGCGGGCACCGTGTTGATGGTGGTCCCGCCCTCGATGAGGGTGGGGGTGACCGTGGCCCCGGCGGGCCCCGCGTCCAGGGCCGACACGGCGAGGACCTGGTGGGCGAGCTCGATGGTGGCATTGATCCCGGAGGCGGGTTCCAGCCCCGCGTGTGCTGCGCGGCCGTTGACCTCGAGGGTGTAGTGGCCCACCCCGCGTCGGGCGGTCTTGAGGGCGCCACCGGGTGCCGAGGCCTCCAGCACGAGCGTGCTGGGGTGGGCCGCGGCCTCCCGGAGGATGCGCTCCCGCGACGTCGGGGCCGCCACCTCCTCGTCCGCCGTCACGAGGAGGGTGATGCCGTCGCTCTCCCAGGGGTCGAGCGCGGCGAGGGCGTGGAGCGCCTGGACCAGTCCGGCCTTCATGTCGAAGACGCCGGGTCCCCGGACCAGCCCGTCCCGGGTGCTCCAGGGGTGGTCCTCCAGGGCCCCGAGCGGCCACACCGTGTCGAGGTGGCCGAGGAGCAGCACCGTCGGTGTCCCACCGAAGGACCAGCTGACCTGCGGGATGCCCTCGACCTCGACGATCTCGGGCGCCGTGCCCAGGAGACGTTCACCGATGCCCGCCAGGACCTCCGCGCAGGCGCCCAGCGCCACCGGGTCGGAGGAGGGACTCTCGGCGCACACCAGGGCCCGCAGGTCCTCGAGCATGGCCGAGGTGGTGCCGATGGCTCCGGCCGCGGATGATGTCGGGACGTGCACGCGTTCCCCTTCCCGGTGCGACACGGGCCGGGCCCGGACCTGTGGTGCGCGGGTGCGGCGGCTGCGCCCACCCGCGGACGTCCCCTCGGGGACGCCCTCACGCTACGACGGACACAATGCAGAGTTCACAACCGTCTCAAGAAACGACCAACCGGGACCCCGACCCGGGTCCGCCGAGACACCCGGCGCGCCGCCCGCCACTGCGGGCCCCGCCCACGGCTCAGCGCACGCGCAGCGCGGGGATTCCCAACCCGACACGCGTGTCGTCCTCGTGGGCCTGGCGCTCCTGCCAGGCGTCACCGGCCCTCGTGCGTCGCACCTCGAAGAGTCCCCCCTGTGCCCCGGAGTCCGCGATCAGGTGGTGGGGGGCGCCATGCGTCACCACCGCCCGCACGACGTCACCGGGGCGGGGGCGGTCGCCCTCGTCGATGCCGGAGGGCAGCGCGACGTGGACGAGGCGGTTGTCGCGGGCGCGCCCGGTGATGCGCGCGGTGGCGCTGTCCTTGCGGCCGTCCCCCTCGGAGACGAGGACCTCCACCTCGCGACCCGCGAGCTGGGCGTTGTCCTCCTCGCAGATGCGGTTCTGGAGGGCGATGAGGCGCTGGTAGCGCTCGGACATGACCTCCGTGGGCACCTGGTCCTCACGGTCGGCGGCGGGTGTGCCCGGGCGCGGGGAGTAGAGGAAGGTGAAGGCGCTGGAGAAGCGGGCCTGCTCGACGACCTCGAGGGTCTGGGCGAAGTCCTCCTCCGTCTCCCCGGGGAAACCGACGATGATGTCGGTGGTGATCGCGGCGTCCGGGATGGAGGCGCGCACGCGGTCGAGGATCCCCAGGAACCGCTCCCGGCGGTAGGAGCGGCGCATCTGGCGCAGGATCGCGTCCGAACCGGACTGCAGGGGCATGTGCAGGCTCGGCATGACGGTGGGGTTCTCCGCCATGGCGGCGATGACGTCGTCGGTGAAGGCGGCGGGGTGGGGGGACGTGAAGCGCACCCGCTCCAGGCCCGGCGTCGCCCCGACGGTGCGCAGGAGCTTCGCGAACGCGCCGCGCTCCCCGAAACCGACCCCGTAGGAGTTGACGTTCTGCCCGAGGAGGGTGACCTCGATCGCGCCCTGGTCGACGACGGCCCGGACCTCCTGGAGGATCTCCCCGGGCCGGCGGTCGCGCTCCTTGCCGCGCAGGTGGGGGACGATGCAGAAGGTGCAGGTGTTGTTGCAGCCCACCGAGATTGACACCCACGCCGCGTAGGCGCTCTCGCGGTGGGTGGGCAGGGTGGAGGGGAAGACCTTGAGGGACTCCTCGATCTCCACCGCGGCCTCGCGGTTGTGCTCGGCGCGTCGCAGGAGGGCGGGGAGCACGTCGATGTTGTGCGTCCCGAAGACGGCGTCCACCCAGGGCGCACGCTCGATGATGCCGTCGCGCATCTGCTGGGCCAGGCAACCGCCCACCGCGATCTGCATGCCCGGGCGGGCGCGCTTGACGGCGACGAGCTGGCCGAGGTTGCCGAAGAGCTTGTTCGCGGCGTTCTCGCGCACGGAGCAGGTGTTGATGACGAGCACGTCGGCGCCCTGGTCACCGGCGTCGGTGGCGCGCGCGAGGGCGTCGGGCACCAGGTCGACGGGCACGAGGCCTTCGGACTCCAGCAGACCCGCCATGCGTTCGGAGTCGTGCTCGTTCATCTGGCAGCCCAGGGTGCGCACCGCGTAGGTGCGGGGCAGGGACTGCTCGGGGTCCTGCGCGGCGGCCTGCACCGCGTCCGCCACCGGTGACGCGTGGACGGGTGCGGGTGCGTGCGTGGGGGGAACCGCGGGGGTCATCGTGTCGCTCACCCGCGGAAGTCTAGTCGTGGGGCCGCCGGGCGCAGCCGGTGGGAGCCGCGCGGGGGCGTGGGGTCCGCCTCACGAGGGCGGGGCCCCCAGCAGGTCGGGGCGCCGGTGCGAGCACGGGGCCGCTGACGAGGGCGGGGCCCCAGCAGGTCGGGGTTCGGGAGCCCCCAGGAGGGCAGGGCTGTGACCTCGGTGGAGACCACCAGCGGACCGACGACACCCCTGCCCGGTCAGACACCCCGCGAGGACCCTGTCCCCAGGACCTCACCGAGCAACCCGAGTGCCGCGTCGACGCTGCCCCGGCGCACCTCGGCGCGGGATCCCCGCAGGTGCAGCTCCCGGTGCTCCACGCCGCCGGGGTGGTGGCAGGCGATGTGCACCGTGCCGGCGGGGTGGCCGTCGGCCGGTCCCGGCCCCGCGACACCGGTGGTGGACAGGGCGATGTCGGCACCCATGAGGCGGGCAACGCCACGGGCCATCTCGACGGCGACCTCCCGGTCCACCGGACCCGTCAGGGCGAGTCGGTCCGGGTCCACGCCCAGGACCTGTGCCTTGAGCTCGGTCGCGTAGGTGCACACCCCTCCGCGCACGGTCTCCGAGGCGCCGGGCACGTCCACCAGCCGGGCGCACAGCGCCCCGCCGGTCAGGGACTCCGCGGTGGCGATGGTGAGGTGGCGGGCGATGAGTGTCGCGACGAGGGTGGTGACGTCGGTGGCCATGCCCCCAGCCTAGGTCGGGCTGCGGGAGCCGTCCTCGTCCCCGGGCGTCCTGCCCCACGCCGGAGGGCGGGGGGCACGCCGCGCCGGAGGGCGGGGGGCACGCCGCGCCGGAGGACGGGAGACCCACTCCGGGCGGGGGTGTCACTCCTCCCGGGCGGAGAGCGCCTCGGAGACGACGGCGGAGCAGGTGCCGGGACTGTAGCCCTTGCGGGCCAACATCCCGGTGAGTCGCCGGTAGGCACGGTCCCGGTCGAGGGATCCCAGCGAGCGCATCCTGTGGGAGACCAGCTCCCGTGCGCGCTCGAGTTCGTCCTCGCGGTCGACCTCGGCGAGGGCCTCCTCGATGACCTCCCGGTCGAGGCCCCGTCGGCGCAGGTCCTCCACCAGCGCCCGCCCGGTGCGTCCACTGCCCGCGAAGCGGTCACGGACCAGCATGGCGGCGAAGGCGCGGTCGTCGACGAGGCCCACGGCCTCCAGGCGGTCGAGGACCTCGGTGGCGACGTCCTCGGAGAAACCGCGCTCGGTGATCGCCCGCTCCAACTCACCACGGGAGCAGGCGCGGGCGTCGAGCTTGCGCAGCGCGACCTCCCGGGCGCCCTCGACTGCCGCGACCCCGCTCAGGGCTGCATTGCGTTCCCGACGCCTGGCCAGCTTCTCGGCCGGGGACGTGCGGGGACGTGGCCTGTCCTCCCCCAGTTCGGGGTGGTCCTCCGGGTCTGCGTACCGGACCATCGCTCGGCCCTCAGAACCCTG
>NZ_CCXH01000035.1 GCF_000820725.1 Actinomyces polynesiensis | reverse complement strand
ATCGATCGCCGCCGCGGCGACCCGTGCGGCTCCGCCGGCGGGCTCCTCGGCTGGGGTGCCCTCCTCCGGGGCGGTGCCGATGCCCAGGGCGGTGAGGATGCGGTCCTCGATCTCATCGGCCAGCTCAGGGTTGTCGACCAGGAACTGGCGGACGTTCTCCTTGCCCTGGCCGAGCTGGTCGTCCCCGTAGGTGAACCAGGAGCCGGACTTGCGGATGATCCCGTTGTCCACGCCCATGTCGATGATCGAGCCCTCCCGCGAGATGCCCTTGCCGTAGACGATGTCGAACTCGGCCTGCTTGAAGGGAGGGGCCATCTTGTTCTTGACGACCTTCGCGCGGGTGCGGTTGCCGACGGGCTGTCCACCCTCCTTGAGGGTCTCGATGCGACGCACGTCGATGCGGACCGAGGCGTAGAACTTCAGCGCCTTTCCGCCCGTCGTGGTCTCGGGGGAACCGAAGAAGACGCCGATCTTCTCGCGCAGCTGGTTGATGAAGATCGCGGTTGTGCCCGTGGCGGAGAGCGCCCCGGTGATCTTCCGCAGGGCCTGGCTCATGAGACGGGCCTGCAGACCCACGTGGGAGTCACCCATCTCCCCCTCGATCTCGGCCTTGGGGACGAGGGCGGCGACGGAGTCGATGACGATGATGTCGATGCCGCCGGAGCGGATCAGCATGTCGGCGATCTCGAGCGCCTGCTCGCCGGTGTCGGGCTGGGAGACCAGGAGCGCGTCGGTGTCCACCCCCAGGGCCCGGGCGTAGACGGGGTCGAGGGCGTGCTCGGCGTCGATGAAGGCGGCGTTGCCACCGGCCTTCTGCGCATTGGCCACCGCGTGCAGGGCGACGGTGGTCTTGCCGGAGGACTCGGGTCCGTAGACCTCGACGACACGTCCCCGGGGCAGGCCTCCGATGCCGAGAGCCACGTCCAGGGCGAGGGAGCCGGTGGGGATCACCTGGACGGGGGGTCGTGAGTCGTCACCCAGCCTCATGACGGAGCCCTTGCCGAACTGCTTGTCGATCTGTGACAGGGCCAGTTCGAGCGCCTTGTTGCGGTCGTTCCCGCCGCCCTTGCGCGTCGTGTCCTTCGCCATCGTGTCCTCCTCGGTCCAGGGCCTCTCCGGCCCGATGTGCTCGGCTGGTCTGTGGTCAGGAGATCCCCTCCCCGGGGTTCCTGGATGACGGTATGCCCGACCATCGGCATCTGGGGTCCGCCCTCGTGCGCCCTGTGGACGCGGACGGACTCCTGTCGCATCAGTGGACACAGTATGTGGAACACCTGTTCGACGCACGGTGACACGCCGGGAGTGCCGGGGACACGGGGGAAGTGCCTCCGGGCTCAGTCCCGGCTGCGCCGACGGTCCTTCCTCGGATCCCGGCGGTGGACCCAGCGGGCCTCCTCACCCCTGCCCGTCTCGGCGACGAGAGCGGCCCACACGGCATCGGGGTCCTGCCCGGCACTGAGCGCCTCGGAGGCCGTCGCCCCGATCGGGGGCAGGTAGAGGTCGACGACGAGGGAACGCCCCAGAGCCGGTCCGTAGACCGTCTCCAGGGCGTTCCAGAACTCGGAGAGCTTCACCGCCGCGTCAGCTGATCAGCGCGACGGGCATGAGGTCGTCCGGCACCGTGTCGGGCACGAACCCTCCATCGGCGTCGGACATGCGGTCCGAGACCTCACGCAGGACGAACCACAGGGGCACACCGAGGGCGCCGGTGATGGCCTCGAGCAGTTCGGAGGAGGCCTCCTTCTGTCCGCGCTCGACCTCGGAGAGGTACCCGAGGGACACCTGGGCCTGCGAGGACACCTCACGGAGGGTACGTCCCTGGCTCTGCCTGAGTGAGCGCAGGACGTCTCCGATCTCCGTGCGGAGGAGGGGCGGGGTCATCGTGGTCGCCATGGGGCGACTGTAACCCTTGACATTGGCGGCTCGCATCCGCAGATCATCCACCGAGTGGTTGGTCACGGACCGGGCCACCGGGACCGGGGCCGTCCGGCCGGGGGCCCTGCGGGCGTTCATCTGGGTCTTCATGTCCATTCCAACGCGGGACGACCCCCGGCTATTCCCGGGCCGCCCGTGGACACCTGTGACTTGCGTCCCCTCGACTCAATCCTGTGTCCCGCCCTGGGCCGGGGTGCCGTCGGCGCGGGTGGCGCGCATGAGGCGGGCGCCCTCCACGACGTAGACGCCCCCGGACCACAGGGTCAGCGCCAGGGCCGCGCCGCCCACCACCCACGCCGCGATGCGGACGGCTCCGGCGGGGCCCTCCGCGAGGAAGGATCCCCAGGGCAGCAGCATGAGGAAGATGAAGAGCATCTGGAGGACGGTCTTGAGCTTGCCACCGCTGTTGGCCGCCACGACGATCCCGCGGCGCAGCAGCACCGCCCGCAGGGCCGTGATGCCGAGTTCACGCACGGCGACGAGCACCGTGAACCACCACGGCACCAACCCGTCCACGCTCAGCATGACGAAGGCACCCAGGGTGAGGGCCTTGTCGGCGATCGGGTCCACGATCCGCCCGAAGTCCGTGACGAGGCCCCAGGAGCGCGCGAGGTGCCCGTCGAGCTGGTCCGTGGCCGCGGCCACCACGAACACCGCGAGGGCCCACCAACGGGCCGTGTCGCCCTCGAGCACCATCAGCCACACGAAGACCGGCACCAGCACCAGGCGCAGCACCGTCAGCGCGTTGGGCAGGTTCAGCAGCGGGACGGACGGTCCCTCGTCCAGCCGGTGGACATTGTCGTCGTTCATCGAAGTCCTGTTCCTATCCGACTGCTCTCAGCGCCCGGTGAGCTGCCAGGCGTCCTCGTCCTCACCGGGTTCCTCGTCGACCCAGTCGACGCTACCCCCGAAATCGTGGCCGGCATAGTCGTCCGCGACACCGCCGGA
>NZ_CCXH01000034.1 GCF_000820725.1 Actinomyces polynesiensis | reverse complement strand
AGGAGGTCGCGAAGGCGAGCCGGGAGGGCACGTTCGCCTTGATGAGCCCGGTGACGACGTCCACGGAGGGCCGCTGCGTGGCGAGGACCAGGTGGATCCCGGCGGCGCGCGCCAGCTGCGTGATGCGCTGGACGGAGGCCTCCACGTCGCGCGGGGCCACCATCATCATGTCCGCCAGCTCGTCGACCACGACGAGGAGGTACGGGTAGGGATGGAGGGTCCGGTTCAGGCCCGGGAGGGCCTTCACCTGGCCGGAGGAGACGGCCTTGTTGAAGTCGTCGACGTGCTTGAAGCCGTAGGTCGCGAGGTCGTCGTAGCGGGCCTCCATCTCCTTGACCACCCACTCCAGGGCCTCCGCGGCCTTCTTGGGGTCGGTGATGATCGGGGAGATCAGGTGCGGGATGCCCTCGTAGACGGTGAGTTCCACGCGCTTGGGGTCCACGAGGATCATGCGCACCTGTTGGGGGGTGGCCCGCATCATGATCGAGGTGATCATCGAGTTGATGAAGCTCGACTTGCCGGACCCGGTCTGGCCGGCGACCAGGAGGTGGGGGGTCTTGGCGAGGTTCGTGACGACGTAGCCGCCCTCGACGTCCTTGCCGACGCCGACGACCAGGGGGTGGTGGTTGCGCTTGGCCGCACCCGACCTGAGGACGTCGCCCAGGGCCACCGTCTCGCGGTCGGAGTTGGGGATCTCGATGCCGATGGCGGACTTGCCGGGGATGGGCGAGAGGATGCGCACGTCCGCACTGGCCACCGCGTAGGCGATGTTCTTGGACAGTGCGGTGATGCGTTCGACCTTGACGCCCGGGCCCAGGGTGACCTCGTAGCGGGTGACCGTCGGCCCGCGGGAGAAGCCGGTGACGTGCGCGTCGACGTTGAACTCGGAGAGCACCTGCTGGAGGGCCTCGACGACGTGGTCGTTGACCGCGGAGCGCGTCTTGTGCGGCGCCCCGCGCACGAGCAGTGACTCCTCGGGCAGGGTGTAGGAGATCGCCTCGTCGAGCTCGGGCTGGAAGGAGTCCTCGGGGAGCTGCGTGGTCGGCGGGGCGGGGGGACCGGAGGGCACCGTGGACAGGGCCTCGGTGGGCGCGTCGGGGCCGGTGGACGCCGCGTCGTGGGCGGTGGACGCCGCCAGGACCGTGGTCGCACCCTCCGTCGCGGACGAGGGCGCGTCCTCGGTCGGGTCCAGGGACGGCGCCTGGTCCGGGTCCTCCCACTGCGTGGTCGCATCGGTGTCCGTGGCCGTGTCATGGGCACGGCGGAAGGCCTCGTCGGCGTCGTAGGAGTCGAGGAACGGGTCGTCCCCGGCGGCGAGTTGGCGCCGGGCCTCCTCACGGGCGGCGCGCCGGGCGTCCCTGGCGGAGGGCTCCCCAGTCGCGTCCGCAGAGGCGCGGCCCCGCAGCCGCGCCCACAGGCCGGACAGCCGTCCGGGGACCTCGGCGACGCGGGTCCGGGTGGCGACGAGCACGGAGTAGGCCAGGAGGAGGACCATCAAGGCACCGGCCCCCCAGGGGGACAGGAGGTTCGTCAGGGGTCGCGCGAAGAACCAACCGATCAGCCCGCCTGCGCCGAGCAGTGCGTCGAAGGGGTGCAGCGGCGGGTTCCCCGCGCTGATGTGGACCAGACCCGTCAGGGCGACGACGACCCCCACTCCCCCCGCGATGTGGTGGGGCAGGGCATGGGTGCCGGACCGCGCACGGACGAGCTCGACCGCCAGACCCACGAGGGCCAGGGGCACGACCACGGAGAAGATCCCGACGAGACCGGCGGAGGCCATGTGGATGAAGACGCCCGCCTGGCCGGAGATCCTGAACCACTCCCGCAGTGCGACCACGACGGCCGCAGCCACGCAGAGGAAGGCGAGGGAGTCCCGCTTGACCTGGGGGTCCGTCTCCCGCCACTGGGTGAGGGCGGAACGGGCGGCGCGACCGATCGCGGCGAAGGTCCGCGCGAGGAGTCCCGGGCGCGCCGGGGTCTCCGCAGTGGACGTGCGGGAGTGCCCGCCCGTCTGTGCCCGGCGGGGCTTCTTGGCTGGGGTCCTCTGTGCCATGGTGCTCCGACGCTACCCGCGCATCCCCGCCCCGACGAAACGACCACGCCGCCCGTGACCGGACCGCCACCTGTGGCACGCGACGCGGAGCGCGACAGGATCGGAGCGGACCGGGACCGGGGTCACGCGGCCGGGACGGGGGTGCTCCCGACGAGGGCGGACCTCGACCCTGGAACTGAGCGGACCTCAGGGGCGGAACAGAGCGGACCTCGCGGGTCAGTAGGAGTAGGTGACCCGGCCGACCTCGAGGACGCGCTGGACCTGTTCCGACGTGGGCACGGGCAGTGCCGACTCGTGGGAGATCGTCACCGCCGAGGCGGCGTTGGCACGCCGACAGGCCTCGACCAGGTCGAACCCCTGCAGCAGCGCGGCGCACATGGTGGCCACATGCGTGTCCCCGACACCGGTGGTGTCCACCACCTCCGAGGTGAAGGCCGGGATCTGGACGCGCGGCTCCCCCTGGCTGACCTGGACCTCGCAGCCCATCACACCCAGGCGACGCACCATGGCGGCGTCGGGGCGCAGGACGTCGCGGATCCCCGTCCCGTGGCCCGCGTCGGTGAGTGCGCGTCCGAGCAGTGCCGCCTCGCGGATGTTCATGGTGAGGACGTCGGCGCGGCGCAGCAGCGACCCCCAGGCCCACACGGGGACCTCGTCGACGGCCGGGGAGACCGCGACCACCAGGGTCACCGAGTCGGGCAGTTCCGCCCCCCAGCTGGCGAGCACCTCGGCACCCACCTGGGAGGTGAGGTCCGCCCCCGCGATGTGGATGACGTCACCGGGCACCAGTGGGATCGAGTCCAGCGCCTGGCGCGAGGGCTCCGACTCCACCCCGGAGGTGACGATCGAGGTGGTCGAACCGTCGGCCTCGACCAGCAGCACCGCCACGCCGATGTCACCGACGAGCTCGTCGGTGAGGATCTCCACACCGGCGTCGATGAGCTGCTGGCGCACCGTGAAGGAGTTCGGGCCGGTCCCCAGTGGGGAGGCGAGCGCGGCGTGCACACCCTGCGCGGAGACCGTGGAGAGGGTCGTGAACCCTCCGCCGGGTGTGGAGGTCGCCGTGTCGGCACGCACCGAGGCACCCCGTTCGGGGAGCCGGTCGATGTGGAGCGGCAGGGAGAGGAGCACCGAGTGCGTCGAGATGAATCGGCCGGTCATGACCTCACCGTACCCCGCGCCCGTGCGACACCGGACGCACGAAGGGGAAGGCCAGGACCTGACGGATCGTCGTCCCCGTCAGGAGCATGACCATCCGGTCCATCCCGATGCCGAGGCCACCGGTGGGGGTGAGACCCAGCTCGAGGTCGTCGAGGAAGTCGTTGTCGATGCTCATCGCCTCCGGGTCCCCCGCAGCTGCGGCCAGGGACTGCTCGGTGAAACGCTCCCTCTGGTCGACGGGGTCGGTGAGCTCGGTGTACGCGGTGCCCAGCTCCGTGCCGAAGGCCACCAGGTCCCACCTCTCCGCGAGGCGCGGGTCCCGGCGGTGGGCGCGGGTCAACGGCGAGGAGGACTTCGGGAAGTCCGTGTAGAAGGTCGGGTGGACGGTGCGGGCCTCGACCAGGGCGTCGTAGAGGGCACCCACGAGGGCGCCCTCGTCGGACACTGCGGGGAGGTCGATGCCGTGCCCATGGCACAGGTCCGTGAGCTCCCCGACGGGGGTGTCGGGGGTGACGGTCCGCCCCACGGCCCGGGACACCGCCTCGTGCACCGTCACCACGGGCCAGT
>NZ_CCXH01000033.1 GCF_000820725.1 Actinomyces polynesiensis | reverse complement strand
GCCAGGGCTCCATCCCGGCTGCACGCAGGCGGTCGGCCTTCCCGCGGCGCACACGTTCCTGCTCGGAGGGGCGCGGGGTGGGCACGGCCTCCTCGACGGCGTGGTCCTCCAGGGCCCGCACCCGTGCGAGGTGGTCGGGGGTCACCTTCCAGCGTTGGGAGGTCCGCGCGCCCAGCTGCGGGAGGAAGCCCTCCAGCACACCCGAGGCGATGATCACGGGGGTGGCCTCCGCATAGCTGAGGAAGCAGAGGTAGCGCGGGACCCACTCGGGCTGGTAGCGGGCGTTGGACTCGTAGAGGGAGTCCATCTGCCAGAAGCGTGAGGCCACCAGCATGATGCGGCGCATCAGGCGGTTCGGCCAGGTGGCGTCCACGGCCGCGCCCTCGTCGAAGACCCTGCGGAACATCGCGAAGTTCAGCGAGATGAGCTCCACCGACGTCTCCCGGCCCTGCTCGATGAGGGCCACCACCATGGCCTCCACCAGGCCGTTGACGGAGGTGGGACTGCGGCGCATGAGCGTCAGCGACAGTCCCCGGGCTCCCCAGGGCACGAAGGTCAGGACGCCCTGGACGGCACCGTCCCGGTCCCTGGCGCTCACGACGGTCGTGCGGGAGTCAATGGGTTCGAGGATGCGCTCCAACGACATCGAGAAACCCCGCTCGGCGCCTTCGCGGAAGTCCTCCGCGGCCCGGGCGAGCTCACGGCGTTCGCCCTCGTCGATGTCGCGCAGCTGGCGCACCGAGATCTGCACCCCCTCGCGACGCACCCGGCGCACCGACTGGGCGAGGGCCTTCATCTGGGGGTCGTTGAGGTCGAAGCGGCGCGTGTGCACCACCGCCTCGTCACCCATGGCCTTCACCGTGAAGCCCTGGTTGCGGAAGGCGCGCGCCCCGGACTCCGACACGGAGATCGCCGCGGGGACCCACCCGAAGCGGGCGCACTGCTCACGCCACCGCATGATCGCGTTGTCCCAGGACTGCGGGTCGCCCAGCGGGTCCCCACCCACCAGGGACACCCCGGCCGCGACCCCGTAGGACACGGCGGCCCGCCGGTCGGAGGAGGCGATCTCCGAGCGGTCGTCACGCGTGGCGAAGTACCCGAGCGAGTCCTCGCCCCAGCGAGCCAGGAGTCCGCGCACGAAGAGGTCGTCCTCGGGTGTGCGCCCGGGCATGCGCTGCCCGCGCAGGAAGAAGAAGAGCGCGAGCACCATCACCACGGCGGAGACCAGGGACAGGAGGAAGCCGAGCCCCCGTGGCCCGTGGACGGTGACGGGATCCGTCACGAAGGAGATGGGCAGGGTGCCCAGGACCTTCGCGAGGACCCACTGGTAGGCGTGGTCCTGGTGCCGCATGGGCCCGAGGCGCACCGCGAGCAGTCCGAGGACCAGGTTCAGTCCCAGACCGACCACGAGGATCAGTGCGGCCCCCACCACCGAGCCCTTCACCGTGCGGGCCGCGAAGGCGGGGCGTGCCCACAGGAGCACGGGCACCGAGACCACGGCCACCGCCACCGACACGGCGGCGACGACCAGCGCGGCGGGGTCGTACCCCTGCGGCTGCAGCAGCGTCGTGGCCGAGGAGATCCCCCCGAGCAGCTGCAGGACGAGCAGCACCCACAGGGCGATGCGCTTGTGGCGGGAGGCGGCCACGGCCAGGATCACCAGGATCACGGCCTCCAGCACACCCGGGCCCACCGGCACGTTGAACGCCGTGAAGACCCCGGTGACCAGGCGCACAGCCGGGTGGCTGTGGTGGTGCAGGGCGAGGGCGACCAGGGACCACAGCGCCCCGAGAACCGACACGTTCGTGACGAGCGTCGGCACGCGCATCACCCGGGGCACTGCGGCACCGGGGGCGGTCCTCGCGGACAGTGGCGAGGAGGAGGTCCCGGTCTCCCGGGTCACTGCTCGACGACCACCGGCACGATCATGGGACGGCGGCGCAGCCTGCGGGCCACCCAGCGGCCCAGGACCCGTCGCATGGCCTGCTGCAGGACGTGGGGATCCACGCGGCCGGGGGCCGCCGCGTCGCGCAGCGCCTTGTCGACCTCGGGCAGGATCTCGTCGAACACCCCGTCGTCCTCGGCCATGCCGATGGCGCGGATGGTGGGACGTGCCAGGACCGTGCCCGTGTCGTGCTCGACGACCGCGTAGACACTGATGAAGCCCTCCGACCCCAGGGTGCGGCGGGTCTCCAGTTCGTCCTCGGAGATCTCCCCGATGGACCGCCCGTCGACGTAGACGTACTCGCAGGGCACCGCCCCGGCCACGCGGGCCCGGCCGTCGGCGAGGTCGACGACCACGCCGTCCTCCGCCAGCACCACGTTGCGCGGGTCGACCCCGGTCTTGACGGCGAGCTGTCCGTTGGCGACGAGGTGGCGCACCTCGCCGTGGATGGGCATGACGTTGGCGGGCTGGACGATGTTGTAGCAGTACAGGAGCTCTCCGGCGGAGGCGTGCCCGGAGACGTGGACCTTCGCGTTGCCGCGGTGGACGACGTGCGCGCCCAGGCGCGTGAGGTCGTTGATGACCCGGTAGACGGAGTTCTCGTTGCCGGGGATCAGGGAGGAGGCGAAGACCACCGTGTCGCCCGGTTCGATCGTCACGAAGCGGTGGGAGCCCGCCGCCATGCGCGACAGGGCCGCCATCGGCTCGCCCTGGGAGCCGGTGGCCATGTAGACGCGCTTGTCCGGGGGGATGTCCCCGATCTTCGAGGTCTCGATGAGGACGCCCTCGGGGACGGTGAGGTAGCCGCGCTCCTCCGCGATGCGCATGTTGCGCTCCATGGAGCGCCCCACCAGCGCCACACGACGCCCGTTGTGGGCTGCCGCGTTGACGACCTGCTGCACGCGGTGCACGTGGGAGGAGAAGGAGGCGACGATGATCTGCCCGGTGGCGTCGGCGAAGACGTGGTCCAGGACGGGACCGATCTCACGCTCGGGGGCGATGAACCCGGGGACCTCCGCATTGGTGGAGTCCACCATGAACAGGTCCACGCCCTCCTCGCCGAAGCGCGCGAAGGAGCGCAGGTCGGTGAGGCGGTGGTCCAGGGGGAGCTGGTCCATCTTGAAGTCGCCGGTGATGAGGACCTTGCCGGCGGAGGTGCGCACGAACACGGCGAGTGCGTCGGGGATGGAGTGGGTGACGGCCACGAACTCCAGGTCGAAGGGGGCCAGGTCCACGCGCTCGTGCTCGGTGACGACGTGGAGTTCGGGGGTGGGCAGGCGGTGCTCGCGGACCTTCGGCTCGACGAAGGCGAGGGTGAGCTCGGACCCGTAGATCGGGATGTCGCCGCGCAGCTTGAGCAGGTAGGGGACGGCGCCGATGTGGTCCTCGTGGCCGTGGGTGAGCACCAGGCCCACCACGTCGTCCATCCGGTCCTCGATCCACGAGAAGTCGGGGAGGATCAGGTCGACGCCGGGCTGGGTCTCCTCGGGGAAGAGGACACCGCAGTCCACGATGAGCAGCTTGCCGTTGTGCTCGAGGACGTTCATGTTGCGGCCGACCTCCCCGAGGCCGCCCAGGGGGATGACGCGCAGTGCACCCTTGGCGAGGGGTGCAGGCTCTTTCAGGTTGTCGTACAGGGGCTTCATGGTCCCAGTGTGCCACGCAGGCACGCGCACCCGGGTCCCACCGTGCCCTGCCCCACCGCGATGTGACGGGAGCATCGACCCGCCCGCGGAGGGCTCAGAGGAGCCCGAGGTCCCCCATCGCGGACTCCAGGCGCGCGACCTCGTCCTCCGAGGGAGGCACGAGGGGCAGCCGGAGGGTCGGTGTGGGGAGGAGGCCCTGGAGGTGGAGGGCCCACTTCGCCATGACCGTCCCCTGTCCGCCACCCATCACCGCGTGGACGAGGGGCCTGAGGGCGAATGCGAGTTCGCGGGCCTCCCAGACCTCGTCGGCATCGAGGAGGTCGACCATGCGCCGCAGGTGGGGGGCGGCGACGTGCGCGACGACGGAGATGATGCCGGAGGCGCCCCCCGTCAACCAGGCGAAGTTCAGGCCGTCGTCACCCGAGTAGTACTCGAGGCCCGTGCGGTGCATCCGCTCCACCCCCTGCTCGACATTGCCCGTGGCGTCCTTCACGGCGAGGACACGGGGGTGGGAGGAGAGGTCGTCGAGGGTCGCGTCACCGAAGGCGACCCCCGTGCGTCCGGGGATGTCGTAGAGCATGACCGGCAGGTCGGTGCCCTCCACGACAGCCCGCACATGGGCGCACACCCCCGCCTGGGAGGGCCGGTTGTAGTAGGGCGAGACGACGAGCAGACCGTCGGCCCCGCACGCCTGGGCGCTCTGGGCGATCCGGACCGCGTGCGCCGTGTCGTTGGAACCGGCACCGCACAGGATGAAGGCCCGCTCCCCCACCGCCTCCACGACCGCACGCGTGAGGTCGTCCTTCTCCGGCTGGTGGGTCGTGGGCGACTCCCCGGTGGTGCCCGACAGGAGGATCGTGTCACAGCCGTCGTCGACGAGCTTGGTCGCGATGGCCTGGGCGGTGTCGAGGTCGAGGGTGCCGTCGGCGTTGAACGGGGTGACCAGAGCTGGGGCGAGGGATCCGAAGGTGCGTGGCGGAACGTGGCTCATGCCACCGACCCTAGGGGACCCGACGGCTTCGGTGCGGGCGTGTCCCGTGGGATGGCCCCTCCGGTGCGCAGTGGGTACGGATGAGGGCGGGGCCGGTCGGGGGCGCGGGTCCG
>NZ_CCXH01000032.1 GCF_000820725.1 Actinomyces polynesiensis | reverse complement strand
AGCGCGAGGGGGCGCGGGGCCGCCCTCGTCCGCCTCATTCCTCCACGAGCGACCACCACAGGTGCTCGATGACGGCGCCGTCCCCCGTGGCGAGGGTGCGCCGCACGCCTGCCGGGGAGAAACCCGCCCCCTGGTAGAAGCGCACGCGCACGTCGTCACCCGCGAGGATCCACACGCGCACCGTGCGGGGGCGGGTGATGTCGACGACGGCCGCCAGCAGCCGCGAACCGTGGCCCGAGCGGCGGAAGTCGGCGTCCACCTCCAGGGAGAGGATGTCCGTGCCCTCGGGGATGGGGTCCGGGCGTCCGCCCGTGGGGGGCAGGACCTCCCCCGGCGCGCACGCGGCGAAACCCGCCACCCCGTGCCCGTGGAGGGCCACCAGGGTGTGGTGACCGGCCGGCTGGGGCCTGTCCAGGGTGGCGCGCCAGGTGTCCTCGACGGAATGCCCGTCGATCGCCGGTGCCTCGTGCCCGAGCGCCGCCCCCACGGCCTCCCGGATGCCCGCGACCTGAATGCGCGCGATGGCCGGGGCGTCCTCGGCGAGGGCGGGGCGCACCGATCGGTCCGGGGACGCCGGACGCGAGCGGCTCACGCCAGTCCCATGAGGACGTCGAGGCCCACCGTCAGGCCGGGGTGGCCGGCGATGTGGCGCACACCGTGGAGGACACCGGGCATGAAGGAGACACGGTCGAAGGAGTCCGTGCGCAGGACCAGCTGCTCCCCCGGGTTGCCGAGGAGGACCTCCTGGTGGGCCGTGAGTCCGCGCAGGCGCACGGCGTGGACGTGGACGCCGTCGACCTCCGCGCCCCGGGCGCCCAGCGGGTCCGAGGTCGTGGCGTCGGGCATGGGGGCGCACCCCTCGGCCCGGCGGGCCCCGGCGATGCCGAGCGCGGTGGCGATGGCGGTTCCCGAGGGCGCGTCCACCTTGTCGGGGTGGTGCATCTCGATGATCTCCGCGCTCTCGAAGTAGGGGGCGGCCATCTGCGCGAATCGCATGACGAGCACGGCGGAGAGGGCGAAGTTCGGGGCGACCAGCACGCAGGCCCCCGTCTCCTCCGCGTGGGTGCGCACCCGGTCCAGGGACTCGTCCGTCCACCCCGTGGTGCCCACGACCACGTCGACCCCGGCATCCAGGCAGGCATGGACATTCGCCTCGGTGACGGACGGCGTGGTGAAGTCCACGGCCACCTCGGCCCCGTTGAGGGTCTCCGCGGTGATGGCGTCACCTGCGTCGATGCGGGCCACCAGCTCGAGGTCCTCGGCCCCGGTGACTGCCTCCACCACTGCCGAGCCCATGCGTCCCGCCGCCCCGATCACTGCCACACGGATCATGTCCGCACGTCCTTCCTTCCTCGTCAGTCCTGTGTCCGGCCCGGTCGGCCCTGTGTCCGACCCCGTCACGCCCGTCACCCGGGCAGGACGACGGCCCTCCTGCGCGGCGCGGCCGCGAGGTCCGCGGCCAGCGCCCGCACGTCCTCCCGGGTGACCGCCTCGACGCGGGCGAGCGCCGCGCCCACGGTGAGGTAGCGACCCTGGATCTCCGAGCGCCCCAGACGCGTCATGCGCGACCAATTGTCCTCCAGGCCCAGGGCGAGCCCGCCGCGGACCTGTCCGCGCACACGCTCGAGCTCCTCCTCCGTGGGGCCGTCAGCTGCGACCTCCTCGAGTTGGGCGACCATGAGGGCCTCCACCTCCTCGACGTGGGAGGGGGCGGTGCCGGCGTACATCCCGAAGGACCCGGCATCCGCGTAGGGGGCGTCGAAGGCATAGGTCGAGTAGGCCAGCCCCCTCTTCTCACGGACCTCCTGGAACAGGCGCGAGGACATCGATCCCCCCAGCAGGCTGAGCAGGACCGACATGACGGGGCGGCGGGGGTCGCCCGCCCGCAGGGAGGGACAGCCGACGATGACGTGGGCCTGCTCCACCTGCCGGTGGCGGACCACCTCGCCCTCGCCCGTCCCGGTCCAGCCGGACTCGGGGCGTCGGGCGCGCGGGGTGCGCGCGGTGGTGGTGCCGGTGGTCGTCGAGCCGGCGGTGTCGGGGGTGGGGGCGCCGGCGGCGTCCGTGGTCCCCCACCCCGCCCGGTCGAGCGCCTCCTGGAGCACGTCGAGGAGGTGGTCGTGGTCGACGTTCCCGGCGGCCGCCACCACCAGGTTGTCGGGACCGTAGGTCTGCCGGTAGTGCTCCCACACGTCCTCGCGACCCACGGCGCGGATGGCCCGGGCGGTGCCCCCGACGGGTCGGCCGAGCGGCGTGTCCCCGTGGACGGCGAGCTGGAAGGCGTCGTGGACGACCTCCGTGGGGCTGTCCTCGGCCATGGCCAGCTCGTCGAGGATCACGCCCTTCTCGAGGTCGAAGTCGGTCGGGTCCAGCCGGGAGGAGGTCACCATGTCGACGAGGACGTCCACCGCCATGTCGAGGTCCGCGTCGAGCACGCGTGCCCAGTAGTCCGTGGACTCCTTGCCGGTCTCGGCGTTGGAATCGCCCCCCACCTCGTCGAAGGCGACTGCGATGTCGAGGGAACTGCGGCGTCGGGTCCCCTTGAAGAGCAGGTGCTCCAGGAAGTGTGTGGAGCCGGCGTGGCGGGGAGTCTCGTCGCGGGACCCGACCGGGACCCACAGGCTCAACCCGACGGAGCGGGTCGCGGGGACCTGCTGGGTGAGGACCCGCACCCCCTGGGGGAGCACGGTGCGCCGGACCTGGGTGTCCCCGTCCGCGAAGGACATCGCCGAGGCCGCGTCGGCCGCCGACACGATCGGGAGGTCGATGGGGGCGGTGCGGGCGGGCACGGTCGGTCCGGACGTTCCGGGGGTGGTGGGGTCGGGCCGGGTGGGCGAGGCGGTCACGCGCGCGGCTCCGGGCGGGTGCTCTGGTCCGTGGGCGTGCCGTGGATGGAGGGGTCGGGGGTGGGTGCGCCCGTGGAGGTGGCCCGGCCCGTGGGGAGCGCGTCGTCGTCCGAACCGCTCGTGGAGGGCAGTTGGGCGGAGGTGCCGGACGTGGTCAAGGGGCGCGTCTCCGTCGTGGTGGGGGTGGGGGCGGTGCCCGTACCCGGGGTCGTGGACGGGGTCGGGGACTTCCGGGACGGGGCCGGGGCGGTGGTCTGCCCGGCCTGGGCGGGCGCGACATCGGAGGGTCCGGGGATCCCGCCGGTGAGGGCGATGACGAGGGCGATCACGAAGGCGAACGCCATGATCCCGAAGAACCAGGACATCCACTCGAAGCCGACCTCGACCCCCTGCCGGTCGGCGGGCACCGAGGCGACCGCGGCCACGACGCTGCCCGCGACGGCGGCGCCCGTCGTCCAGGTGTAGAAGCGCCGCGGGGAGGTCTTGCTCAGCGCGCGCGCGAGCCCGAGGAGGGAGGCGAGCAGGAGTGCCGGACAGGCGATGACCACCACCGTGCCCACCGTCATCGGGGCGATGCGGCCCGAGTCCGCTGCGGGGACGCCGCCGGTGTTCGCGAGGATCAGCCAGGCGAGCGCAGCCAGGACGAACAGGGCGAGGAAGAGGATGGAATCCGTGAAGCGGCGCATGACCGTACCTCCGAGTCGGGATGTCCCGAGTCTACTGGCACGCGGACGTGACAGCCGCAGGGACGTCCGCCTGCCGTGGTGGGGGCCGGGTCGCCCCGGTGGTCCGGCCGGAGGTCCTCCGCACGTCGAGGCGCCGACACCGACAGGAGGACCTCGACCCCAGGACTGAGCGGACCTCGACCCTGGAAGTGAGCGGACTTCACGGGTCAGGGGGTGGAGGGGACGAGGGCGCCGTCGCGCAGGTCCATCGTCAGCTGCCAGGAATGGGGCTCGCACTGGGGGCCGTTCGGCTCCGCCAGCACGGCCTCCCCCACGCCGGGCAGGACGAGCACCTGGCCGTCGCGGTCGGTGAGCCGCACCTCGACGTCCGCGGCCTCGGGACGTCCGGTGGTGGCCACGAAGAGATTGCCGGCGACGCCGGCGTCCGACCCGTTGCCCTCCCCGTCCTCGGTGACCACCGAGGTCGCCCCGCTCCCGGTCCGCACGTTGAGGGTCACCCGCTGGAGTCCGGTCCCCTCCTGCTCCGCGACACCGAGGAAGACACCCTGATCCGCGCCGATCTCGGTGCAGGCGGTGGCGTCCCCCGACACGGATCCCGTGTCCCGGTCCCTGACCGTGCGCACCACCCCGTAGACGAGGGCGCCGAGCAGCAGGAGGAGCAGGAGGACACCGACCGTCCGCCTGATGTACTTCCACCGGATCCTCATGGTCACCTCCCGTGCGTCCCTCCCCGCGCCCCCTCGGCACGGTGATCAGCCATTCTCCCCCACCATCCGCCCGACCGCTCCCCGACCATGGGAAAGGGGCGGTTCCGTTGCGCATGTGCAACGGAACCGCCCCCGGTCCCAGCCCACGGGATCCGGGGCACCCGCGGTGCCCCCGGTCCGGTGGGGCCGGACGTCATGCCCTCGTGTCACTCCTCGGTGGAGTCCCCGGAGTTGTCCTCCTCGCGGCGACGACGCGAGCGCGTGCGCGGACGACGCTCCCGGCGCTCCCCGTGCTCGGGACGCTCGCGGTGCTCGTGCTCCACGGCGGACTCGGGCTCGCGGGAGCCGTGGTCCTCGGACTCGCCGTCGACCACGGCGTGCAGGGAGAGCTTGCCGCGGTCGCCGATCTCGGCGATCTCGACCTCGACCTGCTGGCCGACCTGCAGGACGTCCTCGACGGAGTCGATGCGCTTGCCACCCACCAGGCGACGCACCTGGGAGATGTGCAGCAGGCCGTCCTTGCCCGGCGTCAGGGAGACGAACGCGCCGAAGGAGGTCGTCTTGACGACGGTCCCCACGAAGCGCTCCCCGACCTCCGGCATCTGCGGGTTGGCGATCTGGTTGACCATCGCGCGGGCGGCCTCAGCGGCCGTGCCGTCGGCGGCACCGATGTAGACGGTGCCGTCGTCCTCGATGGTCAGGTTCGCGCCCGTGTCCTCCTGGATCTGGTTGATCATCTTGCCCTTCGGGCCGATGACCTCGCCGATCTTGTCCACGGGGACCTGGACGGTGATGATGCGTGGCGCGTAGGGGGACATCTCGTCGGGCCCGTCGATGGCCTCGTTGATGAGCTCCAGGATGGCCAGACGCGCGTCACGCGCCTGGGCCAGGGCGGCGCGCAGCACCTGGGAGTCGATGCCCGTCAGCTTGGTGTCGAGCTGGAGGGCCGTGATGAAGTCCTTCGTGCCGGCGACCTTGAAGTCCATGTCGCCGAAGCCGTCCTCGGCGCCCAGGATGTCGGTGAGGGTGACCGAGCGGCTCTCGCCGTCCACCTTGCCGGTCATCAGGCCCATGGCGATGCCCGCGACGGGGGCGCGCAGCGGCACACCCGCCTGCAGCAGGGACAGGGTGGAGGCGCACACGGAGCCCATGGAGGTCGAGCCGTTGGACCCGAGGGCCTCGGAGACCTGGCGGATCGCGTAGGGGAAGTCCTCACGCGTCGGCAGGACGGGCTTGAGGGCCCGCTCGGCCAGGTCGCCGTGTCCGATCTCGCGACGCTTGGGCGAACCCACGCGACCGGTCTCACCGGTGGAGAAGGGCGGGAAGTTGTACTGGTGCATGTAGCGCTTGGCCGTGATGGGGCTCAGGTTGTCCAGCTGCTGCTCCATGCGCAGCATCGCCAGGGTGGTGACACCCAGGATCTGGGTCTCGCCACGCTGGAACAGGGCGGAGCCGTGCACGCGGGGCAGGACCTCGACCTCCGCGGACAGGGACCGGATCTGGCGCGGGGTGCGCCCGTCCATGCGGATCCCCTCGCGCAGCGTGCGCTGACGGATGGTCTCCTTCTCGACGGAACGGAAGGCGGCCTTGAGCTCCTTCTCCTGGTCGGGGTGGGACTCGGCCAGGGCCTCGAGCATCTCGCCACGCACCGCGTCGACGGCGTGGTCGCGGGCGAGCTTGCCCTCGGTGAGGAGGGCGTCGGCGAGCTTCGTGCCGACCCAGGACTCCACCGCGGCGTACTGCTCGTCGGAGTAGTCGAGGAAGACGGGGAAGTCGGCGGTCTCCTTGGAGGCCTTCTCGGCGACCTTGATCTGGGCCTCGCACAGGGCGCGGATGAAGGGCTTGGCGGCCTCCAGGCCGTCGGCCACGACGTCCTCGGTCGGGGCGATGCCACCGGCCTGGATGAGCTCCCACTCGTTCTCGCCACCGCCGGCCTCGACCATCATGATCGCGACGTCGTCGGTGCCGTCCTCCAGGGTGACGATGCGCCCGGCGACGACGATGTTGAACACGGAGCGCTGCATCTCGGACCAGCGCGGGAACGCGACCCACTGGCCGTCGATCAGCGCCAGGCGGGTGCCGCCGATGGGGCCGGTGAAGGGCAGGCCGGCGATCTGGGTGGACATCGAGGCCGCGTTGATGGCCAGGACGTCGTAGGCGTCGTCGGGGTTGATGGCCAGGACGGTCTCGACGACCTGGACCTCGTTGCGCAGACCCTTGACGAAACCGGGGCGCAGCGGGCGGTCGATGAGGCGGCAGGCGAGGATGGCCTCGGTGCCGGGACGTCCCTCACGACGGAAGAACGATCCGGGGATGCGGCCGGCGGCGTAGGCGCGCTCCTCGACGTCGACGGTGAGGGGGAAGAAGTCGAACTGGTCCTTGGGGTGCTTGCCCACCGTAGTGGCGGACAGGACGACGGTCTCGTCGTCGAGGTACGCGACGGCGGAACCGGCGGCCTGCTGGGCCAGTCGTCCCGTCTCGAAGCGGACCGTGCGCGTGCCGAAGCGACCGTTGTCGATGGTCGCCTCTGCGGCGGTGATGTCAGGGCCTTCCATCATGGGGCGTGTTTCTCCTTGTTTCTCAGTGGATGCGCGCCCCGCGTCGGCCTTCGATCGAAGCCCACGGCGTACCGGCCCGTTCGGCGGGAGTCCGTGAGCCACTGTCGAAAACCGCCGGCGGATGGCACGCGGATTTCTCGGTGGTGTCCGGACACGGGCAGCCCGCCCGTCCCGGACGTAGTGAACCGGCCCGGGTCCTGTGGGGAACCGGGCCGGCAGGGGTCAGCGGCGCAGGCCGAGACGCTCGATCAGGGAGCGGTAGCGCTCGATGTCGATGTCAGCCAGGTAGCCGAGGAGGCGCTTGCGGCGCCCGACCAGCAGCAGCAGGCCACGACGTGAGTGGTGGTCGTGCTGGTGGGTCTTGAAGTGCTCGGTGAGGTCCTTGATGCGCTGCGTGAGCAGTGCGATCTGCACCTCGGGGGAGCCGGTGTCGCCCTCGTGGGTGGCGTACTCGGCGATGATCTGGTCCTTGACGTCCTTGGTCAGCGGCACCTGAACTCCTTGGATTCTCGTTGCGCGGAGCACCGGGTCTGTCCCCGGGCATGACGTTCCACGGCCGATCGAACGGCTCTGACAGGCTAACACGCAGGGCCCCTCCCGCCCCTGTCCCCCGGGCCTCCGA
>NZ_CCXH01000031.1 GCF_000820725.1 Actinomyces polynesiensis | reverse complement strand
CCCTCCCGCCCCTGTCCCCCGGGCCTCCGACGGGCGCGGCGACGGGTGAGATCGGGGCACCTTCCACGCGTCACTGCGCGTGGACGGAGGCGGGGTCCACCCGACCGGACACCGCGACCCCGAGCACCGCCGCCGTGCGGCGCAGGTCGTCGTCCATCTGCGAGGCGAGGTCGTCCACCGAGGCGAAGGTCGTCATCGGGCGGATTCGGGACACGAAGGTGATGGCCACCCGCTCCCCGTAGAGGTTGAGGTCCGACCGACCCAGGACGTGGGCCTCCACCGTGCGGCGTGTGCCCTCGAACTGCGGGTTCGTCCCCACCGAGATGGCCGCCGGCAGGAACTCACCGGCGGTCGTGCCGGGGACCTCACGCACCAGCCACCCGGCGTAGACCCCGTCCGCGGGCACGAGACCCTCGATGTCGTGGCCGAGGTTGGCGGTGGGGAAGCCCAGCTCCCTGCCCCTCTTGAACCCGTGCTCGACGGTGCCGCGGATGCGGTGGAGGTGGCCGAGCACCTTGGCCGCCCCCTCGACGTCGCCCGCCCCGAGGAGCTCCCGCACCCAGGAGGAGGACCAGCGCCTGCCCGTGGGGTCCTCGATGTCGGTGACGACGATGACCTCGAAGCCGTACCTGCGCCCGAGCTGGCGCAGGGTGTCCACGGTGCCGGCGTTGCGGCGCCCGAAGCGGAAGTCCTCACCGACGACCACCTCGACGACACCCAGGCGCTCGACCAGGTACTGGACGACGAAGTCCTCGGGCTCCAGGGTGTAGACGGAGGAGTCGTAGTGGATGACGAGCGTCGCGTCCAGGCCGGTGGCGGCCATCGCGTCGAGCCGGTCGCGCAGGGGGCTGATCAGCTGGAAGTCCGCCTCGGGGTGGTGGACCTGGACCGGATGGGGGTCGAAGGTGCAGGCCACCGCGTCCACGCCCTCACGCCGGGCGCGGTCCACGCAGGTGGAGATGACCTTCTTGTGGCCCTGGTGCATGCCGTCGAAGTTGCCGATGGTCGCCACCGACCGCTCGTCACCGGGCACCTGGTCCAGGCTGGTCCACACCTTCACGCGTCCTCCTCCGTCCCGCACCCGCAGGTGCTTGTCGCCGTCGCCCGGTCAGAAGACCAGGACCGTCCTGACCTGTCCGTCCGCGACACGGGCGAGCCCAGGACCGTCTCACCGTCGGGGGCCAGGACCGCCAACGGGTCCTCCCCCGCTGCCACGGCGAGGGCCTCGAGGGCCCCTCCGGTGCGCCGGGGCGCCTGGCCGTGGGCGAAACGCCCTGCCTCGGCCTCGTCCAGGGGCAGGTCCGGGAACATCGCCCTCGCCGCGACACCCAGGTCGATGAGCGGCAGGTCCCGCCCCTCCTCGTCCAGTGCCGCCAGCTCGGCGAGCGTCGAGGCGTCGCTGAGCGTGAAGGACCCGACCTCGGTGCGCCGCAGGGCGGTGAGGTGCCCACCGACGCCGAGCGTGCGTCCGACGTCGCGGGCCAGTGCCCGCACGTAGGTCCCCGAGGAGCACTCGACACGG
The DNA here is from genome assembly GCF_000820725.1 of Actinomyces polynesiensis. GTDB lineage: Bacteria > Actinomycetota > Actinomycetes > Actinomycetales > Actinomycetaceae > Pauljensenia > Pauljensenia polynesiensis. Next base: position 1,259 of record NZ_CCXH01000031.1, on the reverse strand, counting down.
ATGTCGACGTCGGTGACCGTCAGGGGCCGCCCGTCGCGCGCGATGACCTCCTCGCGGGGGATCCCGAGCACGTCGAGACGTTCGACGTGGACGGGGCGGGCGGGGATGTCGACCTCCACGCCCTCGCGGGCGAGGGCGTAGGCGCGTCGACCGTCGATCTTGATCGCGGACACGGTGGAGGGGACCTGCTCGATGTCGCCACGCAGGGACGCGAGGGCGGCCTCGAGCCGGTCGTCGTCGAGGTCGGCGCACCCGGGGTCGTCGAGGACCTCTCCCTCCGCGTCGTCGGTGTTCGTGGAGACGCCCAGCCGCATGGTCGCCTCGTACGCCTTGGCATGGCCCGTCACCCAGGTGAGCAGGCGCGTCGCCCGGTTGATCCCCAGGACGAGCACGCCCGTGGCCATCGGGTCCAGTGTGCCGGCGTGGCCGACCTTGCGGGTGTGGGCCAGACGGCGGACGCGGGAGACCACGTCATGGCTCGTCATGCCCCGGTCCTTGTCGACCACGAGCAGGCCTGAGGGGACCGGTTCCGTCCGCGACGGCATGGTCAGTGGGTGTCCCCGGTCGCGGGCGCGCCCGTCCCCCCGGCGGGTGCGGCGGGGTCCTCGTCGGCCTGCGCCGCGGTCCCGTCGTGCCCGTCGCGTGCGGTGTCGTCCGGGGACGCGTCGTCCTCGTCCTCGTCCTCGTCGCGGCGGTAGGGATCGGCCTCGCCCGCGAAGCTCGCGCCCCGGGAGGCCTCGGCGATCTTCGCGTCGCGTTCGCGCGCGGAGGCGAGTGCCTCCTCGAGTGAGGCGGCGGTCTCGGGCAGGGCGTCCGGGATGAACTCCAGGCTGGGGGTGAGGCGGATCCCGAGGGCCTTGCCCACCTCGGAGCGGATCAGGCCCTTGGAGGACTCCAGTGCGCGGGCGGTGGCCCTGCGGTCGTCCTCGTCGCCCAGGACCGTGTAGAAGATCGAGGCGTGCTGGAGGTCTCCGGTCACGCGGACGTCGGTGACGGTGACGAACCCCAGCCGGGGGTCCTTGATGCGTCGCGAGAGCAGGCGGGCCACCGTCTCCTGGATCCTGTCCTGCACCTTGCGCACGCGCGCCTCGTCGGCCATCAGGCCACCTCCTGGTCCGTCGTGGGCAGGCACGTGGTCCACGTGCCCTCCGTCATGGTCTCCCATGGTACGCGGGAGCCGGGTGCGCACGCCGACCCGCGTGGGGCGACACCGCGCACAGGTCGGACCAGCGCGGGGCCCGCACGCCCGGGCCTCCCAC
>NZ_CCXH01000030.1 GCF_000820725.1 Actinomyces polynesiensis | reverse complement strand
CTCCGGGGGGCGTCCCCGAGCACCTGCGGTCTCAGTCGCGGGGCTTCTCGCGCCTCTCCCAGGTCTCGATGACGTCGCCCTCGGCGATGTCCTTGTACCCGAGCGTGATACCGCACTCGTAGCCCTCACGGACCTCGGTGACGTCGTCCTTCTCGCGGCGCAGGGACTGGATCTCCAGGTTGTCCGCCACCACGACGCCGTCGCGCACCACACGGGCCTTCGAACCGCGCCGAATGGTCCCGGAGCGGACGATGACACCGGCGATGTTGCCGAACTTGCCGGAGTGGAAGACCTGGCGGATCTCCGCCGAGCCCAGCGCGACCTCCTCGTAGATGGGCTTGAGCATGCCCTTGAGGGAGGCCTCGACGTCGTCGATGGCCGAGTAGATGACGTTGTAGTACTTGATCTCGACGCCCTCGGCCTCGGCCATCTCGGCCACCCGCTCGGCGGGACGGACGTTGAACGCGATGATGACCGCGTTGTCGACCGTGGCCAGGTTGACGTCGTTCTGGGTGATGGCGCCGACACCGCGGTGGATGATCCGCAGCGCGACCTCGTCGCCCACGTCGATGCGCAGCAGCGAGTCCTCCAGGGCCTCGACCGCACCGGACACGTCGCCCTTGATGATGAGGTTGAGGGTGTCGACCTCGCCCTCCTTGAGGACCTTGTCGAAGTCCTCCAGGGTGACGCGCTTGCGGCGCTTGGCGAGCAGCGCCTGACGCTCCACGGCCTCACGCTTGTCAGCGATCTGACGGGCGGTGCGGTCGTCGGAGGCGACCAGGAACGAGTCACCGGCGCGCGGCACGGAGGTCAGGCCGATCACCTGGACCGGGCGTGCGGGCGGCGCGGCGGGCACGGTGTTGCCGTACTCGTCGAACATCGCACGCACGCGGCCGTGGGCGGCACCCACGACGATCGCGTCGCCGATGTGGAGCGTGCCGCGCTGGACCAGCATGGTCGCCACCGCACCACGGCCCTTGTCGAGGTTCGCCTCGATGGCGATGCCGCGGGCGTCGGTGTCCGGGGTTGGCGCGCATGTCCAGGGACGCGTCCGCCGTCAGCAGCACGGCCTCCAGGAGGTCCTGGATGCCCCGTGCGCATCTTGGCCGACACGTCGACGAACATGACGTCGCCGCCGTACTCCTCGGCGACCAGACCGTACTCGGTGAGCTGGGAGCGGATCTTCTGCGGGTTCGCCCCCTCCTTGTCGATCTTGTTGACCGCGACCACGATCGGCACACCGGCGGCCTGGGCGTGGTTGATCGCCTCGACCGTCTGGGGCATCACGCCGTCATCGGCCGCGACCACGAGGATCGCGATGTCGGTGACCTGCGCGCCGCGGGCACGCATGGCCGTGAAGGCCTCGTGACCGGGGGTGTCGATGAAGGTGACCTTGCGCTCGGTGCCCTCCAGCTCCACCGTCACCTGGTAGGCGCCGATGTGCTGGGTGATCCCGCCGTGCTCGGTGTCGACGACATCCGTGTGACGGATGGCGTCCAGCAGCTTCGTCTTGCCGTGGTCGACGTGGCCCATGACGGTGACCACCGGGGGCCGCGGCTTGAGGTGCTCCTCGTCGTCGAGCTCCTCGGCCTCCAGGTCGATGTCGAAGGACTCCAGCAGCTCGCGGTCCTCGTCCTCGGGGGAGACGATCTTGACGTCGTAGCCGAGCTCCGCGCCCAGGGCCTCGAAGGTGTCCTGGTCGAGGGACTGGGTGGCGGTCGCCATCTCACCGAGGTGGAAGAGGACCGTCACCAACGCTGCGGGGTTGACGTTGATCTTGTCCGCGAGGTCCGCCTGGGACGCACCCTGACGGATCCGCACCTCCTGGCCGTTGCCACGGGGGATCTGCACGCCGCCGATGGCGGGAGCACTCTGCTGCTCGAACTCCTGGCGCTTGGCCCGCTTGGACTTGCGTCCACGCTGGTTGCGCCCACCGCCACGTCCGAAGGCACCGGGCGTGGAGCCACGGCCACCGCGACCGCCGCGGGGTCCGGAGAAGCCACCGTGGGGTGCGCCGGTGCCCGCACCGGCGCCACCGGGGGCACCGCCGCCCGGACGTGAACCGACGCCGCGACCGCGG
>NZ_CCXH01000029.1 GCF_000820725.1 Actinomyces polynesiensis | reverse complement strand
GGGTCCCTGCCTCGTGGTGCTCGCCAGGGTGCGGGCGCCCTGGGGCATGGGGCTTCTCCGAGGTCGCGTGCGCGCCACCCTCGTGCGGGGCGGTGGCCCCGGCTGAGGGCGTCGGGGCCGCCTCGGTCTTCTTCGGTGCCGCGGGAACGGACGGCCCGGGCTTCCTCGGTGAGGGCTTCTTCTTCGCAGCCGCGTCCGCCTTCTTGGGGGCGGCGGCGGCATAGTGCTCGCGCACCGTGCGCACGACGGGGGGTTCCAGCGTCGATCCCGACGCCTTGACGAACTCACCGTTCTCGCGCAGGTGCGTCAAGAGCTCCTTGCTGGTGATTCCGAGCTCCTTGGCGAGCTCGTGGACACGCAACTTTGCCACGTTTCTCCTGTTCGGATCCGCCTCCGAACCGGAGACGGGGTCACTTGTCTTGCTGGCAGCTCATCGCTGGGTACTCATCGGGTGCCCATCGGCTTCCAACCCGCTTCCATCACTCGTTGTCCGACACGCTGTGCGCGTCGCTGACAGTGGCGCCACTCCCGCCAGCTCGACCCACACCCGTTCCCCCACGTCATGAGGGATGCGGAGGGCACGGGTCAGTGCCTTGCGGGAACGTGCCCTCTCGATGCACCGGGGATCCGGATGGATCCAGGCGCCCCGACCGGGACGGTCACACCTGGGGTCCACCGTGGCGGACCCGTCCGCGGCGACGATGCGGACCAGGTCCCCACGCGCCACACGCCTGCCACAACCCACACAGGTGCGGATCGGGCCGGTGACGACGTCCCCGGCCCGCGCGAGTCCTGCGGTGTGGTGTGGCAACCCGTCCAGTGTAGCGGAGGCCACCGTCCTCACTCGTCGGAGGTGCGTGAGCGACTCGTCACGTCGTCCGGTGTCGAGGACCGCGAGGCGTGGACGTCGTCCCCGGTCTCGGTGTCGGCGTGGATGTCGATGTGGTAGTTCGTCAGGCGTGCGGCCAGACGGGCGTTCTGCCCCTCCTTGCCGATGGCCAGGGACAGCTGGAAGTCCGGGACCACGGCGGTGGCCGTGCGGTTCTCCACGGAGTGGACCACCACGCGGGTGACCCGGGCCGGGGACAGGGCGTTGGCGACGAAGTGGGCGGGGTCGGCCGACCAGTCCACGATGTCGATCTTCTCGCCACCCAGCTCCGCCATGACGTTGCGCACGCGCGAGCCCATGGGGCCGATGCAGGCACCCTTGGCGTTGACGCCGTCGCGCGTGGCGGTCACGGCGATCTTCGTGCGGTGCCCGGCCTCCCGGGCGATCGCCTTGATCTCGACGAGGCCCTGCTGGATCTCGGGGACCTCACGCTCGAAGATGCCGAGCACCAGACCGGGGTGGGTGCGCGAGAGCGTGATCCGGGCACCGCGTTCGGTGCGCTCCACGGAGATCACGTAGGCGCGGATGCGGTCACCGTGGTGGTACTCCTCGCCCGGGACCTTCTCGGAGTCCGGGAGGACGGCCTCGAAGTCGTCGGTGAGCTTGACCAGGGTGACCCGGCCCTCGCGGCTCTGCTGGGCGATGCCGGTGACGACCTTCCCGGTCTTGGAGGCGAAGTCGCCCAGGACCCGCGCATCGTCGGCGTCGCGCAGGCGCTGCATGATGACGGAGCGCGCGGTCGTCTGGGCGATGCGTCCGAAGTTGGAGGGGGTGTCGTCGAACTCCCCGATCGGGTTGCCCTCCTCGTCCTCCTCCGTGGCCATCACCGTGACGCGACCGGTGCGCTGGTCGATCTCGATGCGCGCCCGGGAGATGGCTCCGGGAATGTTGTGGTAGGCCTTGAGCAGGGCCTCCTCGATGGCCTCCACGAGCGTCCCGAGGCTGACGCCCTTCTCCTGCTCCACCATGCGCAGTGCCGTCATGTCGATTTCCACGGTCGACTCACTCCTCCGAACCGAACTCGACGCGCGGACGCGCCTTCTTCACATTTCCGAGAGCGATCGTAGTCGGCTCGCCGTCGACCTCGACCGTCACGGTGTCCTCCCCCACCTCGCGCAGGCGGCCCGTGAGGGTCCCGCCCTCGCGGAGCCTGATCCTCACGAGTCGTCCGAGGGCGCGGCGCCAGTGGCGCGGAAGCGTCAGTTCCCGCTCCGCGCCGGGGGTCGAGACCTCCAGGACGTACTCCCCGTCGATCGGGTCGGCGGCGTCCATGGCCTTCGAGACGGCGCGGGAGACCTCCGCCAGTGTGTCGGAGTCCACCTCGCCATCGTCCCCCGCGACGTCGACGACGACCCGCACCACTGCCGTGCCGTTCTGGTGGAGTTCGACCACGGAGTCCAGCGCCAGTCCGGCACCGGCGACCACTCCCTCCAGGAGGGGGCGCAGGGCTGCTGGTTCTCGGGGGGAGGCCACGACGGCTCCTTCTTTCTGGCGACACGGCGGTGTGGGACATCGTACCCGGAGCGTCGTGGGATGATTCGTGGGTGATTCCGCAGCCTCCCCCCCACCCTGCCCGCGTCGTGCGGACGGGGGCCGACCCGGACGGTGCTGGGCGGACGAGGGCGGGGCTGGCTGCCCTGACGGCTGTGGTGCTGGCACTGTCCCTGTCGGGGTGCGACCTGCGGTTCGAGTCCTCACCCGGCTCCCTGCCCGAGTTGAGCGGCATCGCCGCCGTGCGCGACATGGCGGCCCGCTCGGAGTCCGCCGCGGCGGCGAGGGCGGACTCCCTGTCCGCGAAGGCCACAGCCTGCGAGGAGTGCCGGAAGGTCCTGGACACGGTCTCCGCCGATTCCTCCGCCCGACTGGAGGCCCTGGGCGGGTTGTGGGACCCGTGGGACGGGGCCACCCCCGAGGGGGCCGAGGCACCCGCTGCTGTCGCCGACGCCCCCGATGCAGCCACAGGAGTTCGTGACCTGGCTGGCGCTGTCGGCCACACGTGACCTCCGCGCCGTCACCGACACCGACATCGAGGGGGCGGACGCGCGCCTGGTGGCCTCCGCGGCGCTCGGGCGCCTCGTCTCGGCCCACGAGCTGGCCGCCGCCTACGGGGTGGACCTCGACGACGGGATCGAACAGGTCACGTTGCTCGACACGCGCCTGGCCCGGCTCCTGGGCCAGGAGGACACCTCGGGCGCCGGGTGGGGTCTCGGCGACCTCCTCGACGCTGCCCAGTCCGGGGACGACGCCCTGGTCGGGACGGCGGCAGGACAGGCCGGCGCCGACGACCCGGACCAGGAGGGCACGGACGCCGACCAGCAGTCGGGGACGTCCTCGCCGATCTCCGAGTCGGCCGACCTGCAGGCCTCCACCGAGCTCTCGGCGGCCGTGAGGACCTGGGACTGCGTCGCCCAGATGCTGCCGCGAGCGCAGGTGGTCGACAAGTCCATCGACGACGCCTCCGCACGCGCCGACCGCCTCCTGACCCGGGCAACGGCCACTCTCGACGCCGGAGTGGCCGACACCCGCGAGGAGCGCTGCCGGCTGTCCACCTCCGACGTGCCGACGCTCGACGCGCTGGTCCTCAGCGCGGACCTGGACCTCTTCACCTCGGAGTCGCAGTCGGTGAGGGCCTACGGCACCACCCTGGTCACCGACGACATCGACACGTGGTCGACCTCTGGTGACGCGGCCCCCGGCCCCCTCCCCGGCACCAGCACCCACTGACCCTCCCCGCCGAAGTCCGCTCTGTTCCAGGGCTGAGGTCCGCTCCGTTCTGGGGCTGAGGTCCGCTCCGTTCTGGGGCTGAGGTCCGCTCTGTTCTGGGGCTGAGGTCCGCTCTGTTCTGGGGCTGAGGTCCGCTCATCCAGCCCAGGAGCCGCCCGATTCCGACCCGCCTATCGCGCGTGGTCCGGGGAGACGGCCCACTCGCCTTCCGGTGCCCGCGGAGATCAGCCCCGCACACCCGTTGACAGATCGTCAGGTACCTTCATATATTCATCAGGTACCTACACACTTAGGAGGTCCAGAGATGGACGACAACATGAACACTGATCGGGCACGGATGCCCGACGACCACGACCTGACCGCGATCCAGGGAACCTCGGAAGTCCCCGACACCGACGCGGCACCACACTCTGCGGGGTCACACACCCCCGACGAGGACTCACTCTCCCGGTCCGTGATGCGGCTGGGACGCCTGCTCATGCGCCATGAGCACATCACCCGCGACGGACGCCGCGGCCGGAGCGCCCGCGTCGGTCAGGGGCGGGTCCTCGCACTCCTCGCCCTGCGCGAGCCGCTGGCGCAGAAGGACCTCGCGTTCCTGCTGGGGGTCCGCCCCCAGTCGCTCAGCGAACTGCTCGGCAAACTCGAGCACGCCGGCCTCGTCGAGCGTCAACGTGACGAGGCCGACCGCCGTTCCACGCTGGTCAGCCTGACCGCGGAGGGACGGGGCGCCGCGGAGGAGGCCACCCGCTCGGGTGCCTCGGACACGGATCCCTTCGATGTCCTCGACGAGGACGAACGCGCCGAACTGGCGCGCCTGGTCGGCAAGGTCTCCCAGGGACTCATCGAGGCCGACGGCGAGCCCGGTCCCCGCGGTCCACGCGGCGACGGGCCCCACCGTGGCGGCAAGAACCGCCGTGGACACGGGTCACCCTGGGAGGGTGGCCGCGAGGGGTACGAGGGCGGCCGCGAGCACGACCCGGAACACCGCCGGCACGGCGAGGGCCGTCGCGGACGCGATGAGGACCACGTCGGACGCGACGCCCGTCACGACCGTGGAGCCACCGAGCAGGACCGCCCTGCACGGGAACGCGGACGCCGCGGGCACCGCTGGGGACGTGGGGCGTTCCGCACGGGCGGTCCCGCCTGGGCATGAGCCCGGCGAACCCGGGCGGGTACCCGCAGGCACCGTCCGGTGCCCGCAACCCGTGACGCCCGGACGTCGCGACCGCGCCGGATGTGCCACTGACAGCAGGAGGGCCTGCCCCGAACGGGGCAGGCCCTCACACCTTCTGCTCCGGCGACTGGATTCGAACCAGTAACCGTCCGATTAACAGTCGGATGCTCTGCCGTTGAGCTACGCCGGAATGTCGTGCGTGGATGATGTTAGCGAGCAGCAGGCACACCCGGCAAATCAGGAGGACGTGGCGGTCGACTCACAATGCCCCGCCAGCTGGCCCGATGTGTGCACCCCCACACTTCCGCGCGGACGGAGCAGGTGGGTGGGACGGCCTCAGTCCAGGCCGACCCCGTCGCGGACCTCACGCTCGAGGGCGTCGGCCAGCCGTCGTCCGTCCTCGTCGAGCGGGCCGTCGGCGACGAGTGTGGAGAAGAGCTGCCCGTCGTCCCGGCGCCTCACCGCGGCGACCACCGTCGTGCCCTCGGCGGTGAGCGCAGCCTTCTGCACCACCAGCGAATGGTTGACCCGCTCGGTGACCAGGGCCATGAACGCCCCGGGATCGGAGGAGACCGTCCTGACGACCATCGGGGACCTGGCCGGATCGACCCAGGTGACCGTCAGGCCACGCGAGGCAGCGTCCCAGCGCACGCGCTGGACCTCGTACCACATCCCGGAGTCCTCGACCCCGCCCTCCCCCACCAGGATGACCGCGTACTTC
>NZ_CCXH01000028.1 GCF_000820725.1 Actinomyces polynesiensis | reverse complement strand
GTCGGTCGCTGCGCGGGAGGAAGGGGGCCATCGAATCGGGAACGGTGTGTGCTGCCATGGCGAACAGCGTAGTGGCCACCGGTGTCCCGGGCGGTCCGGGCGCCCCCTCGGCCCCGAGGGGTGCCCGTCGGTCACCCCTGCGACTCCACCACGTGGATGGCCGGATGACCCCGCCCGACCCGCTACCCTTGGATCGCCCCGATAGCTCAGTCGGTCAGAGCAGCGGACTCATAATCCGTCGGTCGTCGGTTCAAGCCCGACTCGGGGCACCGACTCGGCACCTGCGACCACCGCCCGCGACCGGTGGTCGGGCCCGACCGGGAGGAGGGACCATGGCACTGACGGCTGTCGCCACCGCCCCGACGTGGCTCGGGGGCGGCGACGTCGACATCCCGGTGCGCGTGCGCAACACCGGTCTGCTCCCCGTGAGGGTCCGCTTCGTCGACTGCGTGGCACGTTCGGGCTCCCCGACCCTCGGCTTCGACGGGCTCGCCGCCTCCATGGACGCCGACCGCAACGGTGATCCCTTCGACCGCGACCTGCTCTGCACCGAGCACTGGCTCCCCTGGCGCTCCTCCGCCACCCACGTGTTCAGGATCCAGCACGCCTTCGGGACCCCTGACTCGATGCTCCTCGTCGTGGAGGTCGACGGCGAACGCGAGGTCCTCGACGTGGACCTCACCCGGTTGACGGAGGACTGAGACACCCCCCGCGGGTGGCCCACCCCACCTGCCGGGACACCGACCGGCTGTGGGAGGATCCGGGCATGGTCCCGGCCCGCATCGTCATCCTGTTCGTCCTCGCAGCCCTGTCCGAGATCGGCGGGTCCTGGCTGATCTGGCAGTCGATGAGGGAGTCACGTCCGTGGTGGTGGGCCGGAGCCGGAATCCTGGTGCTCGGGGCCTACGGGTTCTTCGCGAGCCTGCAGCCCGAGGCGTCCTTCGGCCGGGTCCCCGCCGCCTACGGCGGCATCTTCATCGCCGGTTCCCTGGCCTGGGGCATCGTCATGGACGGTTTCCGTCCCACGGCGTGGGACTGGGCGGGCGCCACGGTGTCCCTGCTCGGGGCCGGCATCATCATCACCGGCTCCCTGGTCCAGGGAACCGCCACGATCGCGCAGTGATGGGGCCGGCGCGGGTGCCCGGCGGTGCGGTGGCACCCGCGGCCCGCTGACAACTGCGGAGGCCACGGTCGTCCGTCCGCGGACCCAGCCGTCCGCGGACCCAGCCGTCCGCGGACCCAGCCGTCCGCGGACCCAGCCGTCCGCGGACCGAGCAGCCCGCGGCCCCACGTCAGAGGCCTCAGCCGCGCGCCGCCCCCACCGGGACCGACAGTGCGTCCAGAGCGCGGCGCACGTCGCGCACCAGGTCCCCCACGTCCTCGATGCCCACCGAGAGGCGCACGAGGTCATCGGGCACCTCCAGGCTGGTGCCCTTCACCGAGGAGTGCGTCATCGCGGCGGGGACCTCGATGAGGGACTCCACGCCGCCCAGTGACTCGGCCAGGGTGAACAGCCGGGTCGAGGCCGCAAAGGTCCGCGCGGCCCACGCGCCTCCCTCGGCTCCCCCACGCAGCCGGATCGACACCATGCCCCCGAAGGCCCGCATCTGCCGCGCGGCCACGGCGTGGCCGGGATGGGTCGCCAGGCCCGGGTAGAGGACCTCCGCGACACGGTCGTCCCCGGCCAGGGCCTCCGCGAGCGCAGCGGCGTTGGCGGAGTGACGCTCCACGCGCACGGCCAGGGTCTTCAGCCCGCGCAGTGTCAGCCACGCGTCGAAGGGTGAGGACACCGCCCCGGCCGCGTTCTGCAACCAGCCGAGCTGCTCGGTGAAACGGTCGTCGCCGACGATGACGGCGCCTCCCACCACGTCGGAGTGGCCCCCGATGTACTTCGTCGTCGAGTGCAGCACGATGTCGGCCCCCAGTGCCAGCGGGTTCTGCAGCCACGGGGTCGCGAAGGTGTTGTCGACGACCAGGAGCGCGCCGTGGCGGTGCGCCACCTCGGCGGCGGCCCGGATGTCGGTGATCCCGAGCAGCGGGTTCGAGGGCGTCTCCACCCACACGACCTTCGGCTGGTCACGGAGGACAGCCGCTTCCAGGGCGGCCGGGTCGGTGGTGTCGACCGCCGAGTTCGTCACCCCCCATGCCCCGAGCACGGAGTTGATGAGCCGGTGGGTGCCGCCGTAGGCGTCGTTGCCGAGCAGGATGT